>JAFASY010000165.1 GCA_019244235.1 Chroococcidiopsidaceae cyanobacterium CP_BM_ER_R8_30
CCTTCCTACCAAGATCTCCTTGCATTCAGACGATTTGGAGTGCTGAAGAAGGTGCGATTGCTCCACGACTCGTTAGTGCTTACCCACAGCTTTAGAAAACGCCATGATTAACGAACTGGATGAAGTTGCTTTGACAGTAGATATTCCGGAGCATGGACTAAGGCGGGATGAGGAAGGGGTTGTTGTCCATGTCTATCAACAGAGACGACTTGGGCTAGAAGTTGAATTTTTTGATCCTGATGGACGGATTAAAGCTGCCACAACCTTGATGGCTTCACAGGCGCGATCACTTTAATCTCCCCTAGCATCGGCTCCAAATAACAGCCTCCCTCAATCGCCAACACCGAAGATTTCGTCGCCTGTCCTTAACTTTTGCTATTCAAGAGCTGACGGGGTGACAGGGAGGTTAAAAGTCTTGTTAGATAGAAGTAGCCCTAGACAAAAACCTGACGGATGCCAGTAGCGGTGAAACCGAATCAGGGCAAGGCGAGCTTGACGGTAGCCAGATAGTTATCAGCTGTCAGTTCACTGGGGAGCCTATCACTCTTACTCCCCATTCACCCCACTATTCCTTCTTCTGGCAAGTAATTGGAGTCAAGGGCTTGTTCTGGAGTAAATGGGGATTGCTGTGGAAAAGTGTCCAAAGGTAAGCCAGTTTCATCCGCTGCTAACTCCCTGGCATCTTGATAACACTCATTAAAGACTTCAGTAAAATAGCGCTTTAGGCTAGGGCTATCTTTGCAAGTTTCTCTGATTCTCTTGCGATGTTCCCTAATTGTGTATTTCCAGCTATTGCGATATTTGTCTGGTCTACACTGGTATTTGTACTTAAGAAGATGCATGAGTAGGATTCTGAGATTGCTTTTAAGCGCCTGTTTTTGGCTCTTCCCCATGTCTTCTATTTCTTCAACCAAATTCGGAATGTCTAGTTCCGACAACTTCCCCTCCCTTAGAAGAGCAGCAGTTTTTTCTAACCAGAGATAATAGTCAGATTCATACTGAGTTTTGATTCTGGAATTAGTAACCATAGTTTCGTTACTTATTTAACTCCCGACACTATAGCAATCCTGAACGAGTTCAAGACTGTCCTCCGTGTTCTCTCTTGCCTCTGCGGTTCGTTAACAAAAATACTGTTCACAATTAGAATAGGACTGCTATATTACCTTGAGCATGCCACAGGAAACTGCAACTTTTGAGAGGAGGAGCCAAAGTTCAAGCAACCTTAACAGTCTATCAAGCGCTAGCAGCATTTGTGCAGTTTCGACCCAACGTATTGTTGAGCGATATCGCCCTGCCAGGTGAAGATGGTTACTCGCTGTTACGTCAAATTCGGCATCTCGACAATCGCTTCAATAAACCTATTCCCATTATTGCTGTCACGGCATTAGCAAATCCTGCTTCTCGCGATCGAGAGCTAGCAGCCGGATTTGCTCACTGGTTGTTGAAACCCATTGATTTTGAGCAGTTAATCAAAGTGATCGCTCATGTAACAGGACGTTCCGCATCAGCCCGTGAAGCCCTTTATGCATGTTGATGCGAGTTGGGGCGGGTGCTTTTATGTACTTAAAATCTGTACAGGGGCTTCTGCATAATGTCTATGGGAGAGGTAGGTAGATTGGAAGCCTAAACTTAGCTAGGGTTTTAGCAGCGAATTATAATTGAAGACTGACCCAGTTGAGTCTGCCAAGTCACTCCTCTCTCTAAGAACCAGTCATGTCCGAAGCAGAAATCCGTGCCACGCGATTAGAAAAAGTTGAACAGTTGAAGCAACTGGGGCTCAATCCCTATGCTTATCATTGGGAATCGACTCACCACGCAGCTCAATTGCAGGAAAAATTTGCTGATTTACCCAATGGCACAGAAGTTGATGTAGAAGTGACAATGGCTGGTCGCATCCTCGCCCGTCGCGTTTTTGGTAAACTCGCCTTTTTTACTCTGCAAGACGAAACTGGCACGATTCAGTTGTACCTGGACAAGAATCAGATTCAGGCGGGTATGGCAGAGATTGATGCTGATGCTTTCGAGCATCTAAAACATCTGATAGATGTAGGCGACATTCTAGGAGTTAGAGGGAAAATTAAACGGACAGAGAAGGGTGAGCTATCCGTTTACGTGCAGCAGTACGCGATTTTAACTAAATCATTGCTGCCCTTACCCGACAAGTGGCACGGGCTCACGGACATAGCTAAACGCTATCGACAGCGCTATGTTGATCTAATTGTTAATCCCCAAGTGCGGGAAACCTTTCGCCGCCGAGCTCAGATCATAGCTGGAATTCGCCGCTACTTAGAAAATTTGGGCTTCCTCGAAATTGAAACGCCTATTCTTCAAACCGAAGCTGGAGGAGCTGATGCCCGCCCCTTCACCACTTATCACAATACTTTGGAGATGGATCTATATCTGCGGATTGCAACAGAACTCCATCTCAAGCGGCTGATTGTAGGCGGGTTTGAAAAGGTCTTTGAACTAGGACGACTATTTCGCAATGAAGGGATTTCTACTAGGCATAATCCCGAATTTACAACGATTGAAATATATCAAGCCTATGCCGACTATCACGATATGATGGCATTGACAGAAAATATGATTGCCACTATTGCCCAAGAAGTACTAGGCACACAACAAGTGACCTACCAAGGGGAGGTCATTAACCTCACACCACCCTGGCGACGAGCTACGATGCATGAGCTAGTCCAAGATGCAACAGGCATAGATTTTAACCGAATTCATACCCTTGAGGACGCTATAGCTGTTGCAAGTCAGGTTGGAGTCGAGAATATGGCAGAACTAACCTCTATCGGGAAGTTACTCAACGAAGTCTTTGAACACAAGGTAGAAGCCTCCCTGATCCAGCCTACCTTTGTCTTAGATTACCCAGTTGAAATTTCTCCCCTTGCCAAGCCTCACCGCTCCAAGCCTGGACTGGTGGAGCGGTTTGAGCTATTCATTGTTGGGCGTGAGCTTGCGAATAGCTTTTCCGAACTGACCGATCCAATTGAGCAGAGACAACGCTTGGAAGCGCAAGCCGCTCGGAAGGCAGCTGGGGATTTAGAAGCTCAGGGTGTAGATGAAGACTTCCTGACAGCACTTGAATACGGCATGCCACCAACGGGTGGAGAGGGTATTGGGATTGACCGCCTGGTTATGTTGCTAACAGATGCCATGAGCATTCGAGATGTGATCGCCTTCCCCCTCCTGAAGCCAGAAAGAAATCAAGACGAGCAAGAGGAGTAAGGGAGGAAATCAGTTGGACACTTCAGCCATCTCAATGACTCGCCCTTCTAAATCCTTGACTAAAAAGTTCAGTGGCTTGCTGTTGCGGACTTTGTGCTTCAAGCCGCGCAACTCCACACGCATTAAAACCTGCTCTAAACACTCACGATCGAAGCACACATGGCGCTGTTGGTTTTTTGCCCCTATACTCGCCCCAGAGATAACATGTAGCTGGGCATTCTTTTTAAGTTGATACCAAAGACCTTCGCTGTCACTAGCTAACCTTTTGGTATTAGATACACTAGGAGCTGCAGACATGTAAAGCGGATTAACCCCTGCCGCGCCTAAAGTTTGTTCGTAGTTGTAGTAATAATGTAAAGGTACCTCAGCTGCTTGCAAATCCAACATTCCCTCATACAGTTGCCGCGCCACACCCAGATCGGACACCATAATCGTGTAGACTTTTGGCGCACTGGTGAGAAACATCCACATAGCAACTGCGTATGCTGCTAACAGCATCACCATGATGCCTTGTGTTGAGAACAAGCTATCAAGCGGCAGCCCTGGCAAAAAAGAGCCCAAGGTGAAGGACGGAATCAGAACTGAAAGCGCACTAACTGCTGAGAGCATGAGCGGATTTTGGGGATGAAAGAGTCGCGATTTAACTTATTCTAAATCTACAGTCAGGGTACACTAGACTATAGCTATTCAATTCAATCTATTATAAATCTGACCGCGAAAGGCAGTCAACGCAGCCTCTGCCCTGGAAAAAAGGCAGTGAAAGCTGCGTTAACTTATCCAATCCTCAAAACCCTGCTACCAAGGTAGAAACGCCGAAACAGACCCTTGTTTAACTATTTTGTTGGTGTATTAGGTCTTGTGGAATCACCAGGACCAAGCCGTTGTTGCTGTTCGTATGGTGACGGTGTATCAGCTGGCAAGTTTGGGTTAGTTATTGAAGTGGGTGGTGGGGTAGAACTCCCGCTTCTCCCTACTCCTGTTGGTTTGTTGGATGGCGTGGAAACGCCAGGACCAAGCTGCTGTTGCTGTTCGTATGGTGACGGTGTATCAGCTGGCAAATGCGGGTTGGTTATTGAAGTGGGCGATGGGGTAGAACTCCCGCTTCTCCCTACTCCTGTTGGTTTGTTGGATGGGGTTGAAGCACCAGGACCAAGTTGTTGTTGCTGTTCGTATGGTGATGGTGTATCAGCTGGCAAGTTCGGGTTGGTTATTGAAGTGGGTGATGGACCACTAGAATGGCTGGGCATCATCCCACCACCTTGCATAGGTTGATTCATTGAAGGCGAGGCAGGCACGGTTTCTGAAGAGGAACCAGCACGATTGTATGGCGGTTCATTGAAAATACTGGGGTGGGGGTTGGTAGCCGGGGTACCAGAACCAGCTTGGGCCAGATCCTGATTGTTCATCATCCGGGGCATTGCCATTGCCGGTAGGCTAATTACCAGGCTACCAGCAAGTGCCCCAACTAAGGTAGCCTGTTTACGAAAATTGCTCAGAAGTTGCTTGTTCATTTCTACCTTTTTGGCAATGAGGCCGTTGTTGTAGCTGTTATTTTTTAGTTCAGACTAAACTGTTGACTACAAAGCTAACAATTCATCAATTGGCGACACCTCTAACTGTAGAAGTAAAAAAAAACACCGATTTGCCCCGGTGCTTTCTGACTTAAGTATGATACGGTCCTGTTCCTGAAACTGAGCAAGTTGGGTTAAGCTTCATCCCATAATTGCTTAACTTTGCCTTCAGGCATCCAACTAGAAATTTCCTGAATCCGTTCTTGAGATAACTCGTCCTTGGTTGCAGAAAACACAGCTTTAACTACCTGTTCGCGGTCTACATCGTAGCCAGTTCTTGCCATTCCAGATTCATTCTTAACCCGGAATAGAAAGCGATCGGAATCAATTTTAAAGATACCAGGACCTTGCCAAGGTGGACGAACTCGGCTAAGGAAGCCAACAATAGGATTTGTATCCTTCCAAAGGTCTGCAATTTCGTTTTGCAGCGCTTTGTCCTCAGTAACCTCTGCTGGTTTGTGTAATTCTTCTGCAACTCGATCGGCAGCTTCTGTCGTCATGAGATCGCGCATAACGCGGAACACAACCTCAGTTACATCTCTAGCGTCAAAGATATCCTCTAGACCGCTCTTGAGCAAAACCTTCTCCAAAAATGGCATGTCCTTGGTCGCAATTGGTATTGATGCTCCCTCTCTAAGAGCAGCAGGAGGATTCTCCTCCATCTTCTCTAAAAGTTTACGACCTTTGTCTGTTAGCTCTGCCTCCTCAAATGCAATCTTATGAGGTAAAGGTCCATCTGGTGAACCATAGGTATTGGCAATTCTTAAATCAACTTCTTGTGGGTTTACTGCATCGGGAACATCTTCCTGGTTGCCGTAGGCATTTCCTGAAAACTCAGCCTTAATATACCCCTTTTGATTCATGTAATCCAGATGACCTAGGAGGTCAGTTTGCGTGACTTTTGGACTGCCAAAATCGGTGTCACTAAAGTGAACTTCATGCATTCCTTGCCCACTTTCATTGATTTTCTTCAGGATAATGTAGGCAACATCTTCTCTTAAATCAATTGGCATTTAACTCTCCCTAATTCTTTATGTGGGCTTGTAATGGCAATTGTGATTATTGCCAGTGATTGACTTGACCTTGAAAAGGCTACTAGGGTAAATTCAAACAGTAGCCTAGTGAAACTGCATAGGGATCAATTTTTAGCCCATAACCACAGCCATTGCCATTTAAGTTATTGAGAAAGAATACTCGAATGCATCTATCACAGGAAACATTTTCCTCAGTCAAAAATTAAGAACTAGTCTCCACAGGTAAAGTAACAGTGAAGGTTGTGCCTTGATTGAGGGTGCTATCTACCTGAATTTGACCTTGGTGGTTTAGGGTAATAGCAGCCGCGATCGCCAAACCCAGCCCAGAACCTGTTGGTGTTGGCATGATTGGAGTTGTAGTGCTATGCGTGCGAGCTGGATCAACTCGATAAAAGCGGTCAAAGAGGTGCGGCAGTGCCGATTCTGGGATGCCAATGCCAGTATCACTCACCTTAACCTGTAACCCAGCGGTAAGAAGTAAACGACGAGAAGGAGTATCTCTAAAGATTGCTTCCTCCTGAAAGTTTGAGTTGAGGTGTTGCCCCTTGCCGAGCGCGATCCGTTGTAACTCTACATGCACACGACCATCAGCAGGTGTATATTGCACCGCATTGCTAATTAAATTTGTAAACAGGCGAACTAGCTGATTCCAGTCCCCTTGAAGTGTGAACCAAGAGTCTATTTGTTCTGAAGTGGTTTCAAAGCTAGTGGGTTCAACTAAATTAAGGGAAAGATTAAGGTGTTTCTCAGCGGCTGCTAACCTTTGTTCTTCAACCACTTCCATTAACAAGGCATCTAAGGGACAAGGTGAAAAGCAAAACTGGATAATGCCACTATCTTGCCGCGCTAAAAACAGCAAGTCGTCGACTAGGCGACCTAATCGCTGGGTTAAACGTTCGATAACTTTTAACTGTTGCCTATGCAATTGTAGTTCCGGTTCAGGTTCTGTAAGCGCAACCTGCACATTGGTCTGAATCAGGGCGATCGGACTTCTGAGTTCATGAGATGCATCAGCGGTAAATTGTTTAAGCCGTTGATAGGACTCTCGCACTGGCTCCATGGCTTTTCCTGAAAGAAACCAGCCGCAAAGAGCAACAGAAAGTACCATCAGTCCAGTTCCTAGGCTCAAATCGAAAACTAATTGCTGGATTGGTTTTGTCACTTCAAACCAGGGATGACTGACGCGCAGATATCCCAAAACTTGCCGCCCAATTTGCACTCTTGCCGTCACCTGTCGTAGCAGAAGGTCGGTATGATTCGCTAGATGTACCGTCTCACCAGTGCGATTGGGACGTAGAGGGATATCTAGCGGTTCTGATAGAGTTGACCACTGTAGTTCCCCTGTGGGAGTAAACCACTCCAGATCGATATGGTCGTCTTCGACCTCTACGTTATTTTGAAAGCTGGCTTCTAACGAGTGGGCGGGATCAGTCAGCAGTGATCGCTCTACGACTTCCACTACATGGTTAAGGGTGTCGTCAATACGTTCGATTAGAGTACTGCGGACGTATAGATAGACTCCACTGGCAAACAGTAGTAGTAAGACTGCCGTAACTACAGTGTACCAGAGGGCAAGACGGCGGCGAGTTGCTTGAAACATGATTTCAAAGGGGCGGTGAGTAGCGAGGAGCTAGGAGCTAGGGAATCACCGCTTTAAGACTTGCTCCTCATTTGGTAAGTTCTATTTGATAAACTAGCGTGCGTGATGAGTTTGGTGTGAAGCAGTGCAAGAGATAGTGGTAGAGCCTCAACCATTTTCTGTACTGGGGCTACCAGTTCATTTATTGGATGATTATGGCAAATGGCTGCGACCACGACTGCATCAAGGGATTGGCACCCATATAGTGACCCTAAATGCTGAGATGACGATGTTGTGTGAGCATCACCATACTTTAGCCAACATCATTCGTCAGGCAGAACTAGTGATTCCAGACGGAGCAGGTATAGTCCTTTACTTACTACTCCGGGGTCAAAAGATTCGGCGGTGTCCTGGGATTGAATTGGCAGAGAAACTTTTGCAAAGTTCGCGGCAGCTAGGGGCATCTTGGTCGGTGTTCTTCTATGGAGGTGCCCAGGGAGTAGCACAGAGGGCGGCGGAAGTTTGGCAACAACGGGTTCCAGCCATAAACATAGCTGGCACTCAGCACGGCTACATCTGCCCAGACGAAGAAGAACAGCTACAGCAGACTCTGGTGAAACTCCAGCCTCGGCTGATCTTGGTTGGACTAGGAGTACCACGTCAAGAGTTGTGGATTGCTCAACACCGCTCTCTATGTCCTCAATCTACCTGGATGGGTATTGGCGGCAGCTTTGACGTTTGGGCTGGAGTCAAAACCAGGGCACCAGCTTGGCTAGCGGATAACCATCTAGAATGGCTGTATCGGCTCTATCAAGAACCTTGGCGCTGGCGGCGAATGCTTGCTTTACCCAAGTTTGCCGGAAAAGTGTTGGTTAATCGTTTGACTCAGTAATGATTAGTAACAAGTAGGAATTTCTTAATCCAAAATCGATAGTGGAACTGATTGAGCTGGCAGAGCGGTTACGCCGGTCTATGGGTGTAATTCAGAAGCAGGACATTCAAGCGGTAGCGCCGGATCTTTTCAATGCTGATGTCTTGTTGGGGGACGATTGTGCCGCTATCCCTGAACAAGATGGTTACCTGCTCTTAGCAGCTGAAGGGATGTGGCCCTTACTAGTAGAAACTGAACCATGGTTTGCAGGCTGGTGTTCAGTACTGGTTAATGTCAGTGACATTTATGCTATGGGTGGTTACCCAATTGCTATAGTTGATGCTCTCTGGGGAACATCTAATGCAGCAATGCAGCCTTTGTGGGCAGGTATTGTAGCGGCATCTAAGACGTATGGTGTACCGATTGTGGGCGGTCATACGAATTGCCGCAGTCCCTACAACGCGCTTTCAGTCGCAATTTTAGGACGAGCCACTCATTTACTCACAAGTTTTAATGCCTTACCAGGAGATATGCTGCTGTTGGCAATCGATCTCCGGGGTGTAGCGCACCCCAAATATCCTTTCTGGAATGCCAGTACAGAGGTTGAGCCAGCCCGGTTGCGTGGTGATTTAGCCATTTTGCCTCAACTAGCAGAGTCTAGTTTATGTGATGCCGGGAAGGATATTAGCATGGGTGGCATCATTGGAACTTTACTGATGTTCTTAGAAACCTCCAGATGTGGCGCTGTTCTCAAACTTGAAGCCATCCCTCGCCCTCTTGGTGTCCCTATAGAAGAATGGCTGCTATTTTTTCCCAGCTATGGATTTTTGCTCAGTGTTCGTCCCGAAAATATAGCAGCAGTCAGAAAGGAGTTTCATAATCGCAATCTCTCTTGCGAAGTTATTGGTGAGGTTAACTGCTCTCGTCAATTGAGCCTAAAGTTTGAGGCAGAAGAAACGATTTTTTGGGACTTGTCTCAAAATAAATTTATGGGTTTTGCGCATTGATAAATCATATCTCAGGAAACGCTGGGTATTTTCCAATCAAGCTGAGCAGCTTTTACTTTAGATGAACTCTGAGGAAGAAACCGCCCCTGTAATCCATAGCTAACTAAACCCGCATATTCATAGAAAACTATCAAGGCTTCTTTCATTGGAGCTAGATTAGATGGCAGTGGACTTGGATGAGGAATGACATTAAACCCATAGCCACGGTAGGTTAGCAGCGCCCGCAACATATGGGGCGGATCGGTGACTAGCAAGATTTTCTTGACTCCCTGTGGTTTGAGGTCGGCTGCTGTAAAGTAGGCGTTTTCTTCAGTGGTTCGAGAACAGTCTTCGCCTGCTAGCACTCGATTAGGAATACCCTGATCTCTTAAGAGCTGAAGTATCTGAGGTGCATCTCCTATTCCACTGGCAAAAATCATCTTTGCCCGATGCTCTTTCCAAAGCTCAGCTGCAACTTCAACCCGGTTGTTGCTAAATTGTTCTCCGCGCCCCAAAACGACAATTGCATCTGCAGTTGCACCGGAATCTGCTGGTAGAAACTCAACCAGTCCTTGAATTGCCAAAGAAGTTGTTGGTGGTAATTGGGCAAGGAAGTAAATTAGTAATAAAACTGTTCCTAGACCACTCACTTGTCGTCGCCAGGGTATTCGTTTAGTCATCCAAGGCAAAACGATCATACACGCAAGCGGCAGGGTTACTAATGGTGGCGACGAGAGCCAGGAAACCAGCAGTGACTTCAGCAGCAGCCAATAGTGGTTAGAGTTATTCCATTCAGAGGCGTGAGCACATAACGCTGGGTTAAGCATTGGAGTCACGTGGATTGTGAATTTCAGAAGTCCAAGCGCAATGGTATCACCATGATGTTAAACTATGTGAAGCCAGCTAGGGAATCAAAGATAGCTTGATGAGCCTGAATCAGGTTGGATTTGTACTTAAGGTACTCATTATTTCAACTGGTCTATCTGCTGCGATCAAGTACTTTGGTCCTACAGTATCTATAGCGACAACCCCGCTTAACATACTTGTAATTGTAACTGTGCCGACTTTGATCTTGGCGTCTGTTCTGTTATGGCGCATCTTAATGACTCGACAGCTAGATTGATGAAGTGCTGTCTAGTGCTTAAACGGGCTCTACAGCGGCAATTGTTCAAGCCAATAGTGCTGCTTCCATGCGAACCGTTACCGAAATAAATGACAAAATCAACCGTCGCTGTGCCGTGGTATGGACAGTTGAAGAATTAAAAGCAAGGGTGCTAACAGCAGGTGTTACCCGGATTGCTAAGGAAGTTGATGTCATTACCACTGGTACTTTCGAGCCGATGGAGTCTTCTGGTGCCATTATCAATTTAGGACAAACCGATCCTCCAATTAAAATTCGTCGGTGCTGGCTAGATGGCATTCCCGCGTATGCAGGGTTTGGAGCAGTGGATCTGTACTTGGGGGCAACAGGAGCAGTTGAAGCTTTAGACGGGGAGGAAGGTCGAGAACGAGGCGGCGGTCACGTCATAGAAGACTTGATTGCCAATAAACCAGTGCAGTTGAGGGCTATTGGACAGGTAACAGATTGCTATCCTAGACCTTCATTTGAAACTATTATCACTCGCGAAACAATTAACCAGTTTTACTTATTTAACCCTCGTAATCTGTATCAAAATTTCATTGTAGGAGTTAATGGTGGCGATCGTCCGCTCTTCACCTATCTAGGTCCCCTGCAACCCCGGCTAGGAAACGCTGTTTACTCAAATCCTGGTGCTATCTCTCCTCTCCTCAATGACCCAGACTTACAACTGCTCGGTGTTGGCACTCGAATTTTCTTAGGTGGAGGTATTGGTTATGTAGCCTGGGAAGGCACCCAGCACTTTCCATTACAAAAGCGCCTTCCTAATCGCACACCAGTTGGTCCAGCCGCTACATTAGCTCTCATAGGTGACGCTAAACAGATGAATCCTCGTTGGGTACGAGGCTGTTACTTTAAAAGTTACGGACCTTCCTTAATGTTAGGCGTAGGTGTAGCTATGCCTGTATTGCATGAGGAGGTTATTGCCAGATGCGCTGTGCAGGACCAAGATTTAGTTGCACCAGTGGTAGATTTTTCTATCCCCCGTCGCGTCCGTCCTACTTTTGGACTGGTGAGCTATGCTCAACTGAAATCTGGGCGAATTGCGATCGACGGCAAATCAGTGCGAGTTGCGCCCCTTGCCAGTTTGTTCTTATCTCGGCAAGTAGCCTTAGAGTTAAAACAGTGGATTGAGGCAGGAACCTTTACACTCACTGAGCCAGTTGCCCCAATCCCAATGGATCGATCTTTTCTCCCCCAGGATCGGTGGGGAGCGCAGATGACGCTGGACTAGATGTCTTATTGGGGTGGTTTCTGACGTTTTATTGGTTTAGGAGTAGGGCGGCTGCTACTAGCTGGCTTGGGTATGGGTCGTTTTACCGACATGGCATCGCCTGCTTGACGGACTGGGCGTGGCGTGTCTAAGTTGCGTATAGGACTAGTATGTCCGGTTGGGCGCGGCTTATTTTTCTTCAGCCTTGGCTTTGATGGCAGAGCGGCAATGGGCACGCCTGCTTGTAACACTAATGTGTCAGCTTGCCGTTTTACTTGCAAATCCCAAAATTTACCTACAGCTTTGATTGCAAGATCGCCCTGAATTTTTAATTTGAAATATTTAGGTGATTCTGATTCTTTACGAGGAGCCTGTCTAATCTTGACCACAAAGTGTCCCTCTGAAGCAGACTGATAGATGACCTCGCCACGGACAGAAAAATAACCATCTTCTATTTCTGTGCTGCTTGCTGCTATTTGCTCTGCTGTTGATGGTCTTGTTGTGGCTGGCATTTGTCTACTCAGTCTCTCTGGCTCCCAAACCCCAACGATCTGTAGGTGTAAGTTGCCGTCTTGCTGTCCGCTACGCGGATAGACAACCCAAAGATGTTCTTGTTCTAAATCCAGATGATTCTTGACTAAACTCATAATTCGACCCAAGAGGACAGTATTGATTTCTGTCCCGTCAGATGCTAAGAGCGTGCCTTGAGTGAATTGTTCAGCGGTCGCTACAAAGCGACCGCGAACTAAGCCGATAGCCCGATACTGCAGTGGTTCACTAGGGGGGGGAATCGGTTGTAGCCGATTCGAGCCTGCTAGTTCATCTGTTTGAACCTGATCGGAAGAGGTAAGATTAGACAATTCGGAAGATGGATTGACAGAGGAATTCATAAAAACTCCTTGCGGCGGAGACATAGCCTGCGCGGGATTTGTGCAATTGTTGCTACTCACTAGTTTGAACGGTTTGCTATTGCATTGCCGTCATAGTTGCCAGTACGCCAGCGTAGCTTAACCCCATTTTTATAGTCTAGTGTGTGCGCAGCATAGCATATCTGTAAAGTTCCAACTTTCTCGCTCTCTCATTGATAATGGCAATAGAGTTGAGGGCAGTTTTGTGTCTCAGTCACGCAATCGCTGGTTAATTAGTATCGTGTTGATCCTGGCAGTCGTTGGCTTTGTAGGATTCTCTATGGCTCCTTTACTGAATGCTTCGTATAGGCATCAAACGTTGCCACCCACTGTTAATACCACAGCAAAAACAAACCTGGCAGACAAAGCACGGGGTTATGAACTGGTTTTGCAACGGGAACCTGAGAATCAGACGGCGCTACAAGGTCTTGTGCAAGCGCGAATCCAACTTCAGGAAATCAAAGGGGCGATCGCTCCAATGGAGAAGCTAGTCGCTTTGAATCCGGATCGGATGGAATACAAGTTGCTGTTAGCACAACTTAAGCAGTTTGATGGCGATCCGGATGGGGCTATCCAGGTTTACCGCTCAATGTTGGCAACCAAGCCGGGAGATATGGGGGCTTTACGAGGGGCAGTTAGTTTGCTGCTCCAGCAAAACCGCTCGGAGGAAGCAGTTAACCTGTTGCAGGATACTCTAAAAACAGCCA
The DNA here is from genome assembly GCA_019244235.1 of Chroococcidiopsidaceae cyanobacterium CP_BM_ER_R8_30. Classification (GTDB taxonomy): domain Bacteria; phylum Cyanobacteriota; class Cyanobacteriia; order Cyanobacteriales; family Chroococcidiopsidaceae; genus JAFAVL01. Next base: position 13,242 of record JAFASY010000165.1, read on the forward strand.
AACAGCAAGACAAAACTCAGCCTGCCACAGTGGATGTGGCGGCGGTACAGTTGCTGCTAGCTCAGGTCTATGTCACTCAGAAACATGATGACCAAGCGATCACCATCTACGATCGGATGATTGAGCAGAATAAACAGGATTTTCGCCCAGTGTTGGCAAAGGCGGTGGTACTGAGGCAAGAGGGTAAGACCGAACAAGCTAAATCTCTATTTGAAAGTGCTGCTACCATAGCACCAGAGCAGTACAAAGAGGAAATTAAGCACTTAGCAGCAGAGAAGCCTGTAGCTGAAAATTCCTCTACAACACCTGAGAAACCCGTAGCCGAGATTCCTCCCAAGCCTGAGAAACCACCTGTAGCTGAACCAAAGGTACAGGGAAATAGCACGTCTACAGACGAAAAGTAGGATAGTTTTTCCCTGTCTTCACTCACCCTGCATCAAAACAGCAATACCAAAGCAGAGAAACAGAAGTCCTCTGGCAAAAGTGAGCGTTCGCCTGGGAATGCATCGTGCTAAATTCCACCCTGCGACAACAGCGATCACTGTAGAAAACCCATGCCCCAAGATAGCACCAATTGCCACTCCCACCTGGTTATAGGAGATTGCTAAAGCAAAAGTGCCAACTTGGGACAGGTTACCCCACCCTGATGTAAAGGTGAGCCAAAAGGCTTTGAGAATAATCTCTAGACGGTGTGGTTTAGACACCAACTCAGTTTCTCTGACCACATCGACTGCCTGCTTGACGATAGCATCAGGGACGTTTGCTGGCATCCTCGCAGCCTGGTATAGTAATCTGACGCCACAGCCAATAAACAGAGCAATTTCAGCGTTATGAATGACTTCGAACTGAGGTACCACAGACACGGCTTTGCCGACTATGACAGCTAGGACAGTTGTTAATAACAAAGCAGCAGTTGCTCCCACATATATCAGCCATCGCGAGTAGCGCGTAGCCAACATAGCAGCAACATAGAACGTTTGATCGCCTAGTGCCACCAAAATTAGTAACAGACTTGCTACGGCTGACTTTAACACCTGTTTGGTTCAATATTTCCGTTCTTGTGGCTCAAACATAGTCAGCGTTACAGGTCGATACTGAATATCAAGCCCAGCAAGTGAATAATATGCCATTGTATGCTTAAGGAAATTGCCATCATCTCGCTGGGGATAATCTTCCCGATAATGAGCACCTCGGCTTTCTAAGCGATTGCAGGCTGATGTCAGAATGATTTGCCCAACAACCATCAGGCTCTGCAACTCCAGAGCTTCAACGAGTTCCGTATTCCAGCAACTCCCTTTATCATCCAAATAAATTTCAGCATACTGCTGCTGTAACTGTTGCAGCTCTTGCAACCCCTGACGCATTGATTCGTCAGTGCGGAAGACCCCACAATGCTTAGTCATGCTGTCTTGAAATGCCTGACGGACTTGAGCGATTCGGCGCTGCCCCGACTGCTGCAGCAGCATTTGAACTTGGAGTTGAGCTTCACGAATGTGCCATTCCTCATCTACTGTTGGTAATTTCCGATTTTGTACAAATTGCGCTATCGCCGCTCCGGTCCTACGTCCATAAACTACACACTCTAATAAAGAATTACTTCCTAGTCGATTGGCTCCATGCACTGAGACGCAGGCTGATTCTCCAGCCGCAAAGAAACCCTCAATCAATCTATCAGGACCACTGCGTACCTGACCATCAGTATTGACGGGAATTCCACCCATAGAATAGTGCACTGTGGGTCGTACTGGAATGGGTTGATGCACAGCATCAATGCCTACCAACCGATGAGCTTCCTCCCAGCAGAAGGGAATCCGACTCATGATTTTTTCTTGACCCATATGTCGCAAATCAAGATGGACAAAAGGACCACCTGGGTGGCCATTAGGGTAAATACCGCGATCACCTTGAATTTCACGAGCGATCGCGCGAGAAGTGATATCGCGTGGAGCCAACTCCATCCTGCTAGGAGCATAGTGAGCCATGAAACGCTCGCCCTCACTGTTGACGAGATATGCTCCCTCACCGCGCACTGCTTCAGAAATCAGCACCCCTACCGGGTACAGCCCTGTCGGGTGAAATTGGACAAACTCCATATCCTCTAGCGGGACTCCAGCGATCGCTGCCATTGCCAAACCATCACCCGTTGAGGCGTAATCGTTAGATGTGGTGTTATAAACTCGACCATAGCCACCAGTGGCAAACATAACTGCCTTAGCTCGTACCACCTCTATCTGCCCATCTAGAATGTGGTACATGACAATGCCCTTAGCCTGACCGTCTGACAAAATCAGACGCATGACATACCACTCCTCGTAAATGCGGATGCCATACCGCCGCAGATTGTTAACCAATTCGTGCAGAATTGCATGACCAGTTTTATCTGCTGCATAGCAAGTACGATTGTGGGAATGTCCACCAAAAGCCCGCTGCGCAATACGCCCGTCTGACAGTCGGGAGAACAAGACACCCATGTGTTCTAGATCGATAACCACGTCAGGAGCTTCACGAGCGAGGATTTCTACCGCATCCTGATCTGCTAAATAGTCTGAGCCCTTAACTGTATCAAATGCATGGGCTTCCCAGGTGTCAGTTGAATCCACATTTTTCAGCGTAGCTGCAATCCCACCTTGAGCCGCAACTGAGTGAGAGCGGATTGGATGAGTTTTGGCAACTACTGCCACATCCAGGTTAGGGTCAATTCTCGCCATCTCCACCGCAGCCCTGCACCCAGCCAATCCCCCCCCGACAATAATGACATCGTGTTCTAACATCAATCAACTTATACTTAATAATTTCTCTTGCTCTATCTTGACGTAAAAGAGGACAGGGGAGGCAGAAGAGAGCTGGGGGAGCTGCTTCCCCAGCTCTCTTCTCTCCCTCAGCTCGTTGCTTGTACAGGCTGTTGATTGGATACGTTGCCAGGTATGGGTTCTGTCTTAGTAGCCGCATCAACTGAAGTAAGCTCGATATGATTGAGTAATGTGGTGACGAAGGCGAAGAGTAAGAAAGGCAGTGACAGCACGATGATGAGTCCTACGGTAGCCAAGGCGTAGTACGGACGTCTAGCGCCCATTAATGCCATTGCCGAAGCTAGACTTATGGTAATGGTGATGAGCCAAACGATGATTTGACCATAGATATCACCAAAGGTTAAGGTACAGACAAAGCGATACTTTTGGATGTTATTCATGACATTTCCCTCAAGATTTTTGTCACTGGTGGACTCTTGCTCATATGCATGGACATGCAGTGCATCAGCTGCCCTGGCAGCATTTTGATTAAAGCAAGTTACCGTTTATGTTTTCCTTACTACTAATTCTAAGGTACTGTTTTTTAAAATCTCTTCAACCTCAGCTTTTGATGACTCTCCTTAACTATTGATACAATGGCTAAACGCATAGAATAGTTGGCGTATTGTTCAAGCACAAGGTCAGTAGCAGCGCCGATTACCGTGACAGAATAGTCCGTCTTACAATAAGGAACGCATCGCTATGGGCATGACCCTCACAGAAAAAATCTTGGCTAGAGCTGCTGGTAGGTCTGTTGTGGAGCCGGGGGAGAATATCTGGGTTGAGGTTGACCTACTGATGACCCATGATGTGTGTGGTCCCGGCACTATTGGCGTTTTCAAGCGGGAGTTTGGAGCTAATGCCAAGGTTTGGGACCCCGAAAAGATCGTCTTGATTCCAGATCACTATATCTTTACTGCTGATGAACGCGCCAACCGTAACGTTGATATCCTGCGCGAGTTTGCTCAAGAGCAAGGAATTAAATATTTTTACGATATTACCGACCGTGGTAATTTTAAAGCGAACCCAGACTACAAAGGCGTTTGCCACATTGCCCTAGCCCAAGAAGGCCATACTCGTCCGGGAGAAGTTTTGTTTGGTACCGATTCCCACACCTGCAACGCTGGTGCATTCGGTCAGTTCGCAACTGGGATTGGAAATACCGATGCTGGATTCATTATGGGCACTGGCAAGTTGCTGATCAAAGTTCCAGCGACTATGCGGTTTGTCTTGAATGGGAAGATGCCAGATTACCTGTTGGCAAAGGATTTGATTCTACAAATTATTGGGGATATTGGGGTTGCTGGTGCCACATATCGAACCATGGAATTTGCCGGAGAAACGATTGAGCAGCTGACAATGGAAGAGCGGATGACGCTCTGCAATATGGCAATCGAGGCTGGGGGGAAGAATGGCGTCGTTGCTCCAGATGCAACCACATTTGAATATGTCCGTGCCCGGACCAGTAAACCCTTTGAGGCAGTCTATACCGACGCTGATGCCCAGTTTTATAGTGATCGCTGCTATGATGTTTCAGAGCTAGAGCCAGTTGTCGCCAAGCCCCATTCTCCAGATAATCGCGCTTTAGCACGGGAGTGTCAGGATGTCAAGGTTGACCGAGTTTACATCGGCTCCTGTACAGGGGGTAAGACTGAAGATTTTATCCACGCTGCTCGCATTCTTAAAGGGCGTAGAGTTAAAGTTCCGACATACTTAGTACCAGCTACGCAAAAAGTTTACGAAGACCTCTTTACCCAAAAGTATGATGGTCAAACACTATCAGAGATTTTCTTAGGTGCAGGCTGTATCGAACCAGCTGCGCCATCCTGTGCAGCTTGTCTAGGTGGTCCCAAAGATACCTTTGGGCGGATGAATGAACCTGAGGTTTGTGTATCCACAACTAACCGTAATTTTCCTGGTCGTATGGGTGAAAAAACAGCGCAGATCTATTTGGCTTCGCCCTGCACTGCGGCTGCTTCGGCACTCACTGGCTATATCACCGATCCACGCGAGTACCTGGCTTAATGATTATTTTGGTTATAGGGGTTTCTGGTTCCGGCAAGACGACTGTAGGAGAACTTTTAGCGCAATCGCTGGGTTGGGAATTCAGGGACGCTGATGAGTTCCATCCTAAAGCCAATATCGAAAAGATGAGTCACGGTATTCCTCTGAATGATGCAGACCGGATGCCGTGGCTACAAGCAATGCAAAGCGCAATCGATCGCTGTCTGCAAGAAGAGCAGAACATGGTGCTGACTTGTTCTGCTCTGAAAGAGGCTTATCGTCAGATGCTCCTGCGAGACAAGGAACGCGTGCGGCTAGTTTACCTCAAGGGTTCCTTTGAGCTAATTAAGCAGCGACTAGAACATCGTCCTCATCACTACATGAAGGTGGACATGCTCCAAAGTCAGTTTGACACTTTGGAAGAGCCTCAAGAAGCGCTTACTGTAGATATTACCCAGCCACCAGAGGCGATTGTGCAGCAAATTAGAGCAAGTCTTGGTATTTAGAGGTAATTTGTGGCTCGTAAGCGCTTAATTATAGAGATGGGTATGGGAGTCGATCAACACGGGCAGGAGCCGACGGTTGCAGCAGCCAGGGCTGTCCGTAATGCCATTGCTCATAATGCCCTGCCT
>JAFASY010000192.1 GCA_019244235.1 Chroococcidiopsidaceae cyanobacterium CP_BM_ER_R8_30
CCCCCTGGGCCCCACCAACCAATCACACATCAGCGCCATCTCCCACCGTCGGTACCAGTGGGGCAAAGTTTGAAAGGTGTCAAGACCAACAATCCAGTACCAATAGGTATTTGGATAAAAAGCCTGGAGGTCGATCAGGGTCTTGATAGCATAAGTCGGACCAGAATCATTTTTAGCTAATGGCGAAATGATGAAAGCTGGGTGGTCAGAGATCGCCTCTTGTACCATTTCTGAGCGGTATTCAAATTTTGTCGCTAGTTTGTGGGGCGGACAGCCAGTTGGTACCCAAATAACTTGCTCTATATCAGTTTGATTGAGAGCCATCTGTGCCATTAAAAGATGTCCCCAATGAACAGGGTCGAATGTACCGCCCAAAATTGCAATTTTACGCATCAACTACAGTATGCCCTGTCTTTCTGTGCTTCCAGTTAAATTCTAGATAACGATGAATTTAGGTGTAGAAAGCAAAACATGCCTAATTTAAGTATAAAAATAAAACTAAATCTACAAATCCAAGCCCATCCCAATTCTGAAATACGTTGGAAATTAATCGTGAGAAATACACCACAAGACAATACCCGTAAATATTCATTCCTGATATGATATTGCGTGATATTTGTTCTGTGTGGTGTGGTGTGTAAGGAGCAATAATGCTAAATTCTATTGATTTTAGCGGTAGGCCTTTTCATTTTATTGGCATTGGCGGTATTGGCATGTCAGCCCTTGCCTACGTTCTAGCACAGCGTAAACTGCCAGTATCTGGTTCGGATGTTCGTTTAGGTCATATCACCCAGCGATTAGAAGCTAGCGGTGCATATATTTTTGGCAAACAAGATGCAAGTAATCTTGAGCTGTTTCGGTCTTTGGCAAAACCAGCAACGACTGTTGCTGCTGGGGTGACGCTGCATGCTAGTGCCACGGCAGGAACTGAAACCGAACGAGACTTGCCAGTTAGTCAACTGTTGGTCGAGCAACTTGACGTTTTGCCAGAGTCGGCTCTGGCAGCTTTGTCAGCTCCGGCAGCTTCCCTGTCCAAGCTTGACGTTCTACCGGAGGCGGCTCCGGCAGCGCGCCCTTTGCAGCTTGACGTCCTGCCGGAGCTACCTCCGGCAGCGCGCCCTTTGCAGCTCAAAGTACATGACTTGCCCCAAGTTGTCTGTTCGACAGCAATTAATCCAGCCAATTTAGAGTACAAAGCTGCGCTCAGTTTAGGCTGTCCGATTTTTCATCGCTCTGAATTACTAGCTGCTTTAATTCAGGATTACTACGGTATTGCTGTAGCAGGAACCCATGGCAAGACCACAACCAGCAGCATGATTGGGTATCTCCTACTTCAGGCGGATCTTGATCCAACAATTATCGTGGGAGGAGAGGTTAATGCCTGGGGAGGCAATGCGCGGCTAGGACAAAGTCAGTATCTTGTAGCTGAGGCAGATGAATCTGATGGCTCCTTAGTTAACCTCTCTGCTCAGATTGGGGTTGTCACTAATATTGAACTCGATCATCCCGACCACTATAAGACATTAGATGAAGTCATTACGACCTTCCAAGTTTTTGCTCAGCGCTGTCAGACTCTAGTTGGCTGTATTGATGATGCTACAGTTGCTGAACGCCTTAACCCAACAGTGAGCTACAGTCTGCTGCCAGAAACGGGAGCTGACTATACCGTGACTAGAGTCACTTACGATGCAGATGGCACCACAGCTCAGATTTGGGAACGGGGAGAAGTTTTAGGCTTGTTGAATTTGCCCTTACTAGGAAAGCATAACCTGAGTAATGCACTAGCAGCAGTGGCTGTTGGTCGTCTTTTAGGTCTAGACTTTCCTGTCATTGCCAAAAGTCTTGCAACCTTTGAAGGTGCCCGCCGTCGCTTTGAACTTAGAGGCGAAGTCAATGACATCCTATTTATTGATGACTATGCTCATCATCCTAGTGAAGTTCGCGCTACACTCGCTGCAGCTCGCTTACAAGCAAGGTCACGCTCTCGAATTGTTGCCATCTTCCAACCCCATCGCTACAGTCGGACACTAGCTTTTTTACCAGACTTTGCCCAATCTTTCGACAATGCCGATCTTGTTATTATCAATCAGATTTATAGCGCTGGCGAACCTAATTTAGGCCAGGTTAGCGGTCAAGAAGTGGCAGAGATGATTGCCACTTACCACCCAAATGTGACTTATCAGCCAACTTTAGACTCAGTCTCTCAGTTCCTTATCCAAACACTACGTCCGGGAGATATAGCCCTGTTTCTAGGGGCTGGAGATTTGAATAAGATCATTCCAGACGTCATGCGTAAAATCAGCATCAGAGATGGGCAGAACGGAAGATGATCGACTTACAAGGTACTGTTAACTGCGAAATAAAGTCCCAAGTTCCTCTATCAACGCTGACTTCTTTTCGGGTAGGGGGACCAGCACAATGGTATGTCGCTCCCCGAAACTTAACAGGTTTACAAGCAAGCCTAGAGTGGGCTCGGAGGTTGGGGCTAGAAGTGACCATGCTAGGGGCAGGTTCTAACTTGTTGGTAAGTGATCGCGGCATTTCCGGCTTAGTCATTAGTACCCGCCACCTCCGCTCTACCCAGTTCAACCCAGAGACTGGAGAGTTGAGAGCAGGGGCAGGCGAACACCTACCTCGTCTGGCTTGGCAAGCAGCTGCATTGGGGTGGCAAGGATTAGAGTGGGCTGTCGGTATCCCTGGCACAGTTGGTGGTGCTGTTGTTATGAATGCTGGTGCCCACAGTAATTGCGTGGCCAAGATATTAGTAGAGACCAGCGTGCTTTCACCTACTGGTAGTTTAGAAACCTTTACCCCACAACAACTCGGCTACAGCTATCGCACTTCTATGTTGCAAGGAAATCAGTATCTAGTTACCCAAGCAACTTTCCGACTGCAACTTAGTGCAGATCCCGCTCAGGTCAAGGCAACAACAGCACAACACCTAGAGCAACGCCAAACAACCCAGCCCTATCACTTGCCTAGCTGTGGTAGTGTCTTCCGAAATCCCCAACCCTACACTGCTGGTTGGTTAATTGAACAAACAGGTCTCAAAGGATATCAAATCGGTGCAGCGCAGGTGGCTCAGCGCCATGCCAACTTTATCCTTAATTGTGGTGGGGCAACAGCTAGCGATATATTCCGGCTCATTCTCTATATCCAGCAACAAGTAGAAAAGTGCTGGTCTGTTTGGCTAGAGCCAGAAGTCAAATTCTTGGGAGAGTTTTTGTAACAGGTATATAATCGAGATACCCAAATCTCAAGCTGGGGCATTTGGTCTTTCAACCAACTCACACGTGGTCAACTGGATATGACAAAAGGACAGGGATTTGGCTTCGGCATAGGAAAAATGAAAGAACTAGCCGAAGCCTTTAAAAAGGCGCAGCAGGTTCAAGAAGGCGCAAAGAAGCTTCAGGAAGAACTGGAGCAAATGGAGATTCCAGGCGAGTCAGGCGGTGGTTTAGTTAAGGTCATCCTGAGCGGTAATCAAGAACCCCGACGAGTGGAAATCTCGGCAGATGCCATCAACGAAGGAGCAGAAGTGCTTTCTGATTTAGTCACAGCTGCAATGAAAGACGCATACAACAAATCTACAGCTACAATGCGCGAGCGGATGGAAGAACTGACTAGTGGGCTTGAGCTACCTGGAATGTGATTTTAATCGCATGACCTACAAGCTTTTATTTGTTTGCCTCGGTAACATCTGCCGCTCACCTGCGGCAGAGAACATCATGAATGATCTGCTAATGCAGGCAAACCTGTGCGATCGAATCATCTGCGATTCTGCTGGCACAGCTGGATATCATATTGGTAGCCCTCCTGACTATAGGATGTCGCTAGCGGCGGCAGAGATACTAGGAATAGAATTGCGCGGTCAAGCTCGTCAGTTTCGTAAGCAAGACTTTGAATTTGACCTGATTCTGGCGATGGATCGGGAAAATCACCGCGATATTCTGACTCTAGCTCCGCCTGGACAATATCGGGATAAGGTGCGTTTGATGTGTGACTTCTGTTCTCGGCATACCCTTAAGGAAGTCCCTGACCCCTACTACAGTGGTATGAAGGGCTTCACACAAGTTATCGATCTATTACTCGATGCCTGTGAAGGGTTGCTGAAGCATATTATGAGCAATCAGCTCACACCAAGCGATGCTTCATAGCAAAACCAACGAGTTCTGCCCGATTGTTGGTTTGAGTTTTTCTTAACAAGCTGCTAACATACTTTTCCACTGTTCGAGGACTGAGGTGCAGTTGAATTCCAATAGCAGCATTAGAAAGACCATGAGTCAGCAGTAATAAAACCTGTTGTTCTCGCTGCGTCAGGGGAAATGGTAGATTCAGCTTTTCACTGTCAACTGTTGAGGAGACTGAATTGTTACGTAAGCTCTCTTCGTAGTACAAACGGGACTCAGACTGAATGATCTGTGCTCGCTCTAGAAGGTTGCGAATCGCTGCTCCTAACTCTTTAAGTTCAAACGGCTTAGGCAAATAGAGATCGGCACCAGATTGGTAACCTTGAATCCGTTCCTCAGTCTTGTTGCGAGCTGTTAAAAAAATGACTGGTAACAAGCGGAATGCTGGATGTTGTCGAACGCGACGCACTAGTTCATAGCCATTCATCCGTGGCATGACAATATCTGTCACCATTAAGTGCGGGTGATAAGCCTCAACCATAGACAACGCCTCTTGACCATCAACAGCCGTTAGGACTGAGTAGCTAGCCATTTCAAGATAATCGCTGATAGACAGACGAGTTCCCAAATCGTCATCAACAATAAGTATTGTCAAGGGCATGGATGATAAAAAGCTAACATTTACTGATAAATTCCCCAATAACCTGCACTGATAGTGCAGAATAGGCAGAGCGATCATATCTCTCATACTAGGACAGGATCTCTAATAGAGAGGGAAGACAGGGCAAAGACAATAAAGCTCCTGGAGAGAACTCATACAGAGTTCGTCAGGAACAAAGAGATATGCTACACTAGATAATTTTAGGCTATAGGCACACCTGCCGTTAGAACGAATATAAATGAGTGAAAAGAGCGAAGGTTATAAAGTTGTTAGTGATAATCGTCAGGCCCGTTACCTCTATGAAATTCTAGAAACTTATGAAGCCGGAATTCAGTTAACTGGAACGGAGGTGAAATCAATTCGAGCTGGCAGGGTCAACCTTCAAGATGGATATGCGTTAATTCGTAATGGAGAGGCTTGGTTAATCAACGTTCATATTTCTCCCTATACTGGCAGTGGCGAATACTTTAACCATGAGCCCCGTCGGACTCGCAAGCTACTGTTGCATCGACAGGAAATCCGTAAGCTAATTGGTAGAGTAGAGCAGCAAGGCTTAACCCTAGTGCCCTTGAAAATGTATCTCAAGCGCGGCTTAGTTAAAGTGAGTATAGCGCTTGGTAAAGGTAAAAAACTACACGATAAACGTGAAGATATTAGGCGACGTCAAGATCAGCGTGATATCCAACGGGCAATGAAAAACTATTAGTGCCATAACTGGCAATCAAGGCTACCAGCAACCACCAGACAGTGTTAATTTCAGGCCGATACCAAACAGTATCGACTGTACCGTGAGCCAACGTCCCTACCAAAGCAGCGATCGCACCAATCAGCCACAATCCATCCTGATGACCTAATTGCCGCGAGCGCACGAGTTGTTGCACTGCCTGATTAAACGTCACAATCAGCAGCCAGACAAAGCTAGCTAAGCCAATCAATCCAGTCTCTACTGCCACTTCCAGTAGGATGGAATAGGCACTCAAGGCACTAAAACGAGGGACCTGGTAGATGGGGTAGATTTTGTTGAAGGCATTATGCCCTGGTCCTATACCGAAAAGTGGGCGCTCGTGAATCATCTGCACCACAGCGGTCCAAACATTGATCCGAAAATTATTGCTACTATCTCCTCGACCAGCAAATATGCTTAAGAATCTCTCTTGTACTGGTTTCACAAATACAACAGATATTGCTGCTAGTAAGAACACTATAATCAAACTACTCAGAAGTAGAGGTCGTGACCATCTTCGCCAAATAGGCGGCAGTTGTGGACTTAACCAATATCCCAGCAATACCAACAAAACAACGAGCATAGCTGCGAATCCGATCCAGCCACCTCGACTGTAAGTGAGAAACAGGCAGTCGGTATTGACAACAAACATTGTTAGCGCGAGAGCTTTCGGAAGCCAGCCTGACCAAGCAAATACTGCCACTAAACTTAAGGCTATAGCGCTCAACAGATACCCGGCTAACAGATTAGGATTACCCAGATAACTATAAACCCTCACCAAATGAGACATGGGAGATTCTGGATCGACCCAAGTGGCAAGGGCGGATGCTCCAAAGTAGCCTTGCTGTAGCCCGTAGACACTGATAACGAGCGCGACATGAAGATAGAGTACGATTAGCCAGGAGCGAAGGCGAGGCGATCGCAACACTCGCGTGCCAAGCGCAAATAATAGTAGGTAGAGCGTCAGCTCCAGCCAACCATTCAATGCTGCTAGCTTCACTGGCGATAAAGCCGTTGAGACTGTAGCAATTCCCCAATAAAGCAGAATGAGCAAATAGATTGGAGTCGTTTTCTTTGGCTCGGTCGCATCTGCTAGAGTGAGCATTGCCCAAAAGCTAGCGCTAGCTACCAGTAATACTAGTAAAAGTCCACGGGATACGAAAGGCGTTAGAGATAACACTAGACCGATTAACAAAGCTGCTAGCAAATCTGCCCACTGGAAGAGCCAACTGCTTTGTCGCCAAGAGCGCAGTCGCCCTACTAGTAAACGATGGATATAGCTAGCGTCTTGCCATTGAGAAAACGACACATGAGATAGAGTTAACGCTTGCCAGACTGATAGCATTTTGGGTTTTAGACGCTGGTTGAACTGCGTGCCAATGACGATTTACAAAGATTCAGACCTAGTAAGCATAAAGCAAAATTTGATAAATTCGTACTAATGTATGAAACTTGCATCCCAAAATAGTCGTTCATCCTTCACGCTTCATCCTTTACCTCCAGCTCTGGCAAGCTGACAATGTATCGATACCCTGACTCTGGTGTGCCTTGAATGGAGATTTGTCCACCATGCAGCTGCGCCATATAGTAGCTAAGCAATAGGTGTAGACTTTCGCAGGAACGGAGGTTAGGAGGTTCGGCAGTATCGACGGTAAAACCAGGCAGAGTCCCTGAACTTGAAAGACCTACTCTCAAAGACTGAACATCTGCTACAGGTGACGCTGACGGCTCTGAGTATTGTGGGTAGGAGCTGTAGGACACTGTCTCTGGGTATATGGAGTTAGCTGAGGCTTGTAGCTGACTCTGTTTTGGGTCAACTTCAATCAAACCATCGCCCAACCATGGATGGGAAACTGAAACCGCAAGGTTTAATTTAGCACTCTTATAAGATACATGAATACGAATGACGCTGTGATGAGGAGATGAGTGAATTACGCTAAAGACAAGGTGATACAGCAGTTGCTTAACTTTATCTCTATCCAAAAACCAGATGCGGCTCCGTCCTGCTTCCACCAACAAGCGAATTTCTTGCTCTCGCCGATTAACTGCCTCTTCTAGAGAGTTGATCGCTTGTTGACATAACATTTCAATTTCCACAGCCGCTGGATTGAGTACGCTCAAGCTGGTATCTAGTGAGCCTAGTTCGGAAATTTCATTGACCAAAGAGAGCAAATGCTTACCGCTAGTTTGGATAATCTCTAAATATTCTTTTTGCTTGCTTGTCAAGGGACCATAAATTTCGCGACCTACAACATTAGCCATCCCTAAAATGGTTGTCAGAGGTGTCCGCAGATCGTGAGTCAATTGCGTCAGAATTTCCAGTTTGACCTGATTGATCGCCAGTAGATCCGTTCCTGAGTCAGAGTGCTCAGAGGAATTGAGCTTGCGCTCTTGAGTCGCCGGAGCTATCTCCGGCGAAGCCTTGAGCCGTCTAGAAGATTGACTCGGATAGTCAGTACCAACAAGTCTCTTGCTTTCTCGCTCTTTCAACAGTTGGTTCCGCTCGAATTCACTCATGCTCCAGCGAGCCATGAGTTCCAAGAACTGAATATCCCGGGCAGTAAAGGTGCGCGGCGACAGGTTCATGACAGTAATGACTCCTAAGCAATGCCCGACGGCGTCAAATAGCGGCGCTCCTAAGTAGGCACGAATGCCATATTGCTCGACTAATACACTGCTTTGAGCTATCTCGGAATCGCTAGAGGTATCACTAATTGCCAAAACCTGCTGTTTCTCAATCACATGGGTAGATAAGGAATCATGGCGAGGCATCTGGCGCTCTCGCGCAATTGGATTCATAAGTCCAAGTCGTGATAAACCTACAGCTGATCTGACCCGGATGCAGCTTTGATCTACAAATCCCAAGATACAGATTGGAACCTCTAAAAAATGAGCAGCGGTCTGAGTGGCTTCCTCAAAAACTGGGATTGTCTCTGCCTCTAGTAAGCCGAGTTCTGCTATTGCTTTGAGACGTTGCTGTTCCTGTACTGATGCAGTCAAACCATCCGACTGGTTAAACAGTTTGTTATCAGGCTCTAGCATTACTGTCCCCACCTCGATCTGTGAAGAATATGTATTGCATTTAACGATTATCTCAGGGTTATCTGTTAAGTATAAGATGCCCGAATTTTGACCGAAAATTGCAATTTCCTCAGTCTTTTCGAAGGAAGGCAGCTATGCTGAGGGCAGAAGGAAAAAAATATCGATCTTACACTGCGGCAGGGTGCCGCAGTGTCGCAGTTTAAGATCACATCGAAGCAGCTGCGCCTTATTCCAATCCCATCTTTTAAAAGGTGGTTTCCCTTCTGCCTTCTTGACTCCAAGCAGGGTGAGATAGCAACGAAGCAATTACCCTAACTCCACGTAACTGATTGGAGAGGGGGAGGTGTCCTCTTGGAGCAGTGAGGTTCCAGGTAAATCCGTCAGGGTAGCGTGTCCAATTATTACCAGTCTTCCAACCGATTTTGGGCCAAAATTTCTCCCAGCTCTTTGAGGCCAGCCA
>JAFASY010000163.1 GCA_019244235.1 Chroococcidiopsidaceae cyanobacterium CP_BM_ER_R8_30
TTTGACGTTCTCCCCAGGCATAAATGCCGGGGATTCTCACTGCCCGACCGGGAAGCGGCGGGACATTGAGCTACATTGGAGATGAGGGCGGTACCTCACTCCAACGGGAGTCGCCATAACTCCTACTACTGGGACACCTAAGCATCCCAGATACTTCGACCGAATATTTATGGCACCGACACCATCGCGGTCGAACTTAAAGCCACAGGAACGACACTTGTAGAGTCTGCCCTTTGGCTTATGTTTTTTTCCACATCCAGGACAGGTCTTAGTAGTATCTTTCTCGTTCTGCAAGACAACTTGCATACCCAAAATTTTTGCTTTGTAGCTAAGCAATTCACGAAATTTACCAAACGACCAACTGTGCAGCCTTTGGTTCATTTCCTTGCCATAATCCATGGACTTTCTAATATCCCGAATATCACCAATAACTAACGTTTGCACCCCTTTCTTATGTAGGGTGGAAACAATGTGCTGAGTCTGCTTGTGCAGAATATCTTTGATTTGATGGTTGATTTTAGCAACTATTCTCGACTTTGCTCTCACCAATTTCTTGCGTCGATTAGAACCTCTCTTTGTCTTTGAAATACGTTCCTGAATTTGAGCTGTAATCTTGTTGCGGTAAGCAACTTTAGACTTGATTAACCTCCCATTGTAGATCACAGTTTCTTGTCCATCATGGGTAGTAGCTGAGCGCAACTCTCCCAAATCTACAGCAGCAATCAAATTCCCAACAGGAGCATTTGTTGCCGCGACGGGATATGTGGCTCTCAACTGATAACCACCGCTCTGTTTCCACCCAATTTCTACTTGCTTTGGCTGATCCCACTGCCAATCAAAAATCAGCGGTTTATTCCCCCTACCATTGGCAAGTACTAGCTTTCCGTCTTTTAGCCTAATCGCTGCTGACTTCCATGTGATTTTATAGAAATACTTGCGACGACGAGGATATTTAGCCTGGGTGTCTCCGGCTTTCTTCCTCTGGTTAGCACTTCGTATTGAGGCGTAGAAGTTATCAGCAATTGCATCACAAGTATGAGCATGAAGGTCTGAACTGATATGCCACCGTTGCATTGAGTAGTTAGACAGGAAAATCCCTTTCTTTCTCAAGACGCGCCAGTAGCTAACTAGAATTCTTGAGTAGAGTTCCCCAGAAGCCCTAGCTAACTTGTCTAGGAGTGGTGTTTTTTCTATGTCTAAACGAACGGTTTTATACAAATTAGACATGCTTCTGATTCTCTATATATTGCTTAATAGCAGCCAAGGGAGCGCCACCAACAGTACTTACAAAATAGCTATTTGTCCACAGGGTAGGTAATCGTTTCTTTAGCCAAGGAAACTCTTGTCGCAGCAGACGAGAAGACCTCCCTTTCATGTATCGGACAAGCTTAGCTACCCCAAATTGAGGGTCTACCTCTACTAATATATGTACGTGTTCGCTCATCACCTCCATCTCTAGAATCTCTGCCTCAAACTCTGTAGCTACCTCCTGCAAGATTTCCTTCAGTCTGATTTCAACCCCCTGAATCAAAACTTTCCTCCTGTACTTGGGGCACCAGACGATGTGATACTTGCAAGAGTAGACTATGTTTGAGTTTGATTTAAATTCACGCTTCATACAGATAGTATATGATACCTACCTGTATATCACTGTTAAGATTTGTTACTGGCGACTGAAGTCGCGCCAGTTGGCTTTCCCCATGACTAGAAGTCAGGGGCTTGCGCCAACGTTTTCTCGGTCAGAGTTGGAGTTGAGCTACTTCAATCTCTGGTGTCGTGACATTCTAAGGCAGCGCTCGCTACATTTAGAAGGCGTGCCTTTTTTGTTGCATAAATTACTGTCTAGACTTTAGATGACTAGCTTATCACCTCTGACACAGCCTTTGGTCAAGCAGCGTCCTCGTGTAAACGACTGGCGATTATTCTTAAGGCTGGTACCTTATGGTCGTCGTCACAGTAAACTACTAGCGCTTTCAATGGTGTTGCTTGTGCCGTTGGTAGTAGCTGGAGCAATCCAGCCCCTACTTATTGGTCAGGCGATCTCCGTACTTCGCCATGAGCCAAATATATACAACTTCCTCCAAGGTCGCTCCACCTTAGAAGCGTTAAATATACTGGAAGGCTTATTACTGCTAACGGTGGTAATCCGACTGGCATTTGTAGGAGTTCAAGGGTATTTGGTTCAGAAGGTAGGGCAACTTATCACCGCCGACATTCGCGATGACTTATTCGACCACGTCACCTTGCTAGCAGTGCGCTTTTTTGACCGAACACCGATAGGAAAATTGATCACCCGCCTCACTAGCGATGTAGAAGCACTAGGCGATGTCTTTACCACCGGGGCGATTGGTATTGTTAGCGATCTGTTGTCGGTGGTGGCGATCGCCGTGGCTATGTTTTTACAGCAGTGGCAACTCGCTTTGATGCTGGTGTTAATGATATTTCCAATGGCGGGGCTGATCGTTTACTTCCAGCAACAGTATCGGAAGGCTAACTACAGAGCTAGGGAAGAACTCTCTATCCTCAACTCAACTCTGCAAGAAAACATTACTGGGATTGGTGTCGTTCAACTGTTCCGACGCGAGCGATTTAACGTCGAGATGTTTCGCTCCATTAACCAGCGCTATGTTCGAGAGGTGGACGCAACCATCTTGTACGACTCGGCTGTTTCCGCCACATTAGAATGGATTGCGCTGGTTGCGATCGCTGGCGTCCTGTGGTTAGGCAGCTTATTGGTTCTACACAAATATTTATCTCTTGGTGCCCTGGTCGCTTTCATTTTGTTTGCTCAGCGCTTGTTCGATCCCATACGGCAATTTGCTGAAAAATTCACCACGATTCAAGCTGGTTTCACTGCTGTCGAGCGGATCAACGATATCTTGAGCGAACCAATTGAGATCCGCGATCCACAAGCAGTAAAGAGTATGCTTTCCACTGCCGACACCTTATCCCTGCGTAATGCGAGTTTTTGGGAAGAAACCCCTGCTCACGCTTTCAAGGGAGAAATTCGGTTTGAACATGTCTGGTTCGCCTACAAAGACGACGATTATGTGATTAAAGACTTAGATTTCACCATTCGTCCTGGTGAGAAAGTTGCCTTGGTTGGTCCTACAGGTGCTGGTAAAAGTTCTATCATCCGGCTTTTGTGCCGACTTTATGAGCCCAGTCGAGGGCGGATTTTGATTGATGGGATCGATATCCGAGACATGCGTCAATCTGAACTGCGACGGCATGTGGGCGTCATTCTCCAAGAGGGTTTTCTGTTTGCTGGAGACGTCAAGAGCAACATCGCTTTAGGGGATAGCTACTCCCTAGATGAAATTCAAAGAGCAGCCAAACAGACCAATGTTGCCGAATTTATTGAAAGCTTGCCCCAGGGTTATGACACCGAATTACGGGAACGGGGAACGAATCTTTCCAGTGGTCAGAAGCAACTATTAGCCTTTGCCCGTGCCGCCATTCGGAAGCCACAAATTCTGGTACTAGATGAGGCAACGGCTAGCTTAGATGTAAGTACAGAAGCTTTAGTCCAGAACGCTCTTGACCAACTTTTAACGGGACGTACAGCAATTGTCATTGCTCACAGACTCTCTACCATCCGTAATGTGGATCGGATCTTCGTGCTGAAGCGGGGTCAACTCATAGAGTCAGGTAATCACGAGGAACTGCTACAGCAAGGAGGACTTTACGCTAGCCTACATAATTTACAGATGTTTGGAAATTAGCCTAATAGTCAGCCACAATCAGGCCATTCTTTTGTGCAATCCGTCTGAGGTCTGTGCGCAATAATCGATGCTTCAGTAGCATCACATCTGTAGTCGAACAGGATAGCCCGTTTTTTGCCCGTTCGTAAAGAGCAACAGCCTCTTCGCCATTATGTGCATTCGGATAAATAATCCCGTCAACATAACTGTAAATGGCTGTGCCTTCATAGAAGTACCGTGACCACTCCTGAGTGAGCTTCCGATCTGGAATAGCTGATAAACCCACAACAGAGCCATTGAGCATCGCGGCTGAACCCCGTAAGTCAACGAAATGTCGCGGAATTCCCCATCCGTCTAACGCTTGTCATTACCCACATCTTTAAAAAAGCCAGCGGTGAGTGCGCTCTTTCCATCCCGCCTTTGACTTAAGTCAAAGGCTAACAGCCTAAGTCGGTTTCAACCGACTAATGTGTGAATCACCAAGATGATTTCAATGGTAAAGTTCTCTTTGAGATGAAAGGTTGTCAAACTTTCGTGAGCTAAGCCAGTTAGAGCTCAGGAGAACAAGCATGGAATTGGCACAAAAAGTCAAGATGCGTCTGGGTTGGGTTCAGATGTATCAGCAAACCCAAAATGCTGGTCAGGTATGTCGTCGCTGTGGCATTTCTCGCCCGACTTTAAGGAAATGGGTACGTCGCCCGTGAAGAATTCGGCTTAGAGGGATTAGTTGACCAAAGCCGCGGTCCGAAAACCTGTGAGCCGAAAAAGGTGTTGGCTCAACAAAAACAGTGGATTTTAGACTTAAGGCAAACGAAGAAGTTGGGGGCGAGACGGTTACAAAATGAATTAAAGCGATTGTACGGTTTGTCTCTGTCTACGGCAACCATGCATAAAATCTTAACCCAAGCTCAAGTCAAACCGCTCAAAAAAACGAGACGAACGAGAAAGGGTATTCGACGCTATCAAAAAGATATTCCAGGGGAGCGAGTCCAGATGGATGTCGGTAAAAATTGCTCCTAAGCTTTATCAGTACACAGAAGATTGATGATTGCACGCGCCTGAAAGTCGTCAAACTGTATCCCAACAAGCAGGCGACCAGTACCCTAAATTTCCTCGACCAAGTTGTGGCTGAATTTCCGTTGCCAATTCCAAGGATTCAGACCGACCGAGGAGAAGAATTTATGGCTCATAAAGTCCAGTACCGTTTAATGGAATTAAAGATTAAATATCGCCCTACTAAGCCTCGTTCTCCACATCTCAATGGCAAAGTCGAGCGCTCCCAGAGGACGGACCTCGAAGAGTTTTACGACTTAGTCGACCTCAAAGCTGCTAACCTGTGTCAGCAACTGCAACAGTGGCAAGATGACTACAATCGACACAGAAAGCATGGCTCTATTAATCAGACACCTTGGGACAAGTGGCAGTCTCTGAAAGCACAAACCCCGACTCACGCCCAAGTGCAAAGAACTTATGGGCTCAAGCAAGAAAGAATCCGTCATGCCGACTATCGCACAGATATCGGAAAGCCTCGAAGAGTCATCTGTTTATAAGCTTTATAAATCCCAAGGATATTAATTGCAACAATTGTAACGCTGTATGTAAATCTCACAT
>JAFASY010000246.1 GCA_019244235.1 Chroococcidiopsidaceae cyanobacterium CP_BM_ER_R8_30
ACGGGGACGCACCGGATACAATCACTCGACTGGAGCAGTACATGGCGACTGGCTCAAGCGTCCTGCTGATTGGTTTAAATCTAGAACCCGAAGCCGAAATTGTCCGCCGCTGCAAGGAGTTAAAGAATCTTACCGTTGAGTTTCGGGTTAGCAATATCCAGGATCGGGCCGTATTAGATGAATTGGACATCCCTTCCTACGATCATGTCGTCGTTCTCTGTCCTTTCGATAGGCTATCGGCAGAAGCGGCAGACGCGCAAACCCTAATCGTCCTGTTGCACTTGCGAGACATCAGTGAGCGATCGGGACACAAGTTTCCCATTGTCACCGAACTCATGCAAGAAAGTAACCGGAACCTGGCGAAAGTAGCGCGAGTAGATGATGTAATTGTCAGCAACCAACTGATGAGTCTTGTCCTCGCCCAGATGTCGGAAAACAAAGATCGACTGCCAACTTTGTTAGGATTGACCGATCCCGAAGGCAATCATATACAGCTCAAACCCGCAGAGGATTATGTAGTGTTGGGGAGTCCTGTCAACTTCTACACGGTGATCGAATCTGCGAAAAGATGCGGTCATTTGGTGCTAGGCTACTGTGTGCAAACAGAGCTAGAAGACGCAAGTAAGGAGTTTGGGATGCAGCTCAATCCGAACAAATCGGCAAGGATTACCTTTGCCCAAGGCGATCAACTGATTGTAGTGGCAAAGGATCGCTCCTAACACTCGACTTGCTACATCGCACTGCTACCTCTGGGTCTTGACTAATTGTGCAACAATCCCATTGACATCACTGATGCCACCTTAGTGCCAAAAGGAATAGCATTAAGATCTACTTGAAAGTCAGGGTTATGGTTAGAGAAAGGAACTATTTTGCCTTCTGCCCGTGCTTTAGCGAATAGGGCAGGTTCTGCTGTACCCACAAAGACAAAGCCAAGCTGAATATTTTTATTATCGCCCTTGAGCAAATGGACATCCTCAGACCCTGTGGTGCCAGGAAAATCCTCTGCAATCAGTTTGTTGGGACCTACCAGATTCGCTAGTTGAGGATTTATGCGATCGATCACTGCCTTATCGTTCACCAATGGGGTAGTACTACTGTTTTCTGTCAGGGTAGGCAGCTTATCCTCCGACAGTCCATAGGATCGAGCAATGGACTCATTGATTGAGCGAATCCCCTTGAACATTGTTGTCCTGACTGCTGGCTTGAACCAGCGCAAACTGAGTCTAAGCAATGATTCCTCCGGAATCACGTTAGCCGCATTCCCCGCCTGGACTGAACCAACTGTAATCACCGCTGCTTCTTTTGGATCGATCCCCCGCGCCACGATTGACTGATACTGCGTAATGGCATAAGCAGTCATGATAATCGGATCTTTTGCCAGTTGGGGTGAGGAGCCGTGCCCTCCCACACCCTTGAAGACAACATCAACCTGGTCGCTACCAGCCATTTGCGTTCCTGCTACACTGGCGACAACCCCAGTTGGACCAGGGGCACTGTGCATAGCCACCAGATAGTCAGGAATCGGCACAGCATGCCGTGTGTAGAGTCCATCCTCGACCATTGCTTTGGCTCCCCTGATACCTTCTTCCGCAGGTTGCGCCACTAAAATCAGGGTACCTTTCCACTCTGATTTGAACGCCACCATGGCTTTTGCCAGTCCCAACATCCAAACAGTATGGGAATCATGACCACAGGCATGCATCACGGGCACATCATCACCGTTTTCTAGCATAACCCGCTTTGTACTGGCGTAAGGGAGTCCTGTAATCTCTTTCACTGGCAGCGCATCCATATCAGCCCGGTACATCACCTTGGAACCTTCGCCATTGCGCAAAATGCCCACCACTCCGGTTTTGCCAATGCCTGTTTTGACTTCATAGCCTAGCGCTTTGAGTTCTTTCGCCACAATCGCAGCCGTGCGGGTTTCCATGAACGCCAATTCAGGATTTTGGTGAATGTCTTTGAATAGGGTAATCAGGCGATTGCCATCTTGATCGATTGCAGCAATCAAGCGATCCAAATAAGCAGGTTTTGCGGCTGGTGTGCCAGTAAAAGGTTTTTGCGCCTGCACGGGATTCACTCCCAAAAGAGGCACGGTCACAAATATGAGCAGGCCACTTGCGATCACCCCCAGCGTCAGCATCATCACCCACTTCAGCCACCGCTTTGGAAAGAAATTACGGAAGAACATCATATGTCGTGTTCCTTTACACAATTTTGGGAGAGTGATCAAGCAAAAGGGGTGCATGTAAACATTTCAGGATCGTCATAACTATAGTGCAGTTGCATATCAAACATCTATATGGAAGTATTTCTTAATGACAAATCATTACTGCGCGAACCATGGACTGCAACGACATGGGGACAAACCTCTGGGCATTTCCAAGGGGCATCAAGCTTGATGGAGCAGCTGGTCAGGCGCACCAACCAAGAAGCTGACCCTGACGGATGGTACCTTTTTTGCTGGCAATACAGCCAGCTTACTACGGTGAGAAACCTCTTCTAGGGGTTCTCCAACCGTTAAGCTTACCTGAACTAAAGTCTGGCTACTACTACCAGAGCCTTCCATATCGTCCGAATGTGACCGTTGAGCTTTTTAGACAATGATGGACTTTCTCTTACCAGTCGAGAAGCTCGCTGTCTAAAGGTATTATTTAAGCGTTCAATATGATTAGTTTGACGATGCAAAATGTTACAAAACCATACGCCTTCTTCGCTGGAAAGAGAGGGGGTGTTGCCTCAAGTGTAGCAGTCCGACGGTGACTCAGTGAGGTAAAGATGAGGTGATTGAGACTCATCGCCAGCGTTACCAGTGCAAGGACTGTAAAACTCACTTCGACAACTTAACAGGCACATTTTTTGCTTGCCATCATTATCCATTGCGGGTATGGATGCTGTGCTTGTATTCGATAAAATTACTCAAAGATTTTTTGAATCAATTTGATTGACATTAAAAGCTTTTTAAGATATGGTTTACAGGTGATAGTTAAAGCGTTATCAATTAACGTTTGCTTATTATTTTTTTATTTTTCAAGGAGAGCAATCAAATGGAGGCTTCTGGTAGTAGTTGCATTGTTGCGGCTCCTCAGGAAACCACTGTGTCTGACCAAGACCCTGACCCTCATCCTGCTAGTGGTCTGGGGGCGATCTCTCCGATGAATCTGCCTGGTGTGACTCTGGCTTAGAGTCCCAGGTTCATCTCCTGATCGCCACTGGGCGCGGCGATTGTATTGATAAGGAGATGAATCATGCAAGGTTTTAGATTATTTTCTCAGTAAAGCTCTGAGCGTCAACCTCTGAACGGGCGGTAGGCATTTGTCTCAACGCGCTTGTCGGATACTATTATGATGCTCAATTGGAAGTCTAGTAGAAATGATTCCGTTTTGTTCAAAGGTGAAACGGCTGGCGGTTCAGTCATGCAGCTTCAGACACAACTGATTTTCATCGCTCGATGATTGACTGTTTAAGCATGGAAGAACAACAGTTTAATTCCTGTTGAAATTTTCCCCGTTTTTCCTACTTCAAAACATCAGAAATTGATGGTGAAACGGGCTAGTTTTTGATGTCTTTACATGGGAAGCTGTGCCTGATAAATCGTGCTAATTGTTCCCAACAATCGGCTTTGAATTGAAAGCCTAATCAGTCAGTGGAGGTGAGTGTCATGTTTGAGTTTTTGAAGGCTCTTGAATGAGCGACACCCTACCCACCCAGGTATTCCCATAAACCCCGAAATTACATACAATTGTGATCGCACTCCCCATGCCCCCCAAAGCAACTTCCAACAAACCCCGACCGCACTTTGACTACACGACCCTCGACACCGATACATCCCGATTTGTCAAGTTACAGACTGGCGAGATTCGAGGGCTGATGAAGCGAACGGCTCAGGGCAACGTAAAGATTGGGCAGCGGCTGATTGAGGTGAAGGCGAAACTTAGGCATGGACAGTTTTTGGATTGGCTTAACGCAGAGTTCCAGTGGAGTTATCCAACGGCCGCAAGATTCATGCAAGTTGCTAGCTCCTTTGGTCAGAATTATGAGTTTGATAACTTTGCTCCCTCTGCCCTCTACGAACTCGCAGCTCCTTCCACTCCCGCTGCCGTTCGAGCCGAAGCTATCGCTCGTGCCGAAGCTGGGGAAATGATTACCCACAAGACAGCTAAAGCACTTAAGCAGAAGTACGCTATTCTTCCAACCAAAATACAAACCAAACCTGAACCAGAGTTAGTTTCAGCAGCGTATTCTCAGCCGAAATCACTCCCACAATCAGCAGCAAAACCGTTGGAAATCGTAGCGCTTCATCCTCAGTTACAGGTAGAGCCACAAACACCAGCACCCAAGCACTTACTTTCCCAAGCAGTACAATCCTCTGCCATTCCACAGTTATTACACTTGGAAGAAGATACCCCTGGAAAATGGTGGAAACTCGATGGGCGACATCTGTTGTACTGTGGCAACCCCAATTCTAATGAATTTGTGGCACGGATTCCAGAAACAGTCCCGCTGTTGTTGGCTTTTCCATCGGCGCGGATTTGGCACTCAAGGATAGAGGCTAATGCTAGCGTTGTGTTGACTGACTATCTGCTAGTCTTTCAAAAACCCGAACTACTGGATGAAGTCTTGGAACCACTAATTCTGAGAATTTCCCGTATGGGCGATGTGGTAGTAACTTGTTTTCTCCCGTCACCAGATATTCTGTCAGTCATTAGCCGACTGGAGCGCCGAGGAGTAGTAGCAGAGCCAGATTACAGGCGATGCAATGCGGTTAGAGCTGATTGGAAGAAAGCGAGGTTGAGGGTAGAGCGGGTCAACTAGCAGCTGTGGGAACTGCCGACTCAAATGACTGAGGTTCCACTTAAGATTCTCTTTAGTGCAGGTTTGTCGCTGGTGTGCTAATATTAAATGGTTAGGTGGGCATTCTGTTTATTTTATGCCTTATCGCAAGATATCGCAGTCTTAATATATATGAGTTCGGATTCAGAAGATCCTTTCCCGAGTCTGTTTCGTCAGCTACTTCCTTTCCTGATTGGTCTCCTGGACGATGCTCTAGTTGTAGGATTTTCCCGACTGGGTTGTCATATCCCGTGGCTTGAATCGCTGTCTCCAATTGTGATGGGTTGTACAGCCCTATATATGGCAGTTCAGTTTTGGCATCATGGTTTTCCCAAGTTAGTTGAGATGTGGTGTGAGTTCAGGCAGCCTGAATCTGCACCAGAGATTTGCAAAGATTAATAGCGTCAAACATAGGTGTTATACTCCCGCAGCCTAAAGGTGTAAGGCTATTCTTTGCCTAGAGAGTAATGTAGTCTATTGCATTACTACTCCTCTAACAAATATCCATAAGGTTTAAGGTGAGCTAAACCCTCTTGCTTCCAGGTGTCATTAGTTTCACCAGTTTCACCAAATTCTAAGGTAATGAGGCGTTCTCGGCAGAGAATTTGTAGCAGGACTGGCCAGCATTTGCTTTGGGCTAATATCCAATCTATATCCAAGGGAGGAAAGGGTAGGGGCGAACTGGAAATCAATTCGCGACCCTCCTCTTGGGTCAATGGTTTTAGCTGGGTGGTGTAACCAAAGCTGTTAAAGAACGGAGAGTTCAGAGAACTTTGTTCAGCCAGTTGCTTGGGCTGCTCATGGCTTGCCAATATAAAAGCTAGGTTGCCAATTTGATGACTAGCTAACGAGCGCAGACTATCCCAAAAGCAATCATCCAATTCCCTGTAACGTTGTAAGGCAATGCCAATCTCGTCAAACAGAAACACTGTGCGTGTGCGGAGGTTGCAGCTCACTATATCCAAAAAATAATCTAAGTCGAAAGCTTCAGGTGTGGGTAGCTCTAGGCAGGTCAACAGGTAGCGTAGTAATCCCTCCCTTGTTCCCAAACGCGGGTCCTGGAAGTCTATAAAAACCCAGCGGTAAAGCTCTGGTATTGGTAGCCAGTTAACATGTTGCTCTGGACGCAACTTTTCTGCTGATGTAGTTGTGATGGTTTTCAAATATTTCAGCAGGGATGTCTTACCGCTTTGTCGCGGACCAATTATTGCGGCGTTTTGTAAGGGCAGGTATTTATACAAGTTGAAGATGTGTTTTAATTCCCGTTCGCGACCGAAAAAGTAGCGAGGATGGGTGATCGGTGGACCAGCAACGAAAGAAGAGAGTGAAGAAGTGGTAGACCATGCCATTCTCGAATCGGTCAGGCTCAGCTTTACCAGACAGTTATTCTTTGTTGGTTCCAGACTAGCAGGGGTCATGGCTCGCCGACCAACCACGTGCTTGGCTAGCGACCCAAAGTAAGTATGGCGTCCGGTCGCCACCACCACAGCTTGT
>JAFASY010000320.1 GCA_019244235.1 Chroococcidiopsidaceae cyanobacterium CP_BM_ER_R8_30
CGATCAATAATTGCGACTCGACTAGCTAGCGCATCTATCTCTTCTAAATAGTGGCTGGTAATCAGGACAGTTGTGCCATTAGCCCGGAGTTGACGAAGGAACTCCCAAACCACAAATCTGCTTTCAATGTCCAGTCCCACCGTTGGCTCGTCCAAAACTAAAACATCTGGTGCATGGAGTAATCCGGCTGCCAAGTCCAGGCGCTTACGCAGTCCACCAGAATAGGTACCAGAACGCCTATCGGCCCACTCCTCCAAACCCAGTAAGCCTAGTACCTGCTCAATCCTCTCTTTTCCCACAGCACTGGGCAGGTGGTAAAGAGCGGCTTGCAGTTGTAGCAGTTCTCGTCCAGTCAACACTTTATCTGGAGCAACTTCCTGGGCGACATAGCCTAGTCGCTGTCTTGCTAATCTGGGCTTTTCTACGACAGAGATACCAGAGACTTCAACTCTTCCTGCATCTGGGGTGGTCAAAGTACACAAAGCACGGAGCGTAGTCGTTTTACCAGCTCCGTTAGGACCCAACAGCCCAAAGATTTCTCCTGACTCTACTTGAAACGAAACGTCTTTAACGGCTTCAACTTTACCGTAACGCTTCTGGAGGTTTTGGATTAAAACAGCGGGAGCCATAAGTAGTTCGATGCTATGCCCTGCAAAAAATCTCAACTATTTCTCTTCTCTTATTCTAAGCAAGCTGAGGTCAGATCAAGTTCAGAATTGCTCTATCGTATTAATCGTATTAACTGATGAGTCATGGGGAGTTCCCCTGACCCCTGACCCCTAACCTATCAAAGTACTTATCAACTGATGAGTCATAGGGAGACTATCGATCACCATCCCACCGCAGAGCAACATCATGTACAGGATGGAGTAGAGGAAAAGAGACCGCGCTATTTGTTGATCTTCTGGGTGCTGCAACAACGCCCAAGCCTTTCTGATAAAGATTGTATCTAGCAAGATGGCGATGCCGCAGTACAAGACACCTGTCACTTGAAGTGGATAGACCAGTGACAGAGTAGTCGGGACCAGAATTAACGTGTAGAGCCAAATCTGGCGAGTTGTAGCAACATTTCCCTCAACAACTGGGAGCATAGGGACTCCAACTTTGGCATAATCATCGCGGATCATCAGTGCCAGCGCCCAGAAATGCGGCGGTGTCCACAAGAATACAATTGCAAAGATAGCCCAAGCTGCCCAGCTCAGCGTACCCGTGACTGCTGCCCAGCCTACCAACGCTGGTATTGCCCCAGCAGCTCCACCAATGACAATATTTTGCGTGCTGTGGCGTTTGAGTAAATGGGTGTAGATGCCTACATAGAAGCAGAGACCAGACAATGCCAACACTGCAGCCAGCAAATTGGCAAAGACAGCCAGCAAAGTAAAGGAGAGAATGGCTTGGGCGATCGCAAAAACTAAAGCATCACGCGGCTGGATGCGACCTGAAGGCAAAGGTCGGTGGCGCGTGCGCTCCATGGCGTAATCGATATCCCGATCATAGATACAGTTAAGCGTTTGGGCAGCGGCAGCGGCCAGAGTCCCACCAGTCAGTGTCACCAGCAGTAACAGCGGGTCGACTTGCCCGTTAGCAGCAATCCACATACTGCCAGCCGTTGTAATTAGTAGCAACGGAATAATCCGAGGCTTGGTGAGCTGGTAGTAGCTTTGAACAACTTGTAAAAGATTCTGATGGTGGCGAGAGACGCTAGTCCCAATCATATTTGCACCAATTACTTATTTGACAGTACCATTGATTCGCCCTGGGCTGTGTCGCGTAGCGCCAGAACAGTGAAAGCTACCAGTGACCCTAAAAGAGTGGCACCTACAGCTTGATGAGCCACAGTGAGTGGCTCGACTTGGAGATGTAGCCGGAAAGTTGCGACGCCCAACACCACCTGCAAGAGCAGCAACCCTCCAGACAAGTTAGCTAGCTGTCGCAGAGCTGGATGCAATGCTGGCGTGCGCCAAGACAAAAATACCACTGCTAGAGTGCAGAGTGTCGGTGGTATGACACCACCAATATGACTGTACATAACAGTGCAGAGTGCTTGACCAGCTAGGCACTGATGCAGCGCCCACTGAGACGCTACCAGAGCCCCCAGTAGACTTTGTAGGTAAACCAGAACTGCAGCTACAAGACCGAACCAGGGTAACTTTCCGGCAGTTCCAGTCCCCTGATAAGGTGTAATTGCTGTACCAATGACAAGCAGCGTTGTGAAAAATAATAGTGCTGTTCCCAGGTGGGCAGTGACGATATCGAACCGGAGGAGTTCTGTTACTGTGAGTCCTCCCAATACGCCTTGAAAGACAATTAGACCCAGTGCGAAAGTGGCTGCCCAAGGTATCCAGTTAGGTAGACTAGAGCGATGCCACCACGAGAGTCCAGCTAGCGCGATCGCGCTGATGCCAATCAGTGCTGCATCCAAGCGGTGAAACCACTCTAAGAACACCTGGAGATTCATCTGCTGAGTTGGCACGAGCTTGCCGTAGCATAAAGGCCAGTCAGGGCAGGCAAGACCAGCATTCATGACACGGGTAGCGCTGCCAATTGCCATGAGAATCAAGGTCGCTATACAGATTTTCCAGACGAAGCGACGGACTCGGTCCTGTACTCGATACGGCTCACCTACCGATACGTTTGGTCGATCCAGGATAGATTCAGTCATGCATCATACCTTTTGCCAATCAAACAGAATTCTGAGAATTTAACAATCTTGTGAGTATCGGCTCATCCCCACCCTAGCGCATCCTCTCCAAGGAATAGCTATGGCTACTTATACTTTGAATGACGGCAGCTCGTCGTTTCTAGAAGCTTTAGAGATTTTTCAACTTGTTGGAGTCTATGCTAGATAGATTGTGGAGAGTGGGCAGTGCCTAACAAATTTCTTTTGCATTTCTTTACATTCGCCATGAGTTAAGGCTGAGGGGGAAGCGCGGGCATTCCACCAAAGCAGCGATCCCAAAGAAATCAGTAAAATAATGGTGCCTTTCGTTCCTCATCCTCATTAGCTGCACTACCTTAGGTATGTAGGCACTGAAATAGTTAAAATCTTCTAGAATTTCACCCGTGAACATTCCAAGTTCTATCTGGACCCTACTCATTGGCGTTGGACTGACCCTGATCAGTCTCTGGTATGGTCAAAACCATGGTCTACTGCCAGTAGCAGCCTCAGATGAAGCTGTTTTAGTAGACGGCTTGTTCAACTCAATGATGACCGTATCTGTGGGTCTGTTTCTGCTCGTAGAGGGCGTGCTGATTGTCTCAGCTATCAGGTACCGACAACGTCCGGGCGACAATACAGATGGACCACCAGTGTTCGGTAACGTGCCGCTAGAGATTCTCTGGACAGCATTACCAGCAATCATTGTCATTGGGATTTCCATCTATAGCTTTGAAGTTTATAACTCTATCGGTGGCTTCAGCCCTCACGACATGCACGAGCCAGTGGCGCAGGAGGCAACGAGGATGCCTGGGGCAGCAATCGCAGCAACATTGAACGATTCACCCGCTGCCAATCTCAATCAGCAGAAATCTGATGAGGCAAGGCAAGACCCTGCCACGGCATCAGTCCGCAATGACAACCAAATTCCTCAGAAACAGAATGCTCCTGGTATGGGAGTGGTTGCTCCCACTCTTGGAGCCAGTTCTGACCGAGAAGGTAAGCCACCTGAAATGGTGGTTAACGTGACAGGTATGCAGTACGCCTGGATTTTTACCTATCCAGAAACAGGGGTTGTATCTGGTGAACTGCATGTGCCTCTCAAGCGTGAAACCCAGATTAACATGACAGCGAATGATGTGATTCACGCCTTCTGGGTGCCAGAGTTTCGACTGAAACAGGATGCAATTCCTGGTCGCCAAACTGAGGTGAGGTTTACAGCTGACCGTGTGGGCAAGTATTCCTTAATCTGTGCAGAACTCTGTGGTCCCTACCATGGAGCAATGAAGACCCAGGTCATTGTTGAGACACAGCAAGATTTTGACAACTGGATGACGGAGCAGCAAGCATCTGCTAGTACAGCTCTAAATCAAGCCGTCGCAGCTGTAGATCGAACCGACCTTTCACCAAATGAATTCCTAGCACCTTATACCAAGGAAATGGGAATTCAGTCAGAAATGTTACAGCAAATTCACTCTTTCCACCATTAGGTATTAGGTGTTGGGTGAATTGAAGCCTAAACCCTACGATTGCTATGACACAAGCACAGTTGCAAGAGACAGCTAATCTACCTGCCCTCGCAGAGGAAGCGGGACATAGAAATTGGCGAGACTACTTCACCTTCAACACAGATCATAAGGTTATTGGAATCCAATACCTGGTTACATCATTTGTCTTTTACTGTATCGGAGGTGTTCTGGCAGACCTAGTTCGGACAGAACTCAGGACGCCTGATAGTGATTTCCTCAATCCTGAGCTGTACAACGAAGTCTTTACGCTCCATGCCACGATTATGATTTTCCTGTGGGTGATTCCGACAGGAGCTGGGTTTGCCAATTACCTGGTACCCCTCATGATTGGGGCAAGAGACATGGCATTTCCGCGTCTAAACGCCGTGGCGTTCTGGATGATCCCTCCCGCTGGTCTATTGTTAATTGTCAGCTTACTTATTGGCGATGCACCAGAAGCAGGTTGGACTTCCTACCCTCCACTCAGCTTGGTGACAGGGCAGGTAGGTGAGGGGATTTGGATTATGAGCCTGCTGGTACTGGGGACATCATCAATCCTGGGCGCGCTGAATTTTCTCGTCACGATTTTAAAGATGCGAGTTCCCAGCATGGGCGTGTATCAGATGCCCTTATTCTGCTGGTCAATGTTAGCAACCTCGGCGCTGCAGCTTTTGGCAACGCCAGTACTGGCAAGTGCTCTAATTCTCCTAGCCTTTGACCTACTCGCAGGCACTACGTTTTTTAACCCAACAGGGGGTGGAGACCCAGTTGTCTACCAGCACATGTTCTGGTTCTACTCTCACCCCGCTGTTTACATTATGATTTTGCCCTTTTTTGGGTTGATTTCAGAAGTTATACCCATACACTCGCGTAAACCAGTCTTTGGTTATACCGCGATCGCATATTCCAGTTTGGCAATCAGCTTCCTGGGACTAATTGTCTGGGCACACCACATGTTCACCAGTGGTATCCCTGGCTGGTTGCGAATGTTCTTCATGATCACGACCATGATCATTGCCGTTCCAACTGGAATTAAAATCTTCAGCTGGCTGGCAACGCTTTGGGGAGGTAAGCTGCGATTAAACAGTGCCCTACTCTTTGCCATGGGCTTTGTTGGCACATTTGTGATTGGTGGGATCAGTGGCGTCATGTTGGCGGCAGTGCCATTCGACATTCATGTCCACGATACCTATTTCGTAGTTGCCCACCTCCACTACGTTCTGTTCGGCGGCAGCGTGTTGGGGATCTTTGCTGGATACTACCACTGGTTTCCCAAAATCACAGGACGGATGATGAATGAGTTTTGGGGTAGAGTGCACTTTGCCTTGACCATTGTTGGTCTAAATTTGACCTTCCTGCCTATGCACAAGCTAGGAATGGAAGGTATGAATCGCCGGATTGCGATGTATGACCCCAAATTTACCTTTTTGAATGAAATCTGTACGATTGGGGCTTACGTGTTAGCAGTTTCCACTTTTCCATTTATTGTCAATGCCATCTGGAGCTGGATGTACGGTCCAAAAGCTGGTAACAATCCCTGGGATGCTCTGACTTTGGAGTGGATGACAACTTCACCGCCAGCAATAGAAAATTTTGACGAATTGCCAGTCGTCGCAACTGGTCCTTATGACTATGGTATGGGCAACCGCCAGACTGTGCAGGTTCCCTTGTCCGATGAGCAGGAACCAGTCCTAGCTGCTGGTCCTAAATCTATCCTTCGGGCCGACCCAGATCCAGCTGTTGCTGCCCGTCCTGAGGATCGTCACTAGGCGATTTTTGGATTTCACTAAAATCTAAGGTCTTGTTTGTCACGCAGTTAGCCATTAAAGACTCATGCAAAGTCCAACTATCGATCCAGCCAAGACGGCTCTCAACTATCATCAAGCACATGCGACAGATTCGCATCATGCAGAACATCCAGATTTACGCCGCTTTGGACTAATTATGTTCTTAGCCGCAGAGGGCATGATTTTCTTAGGACTGTTTGGCTCCTATCTAGCTTTTCGCGCTACTATGCCCACTTGGCCTCCAGCAGGAACTCCAGAGCTAGAGCTATTGCTACCTGGAGTGAACACGGTAATTTTGATCGCCAGCAGTTTCGTCATGCACAACGCTGACACAGCCATTAAGAAGAACGATGTAGTGGGAATGCAAACTTGGCTGGCGTTCACTGCAGCAATGGGAGGAATTTTCTTAGTGGGACAGCTCTACGAGTACAGCCATCTAGAATTCGGTCTCACCGCCAATTTGTTCGCCAGCGCATTTTACGTCATGACGGGCTTCCACGGGCTGCATGTCTTCGTTGGGGTTTCAGCAATTGTCGCTGTCCTGTGGCGATCTCGTGTTACAGGTCACTATAGTAGCGAGAAGCATTTCGGTGTAGAGGCAGCAGAAATTTACTGGCACTTTGTTGATGTCGTGTGGATTGTTCTGTTCGGGCTTCTATACCTACTCTAGAAGAGGCAGAGGGGATTTGAGCTCCTCTGCCTCTACTTCTCAGTAAGAATAATATGGTTTTTAGGGTCAACAATGATATGTCCTTGCTCTTGGAGCTTGCCTAGTAGTCTGGTGATTGTCACCCTAGTTGTTGAGCAGGCATCTGCAAGATCTTGATGCGTCAAGCGCACGCCTAGACGGATTCCTTGGGATACAGGTTGACCAACTTCTTGTTTTAACAGTTGTAGTAGCCGATAAAAGCGGTCTTTCACATGTCGCTGCCCTGAAATAGCTAGCAGAGATTCTGTCTGCTGTAGCCGTAGATTAATTTTAGGCAAAAGATTCTGAGCGAGATGTGGATAAGACTCTATGTCCATCAAAGAAAAACATACTAACTGGGTTTCGGAAAGAGCAGTAGCTTGATAGGTGTGTAGCACAGTTAAATCAGAGCCAAAAGGCATCCCTGGTCCAACTAATCCTACCAGCACCTCTTCTCCTCTTTCACTCATCGTACTTAGCTTGACGATACCCTGACAGACTTGCCAAATAGTTTTAGGTTTTAGAGGTATTAATTCTCCCTTTAAATAAACATGCCTAGGCAGACCTTGACTAAATTCAGATTCACTTTTGCCCAGTAATACTTGCTTCTGTTTGTTGGGTGTGAGTTTTTGTATGCGAATATGTAAACCCAATGATTTTCCTTGCAAGCCATTAACAGTTGCTATTGTCATAGCAGCATCGAAGGGGACATCTTGGCGCGGAGCAAGATGTACATTCAGCTCCAGTTCCTGCTGCTTTTGTTGCTGCAGCGAGGTTAATTTTAAACAGAAGATCTGGCGCTCCAGCTCATCTACGAAGACGGCTATTGGTTTCCCCACCAAAAATTGCGATGATACGTTGAGCAATTTAGCCGCAGTCTGATTAGCTTCTAAGATCGTCCCATACTTATCAGCTATCAGGTAAGCTTCTAATCCAGACTGAAATAAATGCTGGTAACGTTCGCGTTCTCTTGTCAATGACGCTTTTACAGATGCTAATTCTTCGTTTTGTATCAGCAGTTCCTCTATTGCAATCTGTAGTTCTTCCGATGCGGTTCCAAGCTCCTTGAATGCTATTGGCAGCAGTTCTGGTTGCAGCTGAGTTGAGGTGCTAACGCCTTGATACAAAGCATCCAATCGCTTGTGCATCACCTGTATTTGCTGTGTAAATATGTCAACGTTCACCTTCGTCCTCCAATGCTTGTTAGCTCACGAGTTAAACCTAGAGGGTTTTCGCCCCGAACCACACCCACCAGTCTATAGATTTTCTTTAAGCATATAGTAATATCTTGATAAACTTTGTACTGTCTGGAACAAAATGTATCAGAGCAAATATACGCTAGTAGGTTCTGAATTTTGACCGCAACCTAGGTTTAATAGGGCG
The DNA here is from genome assembly GCA_019244235.1 of Chroococcidiopsidaceae cyanobacterium CP_BM_ER_R8_30. Taxonomy (GTDB): domain Bacteria; phylum Cyanobacteriota; class Cyanobacteriia; order Cyanobacteriales; family Chroococcidiopsidaceae; genus JAFAVL01. Next base: position 8,023 of record JAFASY010000320.1, read on the forward strand.
GGTTTCGCTTAGCAGAGGTTAGAGTAGGCAATGTTGGGCGAGAAGGCGAAGGCGGCAAGTAGTGTTGCACTATCGAGCGGTCAGGGTTGATATGACGCTGACTTACGATCCACCACCGCAGTCCAATTGCTAAGCCTATAGTCCCCAATCCAAAAGCCAACAAAGACCAGTGGTCATCTAATCCACCAATCGCCGCATCAACAATCCCAGCTGTTATTAAAAAGCTAGGTAATGGTTCTCTTCGGTAAGCTGATTTTAAAAATCGAGGCAATGCAGCATTCATAACAATCTGTTTAGTTTCGGTTCAGCTATTATCTCAGGCAATATGTTTAATCTTAAAACTTATACTCGGTCAAGCGCCTGTCCTCTTATCCAGTGATAATCCTTCCCATCCAACTTATCTAAGACCCAACCAGGCAAGTACGCCTTGACCAGTCACAACTTCAATAACTACTATCAGTATAAAGCCAATCATAGCGGCTCTACCATTCAACCGCTCAGCGTATTCATTAAAACCAAACTTTGGTTCCTCCAGCTTTGGTGTAACTGTAGGCTGTGGTTGTGTCATTATTTGGGCAAACCTCTCTCAAGCAAGTGGGATCTTACTAAAAAATGCAACTGCCATACCAGAAAGACAACTAGCTCGACTAGCAGTAACAATGTGTCACAAATTGTAACTGTACTATAACATTATAGGGCAGCGGGCAGTAGGAGACGTTTTCCTGGGTCAACGAGCTTAAGCTAGAGACAGAGGTCTAAAGAGGTGGCGATGGAAATTGGCGTACCTAGAGAAACCAAGGATCAGGAGTTTCGGGTTGGGCTGAGTCCGAGTAGCGTCAGAGTGCTGAGCGAGAGCCGTCACGCCGTATTTGTTGAAGCAGGAGCCGGGGCTGAAGCTGGGTTTACAGATGATGATTATAGACAGGCTGGGGCTCAGATTGTTAGCCAACCAGAATCTGCCTGGAATCGGGAATTAGTGGTCAAAGTTAAAGAGCCATTGCAACCAGAGTATAAGTTTTTACAGAAAGGGCAGCTGCTATTTACTTACCTACATCTAGCAGCTGATCGAGCCTTAACCGAGCATTTAATCGATTGCGGCGTTACTGCGGTTGCCTATGAGACTGTAGAACAAGACGGCAACAATAGACTTCCCCTATTGATGCCAATGAGCATCATCGCTGGTCGCTTAGCAGTACAATTTGGAGCCAGGTTTTTAGAGCGTCAGCAAGGAGGGCGGGGTGTTCTCTTAGGCGGCGTGCCTGGGGTTAGACCAGGCAAAGTCGTAATTTTAGGTGGCGGCGTCGTCGGTACAGAAGCAGCTCGCATTGCTGTTGGCATGGGTGCTGTCGTACAAATTTTAGACGTTAGCGTTGAGCGCTTATCTTACCTAGAGACTGTATTCGGGTCCAGAGTTGAACTTCTTTACAGTAACTCAGCTCAAATTGAAGCCATTGTCCCAGCAGCAGATCTCCTAATAGGAGCAGTTTTAGTTCTAGGGCGCAAGGCACCCATCCTCGTGCCACGGCAATTAGTGAGCCGCATGCGTCCTGGTTCTGTAATCGTCGATGTTGCCGTTGACCAAGGCGGTTGTGTGGAAACTATGCACACCACCTCTCACACTCATCCCACCTACATCGAAGCAGGTGTCGTCCATTACGGAGTTCCCAATATGCCAGGAGCCGTACCCTGGACAGCAACACAGGCACTCAACAACAGCACTCTCCCTTACGTACTACAACTAGCAAACTTCGGGATGAAGGCATTGGCAACCGATTCCGCATTAGCCAAAGGCGTGAACGTGCAAAACCATCGCCTAGTTCACCCTGCCGTCCAGCAAGTCTTTCCCGACTTAGCTAACTGAATCAGGGATACAGCACCTCACCCGTATTAGAGTCAAACACGAACAACTGCCCAAGATCTAGTTGCAGACACAAACGCTCTCCCAGACGCGGACGCACATCAGGACCCACCTGCACATTCAAACAAATCCTAGAACCCAGCAAACAACAACGAATCAAAGTCTCCCGTCCCAAAGGCTCCACTACCCTCACCTCAGCCATTAACACCCCCTCCTCTTCCCCTTGGCGTCCTTGGCGTCTAACGCCTAACGCCTCCGGCTTCGCTTCGCTATCGCTACGCTGAGGCGGTGAGATAATCCCCACATACTCCGGGCGAATCCCCAAATCAAAACCTTCTCCCTCAACCGGGTGTAGCCTCTCCTGAAACTCCAAAGAAACAGGTAAGAATTGCTCCCCCAAAGAAAACCCGCGCCCTGTGTAGACAGCAGGCAAAATATTCATTGCCGGATTGCCCAAGAAAGTCGCAACCATCCGATTAGCCGGTTGAGCATAAACAGTTTGAGGGTCACCAATTTGTTGAATTCGACCGCGATCCAGCACCACAATTTGGTCGGCTAAGGTCATTGCCTCTACCTGGTCATGAGTCACATAAACAGTCGTAATACCCAGTTGATGATGCAATTGTTTCAATTCTGCGCGAGTATCATCTCGCAACTGGGCATCCAAGTTTGATAGAGGCTCATCAAGTAAAAATACCTGAGGCTGACGCGCGATCGCCCTACCCAAAGCCACCCGTTGCTGCTGCCCACCCGACAATTGCTTAGGTTTACGGTCAAGTAGATGATCGAGAGAGAGTGTACGCGCCACTGTCTCCACCCGATTGGAAATGGTTTTCGCATCTACTCGTCGCATCTGCAATCCAAAAGCAATGTTCTCTCGCACCGTCATATGAGGATAGAGCGCATAGTTCTGAAACACCATTGCCACATCTCTTTGCCGTGCAGGAACATTGTTAACCAACACATCACCAATATATACCTTGCCATCCGTAACAGTTTCCAAACCAGCAATTGTCCGCAGAATTGTGGATTTACCGCAGCCAGAGGGACCGACCAAGACCCAGAATTGACCGTCAGGAATCTCAAAAGTAATGTTTTCAATCGCTCTGACATTATCAAATTTTCGCTCTAATCCTTCTAGACGAACTGTTGCCATTGGAGATTTGAGTTTTGGGTACTGCTGACTTTAAGATAAAGGTAAGAAGCATATTTAACGAAGTCAACGCAGCTCCTGCCGTGTGACGGCAGGAGAACGTTGACCTGTTTCAACTTTAAAATACCAACAGACATATAAATCACTACGGTTTATGGGTTGTCGAGCATTGCTTTTGGTGAATCCTAACGCTCGTCGAGGACACAAACTGTTATCAGAAGCTATTGAGCAATTGCAAACGCTAGGCTTAGAGATTATCGAAGAATGTGCCGAAGAGCCTCAGCATTTGCCTGGTCTCATCCGTCGTTACCAACACCATGTTGACCTAGTCATTGTTGGCGGCGGTGATGGCACCCTGAATGCCGCAGTCGAAGGTCTAGTCGATACCCAACTGCCCTTAGGCATCTTACCCCTAGGCACAGCTAATGATCTGGCTCGGACTCTAGAAATTCCAAATTGCCTTACCAAAGCCTGTGAAGTTATTGCCACTGGTCAAATCCGACGCATCGACTTAGGCTGGGTGAATGGGAAGTACTTCTTCAACGTCGCCAGCTTAGGACTGTGTGTCCACATCACTCGCAAGCTGACCAAAGCAGCTAAGCGCCGCTGGGGGGTTTGGGCTTATGCGGCTACCGCACTCAAAGTGCTGCATCGAGCTAGACACTTTAAAGCCGAGATCCGTATCAATGGTGAGTCCATTCCAGTAAAAACCATCCAGATTGCCGTAGGCAATGGTTGTTATTACGGTTGTGGCATGAAAATCGTTAGCGATGCTGCTATAGATAATAAGAGATTAGTTCTCTACAGCCTAGAAATTCATCACTGGTGGCAGTTTGTGCTGTTAATGTTTGCCATTAGACAAGGACGGCATAACAAAAAGCATGGAGTCCGCACTCTTAATGGTCAGGAAATTGAGGTACATACCCATAAACCTTATCCGATCAATACTGACGGTGAAATCACGGCCTATACACCTGCCCGATTTCGGGTTATACCTCAAGCTTTAGCTGTTGTGGTTCCTAAGTCCTAGTGAACATATCAAGGCGACAACAAGCCAGTTTTGGTCCAAGCAGGCTAGAATTATTAAGGATTCTTTACAGGATCGCAATCTTGAAAGAACCCTATTAGCAGCCACGAACTCACTCCTTAGACCTCAGTCCTTGGTCCTAACTTATGATCCCCATTCGTAATGTAGCTATTATTGCCCACGTCGATCACGGCAAAACTACTCTTGTTGATGCCTTGCTCAAACAATCCGGCATCTTCCGCGAAGGGGAAGAAGTACCAGATTGTGTCATGGACTCCAACGCCCTAGAGCGGGAGCGAGGCATTACAATTCTTTCTAAGAACACAGCGGTTCGCTACAAAGATACGCTGATCAATATTGTCGATACCCCTGGACACGCGGATTTCGGCGGCGAGGTTGAGCGCGTCTTAGGCATGGTAGACGGCTGCATCCTAATTGTGGATGCTAACGAAGGTCCTATGCCTCAGACACGGTTTGTACTAAAGAAAGCCCTAGAAAAAGGGTTACGCCCGATTGTCGTTGTGAACAAAATTGACCGTCCTCAGGCAAATCCTCATGGTGCTATAGATAAGGTATTAGATTTATTCTTGGAATTGGGAGCCGATGACGATCAGTGTGACTTCCCTTACTTGTTTGCCTCCGGTCTAGAAGGCTATGCCAAAGATGACCTGGACGCTGAAGGGGTCGATATGCAACCTCTATTTGAGGCAATTCTGCGCCACGTACCGCCGCCTGTAGGAGATGCAAATAAGTCGTTGCAACTGCAAGTCACAACTCTAGACTATTCAGAGTATGTCGGTCGGATTGTGATTGGTAAGATCCATAACGGTGTGATTCGGATGGGACAGCAAGCCGCCCTGGTAACGGAAACAGGCGAGATTGTCAAAGCCAAAATCACCAAGTTAATGGGATTTGAAGGGCTGAAGCGAATTGAACTCGAAGAGGCATCAGCTGGCAATATCGTAGCAGTCGCAGGCTTTGCCAATGCCAATATTGGAGAGACGATTACCTGCCCGAATGAACCACAAGCACTGCCGCTCATTAAGGTGGATGAACCAACGTTGCAGATGACTTTTGCTGTCAACGATTCACCCTTTGCTGGGCAAGAAGGTACCTTTGTCACGTCACGGCAACTGCGTGATCGCCTGATGCGCGAACTAGAAACCAACGTTGCTCTAAGGGTAGAAGAAACAGACTCTCCAGATAAGTTTCTGGTTTCTGGTCGAGGTGAATTGCATTTGGGCATCTTGATCGAAACTATGCGACGTGAAGGCTATGAATTTCAGGTATCTCAGCCACAGGTGATTTATCGAGAAGTCAATGGTCAGCCTTGCGAACCCTACGAATACCTGGTACTGGATGTACCTGAAGATGGAGTTGGCAGCTGCATCGAGCGGTTGGGGCAACGCCGTGGCGAAATGCAGGATATGCAGGTAAGTGGCAATGGACGCACTCAGTTGGAATTTGTGATTCCTGCGAGAGGGCTAGTGGGTTTTCGAGGTGAATTTATGCGCTTAACTCGTGGCGACGGCATCATGAATCACAGCTTCCTCGACTACCGCCCACTTAGCGGAGAGATTGAAGCCCGACGTAACGGAGTCTTAATTTCCTTTGAGGAAGGTGTTGCGACCTTCTATGCCATGAAGAATGCTGAGGATAGAGGTGTGTTCTTTATTACCCCTTCTACCAAGGTCTACAAGGGTATGATTGTTGGAGAACATAACCGTCCCCAAGACTTAGAACTGAATGTCTGTAAAACCAAACAGCTGACTAATCACCGAGCATCTGGTGGCGAGGAGTTAGTCCAGTTACAGGCTCCAGTGGATATGAGCTTAGAGCGGGCTCTAGAGTACATCGGACCAGATGAATTGGTAGAGGTGACTCCTAAGTCAATCCGGCTACGAAAACTGACGAAGAAGCTAGCTAAGCGCTAGGCTGCAAGGGTGAAGTTTTGGAGAGTCGGAAAGCAGGGGATGTTAAGTCTCGCGTCTTAGATGGCTATATCGTTTGCGATAGAATGCAATCATCGCTTGACTTTAGCAATTTTTGATTTTTATGAACCCAATAGAAACCGAAAAACTCTCTAATGATAAGAGCCTAGAGGCAATGAGGCAGTTCTCCCAAACTTATGCCAAGCGTACTGGCACCTACTTTTGCGCTGAGCCTTCGGTGACGGCTGTGGTAATTGAAGGACTTGCAAAGCACAAGGATGAATTGGGTTCACCCTTGTGCCCCTGTCGTCATTATGAAGACAAAGTTGCAGAAGTCCATGCCTCTTTCTGGAACTGTCCTTGTGTCCCAATGCGAGAGCGTAAAGAGTGCCACTGTATGCTGTTCCTTACCTCAGATAATGAATTTGCTGGTGATAAGCAGGAGATTTCCTTAGAAGAGATTAAAGCCGTTCGAGAAAGCATGGCATGAGCCAAGTCGCTAATGAGGAGTTTTGGCAAGGTGTAGAGCAGTTTAATCAAGGGCAGTTCTATGCCTGTCATGACACTTTAGAGGCTTTATGGATGGAAGCAGCAGAGCCAGAGAGAAAATTTCTTCAAGGAGTGCTGCAAATTGCTGTAGCTCTATATCACTTAGGCAATTACAACTGGCAAGGTGCCGTAACTCTGTTGGGAGAGGGTATAAGTCGCCTAAGACGCTATCCAGCTACCTACGCTGAGATTGATGTTGATGAATTATTAACTTCCAGTGCCACCTTGTTAGCAGCACTACAACAATCTGGTCCAGACAAAGTTAGAGAATGGGTAATAGGTAAAGATGCGATCGCATCTTCAGATGAGGTTCTGCCCTTACCTCATATTCTTCGAGCTACGGGTTAAAAGTATTAATTGCTCTTTTGAGGGAAGAAACCTCACTTATTGGGGCAAACGTCAACAAACTCGAATCGGCGTGGCACGAAGAGCATGCTGCGTTAACTTCGTCAAGTTCCATAGGTGAAGCTATAAACATTGAACCCCACACATCTCAATCTAGTCTCTAACTAATTGTATAGACTATTTACAGACTCCTCATTGACTGCCTGTGCATCTTGTGGGAGTCACCCTGCAATTAGCTTTGACCTCTGGAGCTTAATCACATCCCTTATGATGCCCATCTCCGTTTTCTTCTCCCAGATACATCGCCTGGGTTTAACCTTGGTGTTGCCAGCTGTCTTAGTGAGTACGATTATTGTTGCCACCCCTTGGCAAAGTGCTAGAGGTCAAACAGGTCAGACGGGTCAAACAGGTCAAACGGGTGGAGGTGGACCTCTCACCATTAGATCTGATACTCAAGAAGCCAACTCTCAGACTGGAGTTGTTACCGCTCGCGGCAATGTACAGATTTACTACCCTGCTCGTCAAATCCAGGCAACAGCGGCTCAGGCACAATACTTTAGCCGCGAACGCCGAATCGTACTTAGTGGTAATGTTTATATCCTGCAGCACGGTAATAGTATCCGGGGTGAGACAGTTACTTATTTAATCGATCAAGGGCAATTTGTTGTTGTACCAAAACCCTCTGGGCAGGTAGAGTCAATTTATATCGTTGCTGACCCAAGTAATTCCTCAAATCAATCGTCAACTTCAGCTCCAGCAACGCCCCCTCTAAAACCCAAACCAGCCTCGAAAAAGTAAGAGCGTGAGCAGTGAGGAGACGGTGTGAAAATTGTCTTGGAAAATATTCACAAGGCTTACGGTAAGCGTGTCATTGTCAATCGCGTCAATCTCTCAGTTGGACAGGGGGAAGTCGTTGGCTTACTCGGTCCCAATGGGGCTGGCAAAACGACAACGTTTTACATCGCCACAGGTTTAGAGAAGCCAAATCAGGGTAAGGTGTGGCTGAACGATAAAGACATCACGGCATTGCCAGTACATAAACGGGCAAGGCTAGGGATTGGTTATCTAGCTCAGGAACCTAGCATTTTTCGCCATCTAAGCGTACAGGACAACATTTTGCTGGTGCTAGAGCAAGCCAAAGTCCCCCGTCAGGAGTGGCAAGCACGGCTGCGTACCCTACTACAGGAGTTTCGCTTGGAAAAAGTGGCGCTCACCAAAGGGATTCAGGTTTCTGGAGGAGAGCGACGGCGCACAGAACTGGCTAGAGCCCTGGCAACTTCCCCCAAATTTTTGTTGTTAGATGAGCCATTTGCCGGTGTTGACCCGATTGCTGTGTGTGAAATTCAGCAGATTGTAGCTGGACTGCGCGATCGCCAAATGGGTATCCTCATAACTGACCACAACGTGCGGGAAACCCTTGCTATTACTGACCGAGCCTACATTATGAGAGAGGGGCAAATTCTGGCTTTTGGTAGCGCAGAAGAACTGTGTAATAACCCCATCGTGCGGCAGTACTACTTAGGGGATAACTTCCAGTACCAACTATGACATCAAGCAGCTACAAGTCTTTCAAACCACAGGTGCCGTCCCTCTTGATCATGGATCGTTATATCACCACCGAACTCATTCCACCCTTTTTGTTTGGTGTGGGAGCCTTTGCATCGGTGGGAGTCGCAATCGGCTCTTTGTTTGACCTGCTGCGGAAGGTTACGGAAGCTGGGCTACCGATGGCGATCGCGCTGAAGGTTTTTCTCTTACAGCTCCCCTATTTTGTTGCCTATGCCTTTCCCATGGCAGTGCTACTTGCTGCCTTGATTACTTACAGTCGTCTTGCTAGCGATAGCGAACTCATCGCCCTGCGCAGTTGTGGATTGAGTATTTACCGACTCGTGTTGCCCGCAATCATCCTTAGCTTGGTTATTACAGGCATCACGTTTGTGTGTAATGAACAAATTGTGCCAGCCGCGAATTACGAGGCAGCTCTGACCCTCGACCAAGCGCTGAAGAAAAAAGAACCCTCATTCCAGCAGAGCAATATTGTGTATCCCGAATACCGGACAGTTAGTCAACCAGATGGTAGCCAAACAGACATACTTACACGCATATTTTACGCCGATCAGTTTGATGGTCAACGGATGAAAGGCTTGACCATTCTGGATCTTTCCCGACCGGGCTTGAACCAAATCATTGTGGCAAATACAGCGGTGTGGAATTCGGTTCAAAGTACTTGGGACTTTTTCAACGGCACCATTTATATAGTTGCTCCTGATAGTTCCTATCGGGAAATTGTGCGATTTCAACATCAACAGCTACATCTACCACGAGCGCCACTGGAGCTAGCAGAGCAACAAAGCCGCGACTACAACCAGATGAATATTTCTCAAGCGCTCCAGCAGTTGAAAATTGTCCGTTTGAGCGGTAATGAACAAAAAGTGCGGAAGCTATTGATCCGTATTCACCAGAAAATAGCCATACCTTTTGCTTGTGTTGTCTTTTGCTTGGTAGGTGCCATTCTGGGCACTAGGCCACAGCGCACAAGCAAGGCAACTGGCTTTGGCGTTAGTGTCCTGGTGATTCTAGCTTACTATGTGTTGATGACCGTAGGTGATGCATTGGGCTTGAGCGGTATTCTCTTACCCTGGATGGCAGCTTGGTTACCAAACATGTTCGGTTTTAGCGCTGGAGGATGGTTGTTGATCCGTGCAGGGCGGTGAGGGGAAGCTAGAAGAGAGCAGGGGGAGCTAGTCTTTGAAGTGTTTGATGATGGCTTGGGCGAATTCGGAACATTTTAGGGGTTCTACAGGGGGGTCCATTAAGCGGGCAAGGTCGTAGGTGACTTCACCGTTGGCGATTGCTGCCCCGATTCCCTGTTTGAGTAAATCGGCTGCCTCTTGCCAACCCATGTACTCTAACATCATCACTCCAGACAGAATTAAAGAGCCGGGGTTGATCCGATCTAGCCCTGCATGTTTGGGCGCAGTGCCATGAGTTGCTTCAAATATGGCACATTCGTCACCTATATTTGCTCCTGGTCCCATACCCAGTCCGCCAACAATTGCTGCAGCCGCATCTGATAAATAATCTCCATTCAGGTTCATGGTGGCAAGAATTGAGTACTCATCAGGACGAGTTTGCAGCTGTTGGAAAATGCTGTCGGCAATCCGGTCATTCACCATCACTTTGTCTTGCCACTGACGGTTACCGTGAGTCTGCCACAGCTCGTTGAGGACGGTTTCAACTTCTTGACAAACCTGGGCTTGCTTTTGGGGAGTTAGGGCACTGTATCCTGGTTCAATTTGACGGGCATTGGCTTCAAGGGTGATATCTGGATCGCGTTCCTTATTACTCAGAATCCAGGATTCTCTTTCCGTCACACACTCAGCTCTAAATTCAGTCGTGGCAAGTTCATAACCCCAGTCCCGGAAGGCACCTTCTGTGTACTTCATAATGTTGCCCTTATGCACCAAAGTTACCGTTTGCTTAGGTTTAGGGAGCCGTAGGGCATGTTTGATGGCTCTACGCACTAAGCGTTGGGAACCATGCTTGCTAATTGGCTTGATCCCAATACCAGAATCTAGGGGAATACGTTTGTTGCCATGTTCGGGGGTAGCGGGAATCAGTTCATCGTTGAGTAGCTCAATCAGGCGATCGCCGATTTCACTGCCTTGCCGCCACTCAATTCCCAAATAAATATCTTCAGTATTTTCTCGATAGATGATGACATCCAGCTTTTCAGGATTCTTATGGGGGGAGGGGGTGCCTGGATAGTATCGGCAGGGGCGGACGCAGGCATAAAGGTCATTAATCTGTCGCAGCGCCACATTCAGTGAACGAATGCCACCTCCCACTGGTGTGGTTAATGGTCCTTTAATTGCCACGCCATAGGTTTTAATCGCTAAGAGCGTGTCTTGAGGGAGATATTGATAAGTACCATACACTTCGCAGGCTTCATCGCCAGCATAAATCTTGAACCAGCTGATTTGTCTTTTACCGTTGTAGGCAGTTTGTACTGCTGCATCGATCGCCATCTGGGTGGCAGGCCAAATATCGATCCCCGTACCGTCACCGCGAATGAAAGGGATGATGGGGTTGTCGGGAACGATTGGTTCACCGTTCTCAAAAGTGATCTGGGAGCCAATATTGGGAGGGGTAATTTTTTCGTACATCCTAATTCAATACTCCTGATAGTCAAGCACCTTCTGGGCGCAGGGTGTAGGGGAGGACGTTGTGGCGAGGTCTCCTCGCCACGCAACTTGTCGTCCGTGAGGCGGTTGGGGCGAGGCTACAATCGCCCCTTCCTGCGCCGTTGTAGGGTGTAGGGTGTATCCTCATCACAATTTTTTATTCCTACCTGGGCATGTACCCTTTTGATTGTCCCGACACCCAACACCCTACCCCCTATACCCTATTCTTTGATAGAATCCTTCTTTGGAAGGCTAGCAGATTTCGTTGGTAGGGAAGTGCCTTCAAACTCGCATTTTTCAGCAAGTCTTGACATAAACGTTAGCTTTGATGAATAGTCCTTTAATCGCATTCCCATAAAGGGATGATTGACTCAATGACCGCCTCAGACACGAAAAACGACCTTTCAGCTCTTTTCCAGTTAACATCTGGAGCAGAAAAAGTGCAACAGCAACTGCTCCAACAGCTAGCAAGTGCTGGTGATGCTGGCTTAGATGTCTTGATGGAATTTTTACTCCAACGTCGGTCTGAACCACCTACCTGGGTTGAGGGCAAAGCCTATCAAGTTCTCTACAAGGCTGATTCTGCTAAAGCAAGAGAGTTTCTCCAAACCCATTTCCCAGTAGGAGTTGTTCCCCTAAATTCGGAACGCAGCATTGACTACAGCTCTTTGCAACAATTGCTGAGCCATCAAGACTTTCAAGCTGCCGATCGCCTCACCCTGCAAAAGCTATGTGAACTTGCAGGTTCTGCAGCTATGCAGAGAAAGTGGCTATATTTTACAGAGGTTGAGAACTTTCCCAAGCTCGATCTGCAAACCATTAACACTCTGTGGTTAGTCCACTCTGAGGGGAAATTTGGCTTTTCAGTGCAGCGAGAAATCTGGCTGGGATCGCCAAGTTGGGAAAAATTTTGGCCCAAGATTGGTTGGAAAACTGGTAATAGCTGGACACGATACCCTGATGGATTTACCTGGAATCTCACTGCTCCAAAGGGGCACCTCCCCCTCTCCAATCAATTACGTGGAGTTAGGGTAATCGCT
>JAFASY010000324.1 GCA_019244235.1 Chroococcidiopsidaceae cyanobacterium CP_BM_ER_R8_30
CCACTGCTACAATCCCTGCTCCACAGGAGGTCAAGCCCCCGATAGCTATCCACAACACCCAATTTTGCAACCAGTGCTGCCGTTTCGGCCGATGAGGAAGCTTATTACCATTACCCCGAGGTCCGGATGGCGGCACTGGTGGGATGTCTCGATCGACGGGTTCTGCAATTGGTTCAGACAGCCTGCCTAGACCTGGTGATTTCCCAGCAGACCAACCTTCTGGAATGCTCCGCTCACTCATGACTTACACCCAAGAATCCTTACTGCCTTGACTCTAACTAGAGCCAATTGCTGTAGCTATGGTACCGTTACTTAGGTACAAAAAGCTATATTCAAGGTCAACCACCAAAAGATCTGCTCAGGATTCAGCCCTCAGAGCTACTATGAGTTGAGCGAGTTCATCACTGCTTGCTTGGTAGACTTTTCCACAAAAGTGACAAGTCGCCTCAGCTCCATCATCTTTCTCAATCATGTCCTGGAGTTCTGCTTCCCCTAGCATTTTTAAGGCACCTAACACTCGGTCAAAATTGCAACCACAGTGGAACCGTACTAACTGAGTTTCTGGGATGATCTCTAGTCCCATATCTCCCAGCAACTGGTCAAAGATCTCTGGTAGCGTCAACCCTGCCTGCAATAGTGGTGTGAATCCAGATAGCGCTGCTACCCGCGATTCTAAAGTTTGTACCAATGCTTCGTCTCGGGCAGCTTTGGGCAAGACTTGAATCAGTAGTCCTCCAGATGCCTGAACTCCGTCACTACCAACAAACACACCTAAAACTAAGGCTGAAGGTGTCTGTTCAGAACTCACTAGGTAGTGGGTTACGTCATCACCGATTTCTCCTGAAACGAGTTCAACAGTGCTGGCATAAGGATAGCCATACCCTACATCCCTGACAACATAGAGGTAGCCGACTCGTCCAACCGCACCGCCAACGTCAAGCTTGCCCTTAGCATTTGGTGGCAGTTCCACACTTGGGTTGTCCACGTAACCACGCACCGTTCCATCTAACCCAGCATCTACTAAAATTCCCTCTAATGGACCATTGCCTTTGACTCGGATATTGACTCGCGATCCAGCTCGTTTCATGTTGGATGCAAGTAACAGTCCAGCTGACATGGTGCGACCCAGTGCAGCAGTTGCCACATAGGAGAGCTTATGCCTAGCGCGTGCTTCTTCTGTCAGGCGTGTGGTGATAACACCCACAGCACGAATTCCACCCGCCGCCGCTGTGGCGCGAATTAACTGATCCGCCATGAAAAACCTTACACTTCTTAACAGCTTTTTCTATTCTAGGCAGAGGAGGTAGGGGGTAGGGGAAGAGAAGATGGTAGGGGGAGCAGGGGAGAAAAAACACTACAGATAGCGATCTTCGGATTTTTGGCAACACAATGCTGATGTTTCTTGCGAACTGCTTTTCTAAGTCAAGTAGTCCGTAACCGTTCGATGTCTCGCATCGGTGGCGCACCGAACAGCCGGGAATATTCCCGGCTGAACTGTGAGGGACTTTCATACCCGACCTGGTAGGCAGCATGGTTGGCATCGAAATCTTCAGCCAGCATTAAGCGACGTGCTTCTAGCAGTCTTAATTGCTTTTGATACTGAAGCGGACTCATGGAGGTGACTTGCTTGAAATGCTGATGAAATGACGAAGTAGACATTCTCGCCTGTGCCGCTAACTCCTCAATCCGCATTGGCTTGGCAAAATCAGATTTGATCCGTTTGATGGCTTCAGCAATTCGCTGCATACTGCTGCCAGAGGTGGCGATTTGGCGCACGGATTCACTTTGTTCACCCATGAGTAGACGGTAGTAGGTTTCCCGAATCGTCATCGGTGCCAGCATGGGAATGTCTTGCGGCGTATTTAGGAGCTTGATGAGGCGAAGGACACACTCGATCAGCGTAGCATCGACGTTGCTGACAAATAAACCTCGAACAGAATTGTTTTTCTTCGCTGAACTGAAACTCATTTGGGCAACCAGATCGCACAATTGCATCGGGTCTAAGGTCAGCTTCAACCCTAAATACGGTTTGTCAGGTGTTGCTTCAGCAATGCATCTACCCAGCGGTAGGTCAACTGAAACAACGAGATATTGCCCCACGCCGTAGTGATACGTTTCCTCACCTAGCAACATTTCTTTTTGACCTTGAACAATGATGGCGAGGCGCGGTTCGTCAACCTGGTGAATTACGGTAGACGGAGTATCCGCTCGCATAAAGCTCAACTGTTCGATTTGCGTTGGATAAATACCGTCTCCTTGACCACTAGTATGCTGCGCCACCAATGCCGCTAGCTCTTTGCACTGATTTGAGGTTCCGTCTGTGTTGCGATGAGCGCTAATCGATTCAGATTTAAGGATTTCAACGGTCATGCTAGATCCTCAAATCACTGAATGCCTTGCTTTCGACAATTATAGAACCTCTTTAAACAACGGTCTTGGAGAATTAGGCAAAAATTGGCGAGGTTTTGGCATTTGAAACACTGGGTCGAATTCATAGGATGAAGGCATACCAAGAAAAACCGTCAAAGAATCAGGGAAATTATGTCACATCACTTGACTGAAACAACTGAACAATCCTTGAGAACAGATCTTGGAGGCAGTTTCACGCTTTTGAATACCTCAATAACGTTGAAGCGCATGGGATACGGTGCCATGCAGCTCGCAGGTTCAGGCGTCTTTGGTCCGCCACGTGATATGGACGCGGCGATCACTGTACTCCGCGAGGCGATCACGTTGGGAGTCAACCACATTGACACTGCCGACTTCTACGGACCGCACATCACTAATCAGATCATCCGGCGGGCGCTGCATCCCTATCCGGACGATCTCGCGATTGTCACGAAGGTCGGAGCGGTGCGGGACGCTCAGGGGGGCTGGCTGCCAGCGCGATCACCCGAGCAACTGCGAGCGCAGGTGCATGACAACCTGCGGAACCTCGAAGTCGATGTGCTAGATGCCGTCAACCTGCGCGTCGGTGGCGTTCACTCGCCTGTGCCAGGCTCGATTGCCGAACCGTTCACCGCGCTGGCGCAGATGCAGCAGGAGGGACTGATCAAGCATCTCGGAATCAGTACCGTCAACGCCGAGCAGGTCGCCGAAGCGCAGTCGATTGCGCCGATCGTGGAGGTACAGAACTTCTACAACATCGCCCATCGCGAGGACGACAACTTGGTCAACTTGCTGGCCGCCAAAGGCATCGCCTACGTGCCCTACTTCCCGCTCGGCGGTTTCTCCCCGTTGCAGTCCGACACGCTGAACTCAGTTGCCGCCCGTCTCGGCACCACGCCGAATGCCGTCGCGCTGGCATGGCTGCTCCAGCGAGCGCCCAATATCCTGCTGATTCCTGGCACCTCGTCGGTTGAGCATCTGCGCGAGAACGTTGCTGCTGCCTCGTTAACCCTCCCGGAGGATGCGCTGACCGAGCTGAACGGTATCGCTTCATGAACACCGATACCGAGCGACTGACTGTCGGGTTCATTGGTCTGGGGACCAGAGTCTCCCAATAGCGATTGCCATTGCCGGGGCTAATTACCCACTACATATGTAGGTTCAAAGCGTCTGCCTAGTCATGAGCTGGGTAAATAACCCCTCCTGCTTAGCTAACTGCTCAAAACTGCCCTGTTGCACAATCCGACCGCTTTGGAATACATAGATACGGTCAGCGTTACGGATCGTGCTGAGACGGTGGGCGATCACTATGCGGGTGACCTGTAACCCATTAAGGCTTTCACTAACAATAGCCTGAGTTCGGTTATCTAGAGCACTAGTGGCCTCGTCAAACAGTAGAATCCGAGGTTTCAATACTAGCGCCCGGGCAATCAGCAGTCGCTGCCGTTGCCCACCGGAGAGATTGGTACCCCCTTCACTGACAACAGTGTGCATGCCCATGGGCATAGCTGCGATATCCTCAGCAAAACCTGCTGCTTGGGCTGCCTGCCAGGCTTCATCCATAGAGATCGCCGCACCACTAGCGATGTTCTCGAAAACAGAAGCTGAGATCACCCGGCTATTTTGCAACACGACACCTAACTGGCGACGCACAGCGTGGACATCCAGCCCAGCTAAGTCTTGCCCATCGTAATAAATGCTGCCAGATTCAGGAAAGTCGAACCCCAGCATTAACCGGAATAGGGTTGACTTGCCGCTACCTGAAGTTCCGACAAGTGCAATAAACTCCCCAGGCTCAGCGTAGATACTCACCTCATCTAATGTCAGAGGTCCACCATCCCGGTAGCGAAAAATGACATATTCTACAGCCAGTCTGCCTGAAAGCTTGCCGGGATCGGCCTTACTAGAATCGACTTCTGGCTTTGCTTTCAAGATTGGCTCAGCTCTTTTCCACAATGGGATGACTTGCAAAACATCTACAACTGTCCCACTCAAGCTAGTTGCTCCGCCGATAAAGGTGCCAAAAGCAGCGTTAAACGCCAGGAAGGTGCCAGTAGACAACCCCTGACCTCCCTGAACCTGAGCTTGCTGTAGTAAGTTAGTAGCAAACCAGAAGAGGGCGCACGATGTCAGTGCGGGTAGTAACTTGTTGATGATGGCAAGGCTGTCTTCAATGCCCTGGGTACTCAGCATCAGTTTGAGTTGATGACTATACTGTTTACCCCAGTAGGCGAAGGCGCGTGCTTCAGCTCCGGCGACTCGGAGTTTACTAACCCCATTGATGAGCTGCAGCATCACGCCAAAGATCTGTCCTTGGAACTCGATCAGGGGACGAACTTTGCGGAGGGTGAGAATACCAGAGACAATAGTGACGAAAATATTTACCAGCGCCACAATGGTGGCTACTAGTGCTAGTGAGACGTTGTAGTAGAACAGCAGTCCCAGGTTCAGGATCGCAAACAGGCTGGTGAAAATGGTTTGTAGAACGGTACCACTTAGTCTCTGGCGGATCTCACTAATAGCTTGAACTCTGCTATTCAAATCGCCAACGGAATAGGAGCGAAAAAAGGATGCCTGTAAGTTCAACAGTCTGTCCCATACTGCTGCTTGGGTGGAAGAGTCGGCAAAAGTTTCTAGTCTCATAATGGCAAGCGCCTGAGCTAGTTGAAACAGAGTTCCCCCAAAGGCAGCAGCCAGCAAACCCGAAGCAATTTGCACCAGTAACTTCCGGTTAGCATCCGGGATTGCACTGTCGATGAGAATAGCGGTAGCCTGGGGTGTGAGCATCCCCAGTAGGGTGGTAAGAATTCCCGTCAGTAGGATGACAATTAGCTCCTTGAAATGTCCCCGTAGGGCGAACTGTAGCAGATTCCAAGTCTTCAATTCTTTATCAGGCAAAGGCCGATAAAACATGTAGGCGGTTGGAGCTAATGTGGCAGCACTGTTGGCATTTACTAAGATACGGGTTTGCGTCTTCGGATCGAAAATCTCATAGCGATCGGTAGACAATGGCAATAGGGCAACTGGACGTTCATCTTCAAGGGTGTAGCCTAACATTGGACCACAGTCTTTTTTC
Source organism: Chroococcidiopsidaceae cyanobacterium CP_BM_ER_R8_30 (assembly GCA_019244235.1). Classification (GTDB taxonomy): domain Bacteria; phylum Cyanobacteriota; class Cyanobacteriia; order Cyanobacteriales; family Chroococcidiopsidaceae; genus JAFAVL01. The sequence continues at coordinate 5,465 of JAFASY010000324.1, forward strand.
CACCAGTTATCGACCAGTCGGAGCTGACGCATCCGGATTCGCGAGGCTTTAGCGATCGCATCCAGAGGATCTTGAACAGGTTTTTTGTCTTCTGACTTAGCTGGGGGACGAATCATAATTCCTAGAGAGCGTCCCACTGCCCCAGCTGCGATCAGCAGTGACTGTTCTGGGGGAAGGTCCGGTGTCACATCTTCTGAGGAAAAAGCTATTTCTCGTGGTTGCAGCACGGATGCAAGTTCCGCTAACGTCTTGTCCATCGCCTGACGATTGAGACGTTCCCTCTCCTCAAATCTGAGTAATTCTACTTGCAGCTCCCGCTCTTCCAGTAGGTTGATGCAGCTAAGGAAATAAGTCTGTAGTTGAGCCAAACTGTCGATTAAGATATCTGGTTCTCGGATTTCTGAGGTGCGAAGGTTTTCAAGCTCGACTGCATCATCTGCCTGCAACCACATACCAGTGCCCAAAGGCAACATGCCGGATGCTGCGTCCAGAGGTAGTTCCTCAAACCCCATCCATCTAGTATGCCCTTGCTGGATTCGTACCCAAGACACAGTCCCCTGCCGAGGCTGGAAGATCTGACTACTGGTTAAGGAGAAGTACTGACTTCCTTCGGGTAAGACTGAAAGGCTAGGGCTGGAGACATCGGTAAGTCCCGAACCGAGTTGATGAGTCCAGCGCTCTACCAAAGCCACTGCTTCGCTTTTGCAGAAAGCAAATGACATCTCAAAGTCTGTTCTAGAAATTCTGAGGAGTTCTGTTTCCTCAACCGACACCGCCAAGATCTGGCGCAGCTCACGCTGATGATCTGGCGCTGTTGAGAATATCGCTTCCCCTGCAGCAGTACTAAATAGATAACGGCGCTTCCCCTCGGGAATGCCATTCTTAACCGCAATGGCAAATAGTGCCAGAGAACCGGATTGCACTATCCAAACAGTCTCTGGGTCATCTAATAGTATTGGTTCGTTACCCTTAAACTGATACTGCTCTCCCTGCCACCTTTTGGTCTGAATCAGCATCTCTATACCTCCCATAGGACTTATCCTTCGCTGCGGATCAACTGCAAGTACGCCCCCTCGACCTGCTGCAATTCTTCATGAGTTCCTCGTTGCACCACCTGCCCCCGTTCAAGGACAATAATTTCATCACAGTCCCGGATGGTACTTAGCCGATGCGCCACAATAATGCAAGTACATCCCCGTTGGCGAAGTTTCTGGTCAATAATTTTTTCTGTCTCGGCATCAAGGGCGCTGGTGGCTTCATCCATCACCAGGATGGAGGGGTTGTTTACTAGAGCGCGAGCAATTTCTAGCCGTTGTCGCTGACCGCCACTCAAATTGGTAGCGCCTTCTAAGAGGTTTCCTCCATAACCTCCTGGGATGGAGAGCACAACATCGTGGATCGCAGCATCTCGGCATGCCCGTACCAGTTGACTGTCAGGCACAGTGGTATCCCAAAGGGTCAAGTTCTCCCTAACGCTACCAGCAAACAGAAAAATTTCCTGCTCTACCAGGGCAATGGAATTGACCAGTACCTGGCGAGGAATCTGCCCCCTGGGTTTATCGTCGAACCGAATCTCTCCCTCCCAAGGTTCGTACAGCCCACACAAGAGTTTGGCAATGGTAGATTTGCCAGATCCACTTCCACCTACTAGGGCAATTCGCTGTCCTGGTTTGACCGAGAGACTAAAGTTAGAAATCAAGGGGGGGGCAACTCGGTTGTAGCCAAATGTGACGTCCTGCAGCTCGACATAGCCCTGTAGGCGGGGAAGGGGAGAGGAGGGGAGGAAGGATTTCTCCTTGTCTCCCCCTCTCCTTGTCCCCTTGTCCTCTACTTGCGGATCTACTGGGTTGCGCAAGACATCATCTAATCGATTCAGACTGCCCTCTACTTCTTGAAGGTCACTGCCGAGATTGACAAGGTTATTGACAGGTGCCAGAAAGCCTTGCATCAGGCTCTGAAAAGCGACTAGCATCCCAATACTTAGATGTCCATCCATCACCCGGAGTCCACCTAGGACCAAAACTAGCATAGATGTAATAGCAGATAGGAACGAGGGCAAGACACCAAGAGTCTGGTTAGTCACATCCATATCCTGCCGAGCGTTGATTGCTTTGGCATAGTAACCTGCCCACCGGGAAAAGAAATCTGACTCTAACCCGGATGCCTTTAACGTTTCCATACTCTGGAGTCCAGAAATAGACACCCCACTCACTTTTCCTTGCTCCTGCATCAACCTCATGTTGGCATCCACACGCCAACGAGATACCCACTGCAAGGCCAAGAGATTCACTGCGACGAAAGCCATCCCTATCGAGGTCAAGATCGCGTCGTATTGCAGCATGACCAGTGCATAAAAAATTACCATCGCTACAGCAATAACTGTGGTGGCTAACTTTCCAGAAAGAATACTAGCTAAGCTGTCATTGAGGCGGACGCGGCTGCTAATTTCTCCAGCAAACCGTTGAGCATAAAAACTAACAGGCAAGCGCAGGATGTGCCACAGGAAGCGGCTGGACATGCCCACTGACAGCTTGATCTTCATCCGACGGAGAAACTGCAACTGTAGCAGCGTCAAAAAACCATTAAGTATGGCTGTGAAGATGATTCCCAAAAGCAGTGGGCGCAACCAGTCGTCTCTGCCTTGAACTAGAACATTGTCTACAAATACCTGGGAGAACACTGGCATCGCCAGCCCAGGAATCACGAGCAGGAATCCTGCTAGGATGCAATAGGCAAGTACCCCAATAGACCCTTGCAGCCGTTCCCATAGAGCCAGGATAGTGCTAGGTTTGCGTCCACCTCGTTTGAATTCCGGACCTGGTTCTAGAACCAGTACGACACCCGTGTAGGCATCATCGAATTCCTGCATGGATACAGTTCGCGGTCCAGTGGCAGGATCATTAAGATAGGCTCTCTCCCGTCTGAATCCCTCTACAACCAGAAAATGGTTGAAGTTCCAAAAGACAATGTAGGGACATTGCAATTGTCGTAGGTTATTCAACTCCGTCTTAAAGCCTTTAACCTTTAGCCCGTAGCCCTTGGCAGCGTTCAGGATATTGGTTGCCTTACTTCCATCCCGCGATACGCCACACTCTTGACGGAGTTGCGCCAACGGCACAATCCGACCGTAGTAACCTAGAATGATTCCCAATGCGGCAGCACCACATTCCACCGCCTCCATTTGTAACAACGTGGGGGTACGACGCCGGATGCCCTTAGCTCTCAGTTGAACTCGCTGGTTTGGCCACATATTAATCAATACCACTCCAGGATCTAAGGATGGGAAAGATAAAGGAGATAGGGGCTCGTTCCTCTACAGTGACTCGCACAGAGGTCGTTGTTCCGGGAGACATTTGTAGTCGTGGACCCTTGGAAGAAGACCATAGATAACCGCTGAAGGTTGAGTGGTCTGGCTGAAGTTCGGCGAAAACTTCGAGCTGAGGGTCGCGGGACATTAGGCTTTGCACAAGTTCCGGATTGCCCACCAAACTAGAAGCACCCTCTCTAGTAACAGGGAAGGCTGAGACACTGGTGACTGCACCTAAAATCCCGCCAAATCTTTCCCGCTTCACGGTGGTGGGGGTAATTTGCACCTTCATACCCTTTTGCACCTTCTTGCCATCTCCGACTGGAAAAAAGGCGACGCTGGCTAGCTTGGCAGATGGCTTCTGCGCCTCTATAGAGCCAAGGCGGAAGCCTGGACTTAGGATTTGTCCAGGAGTTGCGGTAATTTCTAGAATGCGTCCTGAGTACTTACTGATAATTTGGCTGTCTTTAGATTGCAGTTCTAATTGACCTATGGTCCTTTGCACCTCCTGGATCTGATTTTGCCGGGTAGTTGAAGATGCAAAATTTTGTTCAGCCTGACTTTTTCCCTTAGTGTCTAGTTCTCGCAACTGAGCTTTAAAGTCTGCAATCTGACTGAGGTTCTCCCGGTAAGATTTTTCTGCCTCAACCTGCTTAACGTCCAGTTCCTTTAACTGATCTTCGAGATCGGCAATTTTTTTGATGCCATCTAGGTAGGTCTGTTCTGCCTCCAGAACCGCATCACTTGAGATTGCTCCAACAGTCTGCAAACTTTTACGCCTCTCCAATCTGTCCTTGAGAGTAGGTGCTAGGGTAAGAGACTCTTGGAGGCGTTGCTGTAGGTTCTGCTTCTCATGTTCAACAGCACCTATGCCCTTATCCCTTAGAATAGGAGTCAAAGCCTGAGCTTCCTGTATGCGCTGCTGTAAGTTCTGTCGCTGCTGCTGGATCTCTCTTTGTTCCAGTTCGCTCCGTTGACCTTGGAGTGAGTTAGCGTCTTGATTTTGGGCTTGTAGTTCCGCTAGCTTAGCCCGTTGCTGTTGCAGTTGCTTCTGGATTTCAGCTTTGTCAATTGTCGCTAGCACCTCTCCTTTTCTGACAAAGTCCCCAACATGTACATTGATCGCCAGCAACTGACCAGAGCTAGGCGACTCGAAATTCACAACTTTGCTCGGGTAAATGAGCACTCCTTGACCTGTGACAATGATCGGAATTTTGCCCACAATACTCCAGGTCAGCCCTGCTGCCACCAAGGAGCCTAGGGCAGCCAAAGGTAGCCATTTCTTGGGGCTGACGATTTGCATGATTTGGTCTAGCCGTTCAGGGGAAGATGAACGTTCTAAAGCCTCTTTTCGGAACAGGTTGCTCTTTTGGGTAACCATTTAACACCATCCATTTGAAAAAACCTGCAGCCAGAGGATGCCCCTAATGCTGCTGTTATGTGTAAGTAAAATTAGTTGAAATGCCAGTGCGTGCCTTCGTTCTTTAACGGATGTAGGGAATCCAATATCCGTAAACTGAACAAAAACATTGAGTTTATAGATATGCTATTGAGTAAGGGTTAAACTTAACGACCCCGAATCTTCTTCAGCATCCATTCAAATCTGGTTCCAGCCAGTGCCATTTGAGCCAAAAAATCGGAACTTAGTTCATTGTCATATTGGCAGTCATCATCCAGCGACTGACCTGTGTCATAACTTAGCCTGCCGTAGCCAAGCCGACTAATTATTCCCTGCTGTTTATCAGCCAGCAAAACCGCAAGAACTCGATAGAAACGGGCAGCAAAACCCACATCATGCAGCAGCTTCGCAGCCAATCGCCATCGAGGAATTGACAACACGAGGGAGTTTTCAATCGCCTTAACGGTGGTCATAGACCCACCTACCTCTACGAAGGGTGTTTCTCCAACTATGTCGCCTTTCGATAATCTGGCGAACTCCCGTTCTGCAGTTTCGCTACCTTCTAAGCTCGAAAAAGCACGGGACAAGGAGTTACTATGCTCCTCACGTACGGAAACCGTCATTTTTCCATCCAGGAGGATATACAGTGCCTCAACGGGTCTTCCTCCTTGAATAAGGACTGTACCAGCAGCAATTTTCTGAGCACTACCCGCAGAAGTCATCCAATCAATGTCGCTGTCGTGCAATTCCCCAAAAACAAATAGGATTTCTTTTAACTGGGGCTGACCTAGAATGAGTGTGCTATGACCCACCTGGCTAACTATCCTCTCTAATCTGTCTGCCAGTAGAATCGCACTCGCCCGATAAAGATGGGCAGCAAAACTCACATCTTCTTGCAGTTTTGTTGCCAATTGTCGTTGTGGAACCGATAGTATCAATGACTTTTGAAGAGCCTTAACAGTCGTAAGAGACAGAGAAGCCTGTAAAAAAGGCATTTCTCCTACCATCTCACCGCTAGATAATCTGGCGATTTCACGCCCCGACATCTCACCACCTTCTAAGGCAGCAAAGGCGCGACCTAATGGATTGTTGTCAGCTTGAGAGACGGAAACTGTCAATGCTCCATCTAACAAGATATACAGCACCTCAACAGGCTCCCCTTGACGGATGAGAACTGTTCCAGCGGCAATTTCTTCTCTAGTCCCTGTTGCGAGCATCCAGTCGATGTCGTTATTACTAAGTTCCTTTAGTAGAACTTCTGTCATGGTTTAACTCCCTTATATTCGGTAAGAGTGGGAGAGTGTTTTTCGGTTGCTGCAAATGTCCCAATCCCAATGCTCTATATCCCTTCATCCAAGCCATAGGAATAACTTTTTGGGTTTATGCAGGCTGTATCGAGAGGTGTAGAAACGCTGGTAGATTGGTAGGCAAGGCCAACGCTTGCCTACCAATCTAATCTTGTTTAATCCATCGCCCAACCAGGCGCAGACGCTCTCCATCAAATTCTTTTACCCAAACCATTGAAAGCTTGGGACGGTTCGTTTTGGAATTTTGATTCAGAGAAATTTCTGGCAAGACCTCTGGCTGTGGAAAAGATGCAGAGCTATAAGTCTCTAAGAGTTGCTTTTTCAACATTTTTATTCTCCTAGTTCACAGTTGATAGTTTGGGGAAATCATACAGGTGTGTTTATTCACTAGGGTGGCTTTTAGGTTTTTATGCAGTAGCACCCTGTACCAGACTCTTGAGAAAAAATGAGGCGTGATAGCCTAAAAACTGCATAAAAAGAACAAAGGCCAACCTATTAAGTGAATGCAAGGCTATGTTTGCTCACATCAAAATGACTTAAGAAGTAAAAACCATGAATATCTTTGATCTGCTGGCTGACTCTATTGCGCAACCAGATACTGTAACTTCAGTTACTGAACAACCTTCTGATGTTTTGCCTGTATCCAGACCACATCAAGCAGTGGCCCCTACATCTACATTGAATTACCTGAGCCTGACCGCCATCTTACTAGTATTAGCAGGAATGATAGGAGTAACTGTTCGAGCTGCTGGACTGAAACTTAAGCCTAATAAATCTTCTCAACGTTCTACTACAGCTGCTTCTAACCCGCAAAGAGTGCAAGCTCAGATTGAAATCCTAGAAAGGATATGGAAGATGAGTCCTCAGAATGTAGAGGATTGACAGTCCCATTTGGAACAGATGAATCCTTATTGCATTAAATCTATTCCTGGTTACTAGAAGTGCATAAAACAGCAAAGGTCACCGTGTAAGTATTCAGAAGCTCAAAATCATTGATTTTGTTTGCAGACACAGCCTACCTACGGCGTATAGTCTATTTCCGTGGCAGGAAATTACCACAGTAGAGCGAACAGCGCTTCAGCAACAGCAGCAAACTAATCCTTGGATTCCACCGCAGTTAATGCCATTTCAGCACGAGCAGAACCTTGAACCATAGATAGCGTAGAGATGTAGAAAAAACTGATCTTTGCAAGAACTCTAGTGTACAATCCTGCCCTGCATAACTTTAGTCCACCTGACGTATTTAGATTTAGCAGGCTAAACATAAGCACTAGTTCAACAACGGAGCCAAACCAATGAACACCTACATTCCTTTTGAAACGGCACTTGAGATTCTCGTGATCGCCTATATAAGTTCAGTGATGCTGCTACTTGCAGCTTCCAACTTGTGCTTAGCAGTCATTGAAACTCTTGAAGAAGCTGGTAATTAATTGCCATCTTTTGAAGTTTTGTAAAAACTCTCTTTGGTTAATCATTCCGGTTAAGTGCATAAAAAAACAAACTTCATCCTATGAAATAAGTGAAGTGGTTTACAATCTCCGCTTCGCTAAGATTTCTTGAATTAAGGATAAAAAAGGAGAAATTATGTCGCACATGCAATCTGACAACCGAGGTTCCAAGAAGATGCTTGAGGCAAGGCTTTGTACGAGCAAGCTTCAAGCAGAGGATCTAGAGCAGACAGTCGAGCTTTCTCAGCAAGCTCTTGATGAGATCTGTGGAGGGATTGATGTGAGCAAGTGGCACTACCCCTTCCCAGTTGGCATTCCAGTTGGCGTTCCAGTACACCACCCCTTCCCAGTTGGCATTCCAGTTGGCATTCCAGTTGGCATTCTCGTTCCTCTCAATGAATCCTAATATTTAGCGGAGGCTTATGAAACCGACTGGGAATGCTAGCCGCATCCTGCAAATCCACCCCTCTCGACGGTGCAATCTACAGTGTCTTCACTGCTACTCATCTTCTAGTCCAGAGGAGCGAGACGAACTCAGCATCGCACTTCTTCTCCAGGCGTTGACTGATGCTAGTGAGGAGGGGTACACGGTCGCCAGCTTTTCAGGTGGCGAACCACTACTATACCAGCCGCTGTACGAGTTGCTGGAGCGGGCACGTAGCTGTGGTCTGGTTACAACTGTGACTTCAAACGGCATGCTGCTGAACGAACGACATCTGGAGAGGTTGCGTCACACCGTCGATCTGTTGGCTATTAGTCTGGACGGCGTACCGGCATCACACAATCGGATGCGCGCATCGGCACAGGCGTTCGACACGATGGTAGCGCGACTCGAAGGTGTCCGCAAGTCTGGCATTCCCTTCGGGTTTATTTTCACCCTGACGCAGTACAATCTCAACGAGTTGGATTGGGTAGCAAATTTCGCCTTAGAGCAAGGGGCGAAATTATTGCAAATTCATCCGTTGGAGGAGATCGGACGCGGGAAGCAGTTGCTATCAGGAGCCCGACCTGACAAGCTAGAGTCAGTTTACGCCTATCTTGAGGTCTCACGCCTGCAGGCAGCTGTTGGCAATCAGCTCTATATCCACTTAGATCTGGTCAACCGAGAAAACCTGCGGTTGAATCCGAGTCAAGTCCTAGCAGACAAGCCGCCAGTGGACAAGATGAGACATCTACTGGCTGACATCGTGTCACCTCTGATTATTGAAGCCGATGGGACAATCGTGCCCCTTGAACATGGGTTTGCACGTAAGTATGCGTTAGGGAATCTCCAAGAGGCTGCACTACACGACCTTGCTATAAGGTGGTGTCGAGAGCGCTACCAATCGTTCCGCGACCTCTGTCAACAAGTCTTTGAGGACGTGACAGCGTCCGGCAACCCTCCCTTCACTAACTGGTATGAGGCAATCTCACATCAGGCAGAGAATGGCTAGTGTCAGAGGGGTCAGGAATCAGGGGTCAGGGGTCAGAATCCCCCTGGCTCTCCCTTCAGGGGATTGAAATAATGACTTATTAAATATGAGCGCTCCCTTGTCAAGGGTTTAATTCTTTGTCTCCTAGGGGGCTTGTATCCCCGCTCAATCAAGTTTTTTAAGGAACTTTTCACACCCTGACCCCTGATTCCTGACCCCTGATCCCTTCTTTGTCACAGTTGAGTTTGGACGAGTGGAGAGTATCGAATTCAAGCCAAAGCTGATGTTTGTTGAGAAAAATTATTCGACCCATAAGGGGGATTATATGTCAGTAGGACTTTTAGAAAGAGTCAAAGAATTTCTGGTAAGGCTGGTCAAAGACCAAGCTTTTCGTTCTCAACTTGAGAACAGTACAATTGACGAACGCAACAAATTTCTGCAAGATGCTGGTTATAACTTTTCGAAAGAAGAGTTTGAAACAGCCACTATCCAGGTATTAGACTTAAAAGAACAAGGCAAGTTTACCCAACTCAGTGAAGAGGAGTTGGTAGCAGCTGTCGGTGGTCTTGTTAAAAACCCTCCACATCCTCAGCCATTGTACGGAGTTGTAAGGAAACCCTGGCCCACCAATCCAATTGACAACCCCATTGTGCAGCCAATGTATGGAGTAATCGCCCCGTTGGATGAACAGTAACTTCTTATCGATTTTTGTCACCTCCTAAGATTAAGGCGGAAGGTTGGTTGCTATGACTTATCGCAGAACTAGCTATGCTGTTTGGGAAATTACTCTAAAGTGCAATCTGGCTTGTAGCCACTGTGGTTCGCGGGCCGGGCAAGCGCGTTCAAAAGAACTCTCGACAGAGGGGGCTTTTGACTTGGTCAGGCAAATGGCGGAAGTCGGAATTAAGGAGGTGACTCTCATCGGGGGTGAAGCATTCTTACGTCCCGACTGGCTCCAAATTGCTGAGGCGATCGCCCAAGCTGGGATGCTTTGTACCATGACTACTGGGGGTTATGGAATCTCGCTCGAAACAGCACGGCGAATGAAGGCAGCAGGTATTGCTACGGTTTCCGTTTCGGTTGATGGCCTGGAGGCAACCCACGACCGACTACGCGGTAAGAAGGGTTCATGGAAACATTGTTTTAGAACCATGAGCAATTTCCAAGAAGTCGGCATCAGGTTCGGTTGCAACACCCAAATTAACCGCCTATCTGCGCCGGAATTCCCTCTGATTTACGAGCACATTCGTGACGCAGGAGCTTCTGCTTGGCAGATTCAGCTGACTGTCCCCATGGGAAACGCAGCAGACAACGCAGACATCCTCCTCCAACCGTATGAACTGCTGGTTCTTTACCCAATGCTAGCTCGCATAGCCCGTCGGGCATGGCGTGAGGGTGTCCAGATCCAACCGGGTAATAATATCGGTTACTACGGACCTTATGAGCGGTTCTTACGGGGAGGCGGAGATGAATGGACGTTTTGGCAGGGCTGCTCTGCCGGACTATCGACTTTGGGGATTGAAGCAGACGGTGCCATCAAAGGTTGTCCCTCATTACCCACTTCAGCATACACGGGTGGCAACATTAGAGATTACTCACTCCGAGAGATTGTCGAAGGGACACAAGAGCTGCGCTTTAACTTGGGAGCAGGAACACCTCAAGGTACAGCCCACCTATGGGGTTTCTGTAAAACCTGCGAGTTTGCCGAACTCTGCCGTGGGGGCTGCACTTGGACTGCCCATGTTTTCTTTAACCGCAGAGGCAACAATCCCTACTGTCACCATCGTGCGCTTGTCCAAGCTGAGCGAGGCATTCGGGAGCGTGTCTCACCCGAAGTGCGGGCGCTGGGGCTTCCCTTTGACAATGGTGAGTTTGCGCTGATTGAGGAGCCTCTTGATGCTCCTTGGTTGGAAAACGATCCGCTTCACTTTACCGCAGAGCGGATTCAGTGGTCAGACAGTTGGAAGGACGATCCCGAATTTTTCTATCCTCTTGCTAAATGAAGTTTTAATAGAGCACAAGCGGCAAGGCTATTAATTTATGACAGAAAGTTCAGAAATTTCATCCAACTTTGTATTACCAATGAATGAAGGGCTCGGCACCGCCAGCACTCCAGAGAGAGAAGTAACACACCAAGAAAGAATTGCTAGTGTTGAGTCATTAACAAATGGCTCTGAAGCATATCCCATCCTACCTCGCGAAGCCTGGAAAAGCAAATTAACCTTTTTAAAAGCAATTTTGAGAGCAAAGCGAGCCCTAGACCAGATAGAAAAATAGCAGATTAACTAGGCAGTGATCGCGGTTATACGTAATTCCTATTTTTTAGATATCTTGTTTACCATACCATTTCCAACTGGGCTTGCACTACATGACTGCAAGCCCAGTATGTATTTCTAGCCTCTAGATATTGCAGGTTTTTGGAGATATAAGTTTATGTCTTTATTCTCCTATAAGACTACAGAGAATAGGACTGAGGTAGCGTCACCGTTTTCCCTGACACCCTTCCCTATTCTACGCAGTCTCAAGGGGAATTTGGATTATCTAACTGTATTCCAAACTGCTATAGAGCCATATTCTAAGAGTTTCTAGGATATTTTCTCAACCAAATCTTGCATTAAATCTATTCCTGGTTACTAGAAGTGCATAAAGCAGCAAAGACCACCCTATTAATAAATAGAGCGGTTGATTGAGCGACTGGTGGAACCTCCACTTCTCCCCTTCAGTAGACTGACTTAGTTGTATTAACTTTGAATATTTTTTCAAAGTCCAAAAACAAACAAAGCAGTTTTTGCAACCGCAACAAACAAGAACACAAAACCAAAAAAGGAACATCAATCATGACTCAAGAAATGGGAAATAAAATTGCTGAACTGTCCTACGAAGACTTGGAAGCTGTAACCGGAGGCAACGGAGTAGTGAACATTGATAACTCTGATGTCTCTCATGACAAATTTAAAGTCAAGGGAAATGGAACGCTTAATGCAAACAAAGATGACATCAAGGATAGCCAATTTTACATTGAGTAACCTAAATACCCAAATAAGCTAGAAATAGCTTACTAATACTAGGGGCTGAATTTTTCATAACAGCCCCTTTCTCTAATAACAGTAACATTGGCTAGATCAGTTCTGTTCGTAATATTTTGGAGAAATTATGTCTCAAGAAATGAACAATACAAGTTTTGAATTGTCTGCTGAAGAGTTAGAAGCTGTAGTTGGCGGAGGAACAGTAGAGATTAGTGACTCTACGATTAAAAACAGTACATTTGAAGTCAACAAGGGAGGAGTGCTGATTTTAAGTAACGACAAACTAAGTCACGACTCTTTTCACCTTAATAGTGGAAAATTGATTGTAGAAGGGAATACTACTTTTAATGACGTAGTATTTACATTCTAATAACTCTCACTATCACCCTATTTAGCTGACATTGCACAGTAGTTACAGTAAGGATGAGCAACTATTATGTTGAAACAATCATTTTGGCAAATTAATAAACTTGTTGGTACTACTGTTTCATTGCTCATACTCAAGTTTTGTGGAGTTAATATTGTTCATGCTCGACTTCCTCTACCTTCTGCCCTTGCTTTGACAGCTCCGACAACTTTCATTGTCAATAGCACCAGCGATAATCCAAATCCATCTACTGGTGTCATGACTTTGCGCAAAGCAATTTCTTTAGCCAACAAGATAACTGGTCCTGTTTTGATTAAATTCGATCTGGGGGAAAATCCACAAACAATTACACTCACGCAAGGGAATATTGATATTACCAACCCTAACAGCCAAATCACTATTGATGGCTCTAATAATACTGTAACTGTCAGTTGCAACAAAAATAGTGGAGTCTTCTCAATTAGCAGCAGTGCATGGGTAAATATTCAACAGCTGAACATGGTGGGATGTGAGTAGCAAATTGAGGCGACCTTATCTCTGAGCTGCTTCGACCCTGGCTACTTAACAGAGAGGGCGTTGTAGCTATAGCTTGCATCAACAGACTTCTTGCATAAATTCCAAAGGAAAGGGTGATAAATATTCTAGAGGCATAGAAAAATTGGCTTTTGTAAAGACTCTAGTTGTACAAGCCTGCCTTGCATAACTTTAATCTACCTGACGTACTTCTATTTAGAAGGCTGAACACATGCACTAGTTTAAAAACGGAGATCAACCAATGAACACCTACATTTCCTTTGAAACGCTACTTGTGATCCTCGCCATTGCCCATGTAAGTTCAGTGACACTGCTACTTGCGGCTTCCAACTTTTGTTTAGCAGTCATTGAAACTCTGGAAGAAGCTAACGATTAATGGCATTGCTGAAGCTACGCTCTTCTCAGGTAAAAGATTGCCGCCCTCGCCACTCTGACGAGGTTTTTTCACTGTTATTAAACAGATATATAAATATTTGTGTAATTTGTTTGAGCCAAGTCTTTATAATATAGTAAAGATAAAAATATCCTCAGATTATCTACTAATCTTTACGGTCCAGTTTTTCTACCAACATCAGTAGTATGTTAAGTTACTTTGAACCCACCTTAAAAAATCTGAAGCTAGGTAAGAAGTTTACAATTTTATTACTCATAGTCTTTGCTTTAGGAGTTATTTTTAGCGGTGTTGCTTTGGCCACAGCTCTGAATCGCAATGCCCAAAATGAAATTACCTCAAAAGCTCTGATGCTGATTGGAACCATGAATTCGGTTCGTCATTACACAAACACTCAAGTTAAGCCAGAGCTTACTGATAAGTTACAAACTGAATTTTTACCACAGGTGGTTCCTGCCTATTCTGCACGAGAAGTCTTTGAAAGTCTGCGCACCGATAAAGCGTTCAGTGATTTTTTTTATAAGGAAGCAACGCTGAATCCCACCAATCTTCGCGACCGGGCTGATGACTTTGAGACGGGGATTGTTAACCGTTTCATTTCAGAAACTAATCTTAAAGAATTGAGAGGGTTTCGTTCCTTGCCTGGTGGTGACTTCTTCTATATCGCTCGTCCTCTAACGGTCTCTGACTCCAGTTGTCTCGAATGTCACAGTACACCAGATGTTGCACCCAAAAGCATGATTGAGCGTTACGGAACAGCTAATGGGTTTGGATGGAAGCTCAATCAAATTATTGCTGCTCAGATTATCTCTGTCCCTGCAAATAGTGTGTTCAAAAGTATCCGACAATCATTCCTGTTAATCATGGGAATTGTTGCTGGAATTTTTGCGGCAGCTATACTGATGGTCAACTTCTGGTTAAAGCGCTATGTTATTCGACCTCTCAATCGCATGGCCCAAGTTGTAGAAGCAGTGAGTATGGGTGACACAGATGCTGATTTTGAAAGAGCATCTAACGACGAAGTGGGTATCTTAGCTGAAGCCTTTACACGTATGAAGACGAGTTTAGCCATGGCTATGAAAATGCTTGACAAGCGTAGCGGACGTCGCAGCATCGATAGTTCACAGTAACAAACGTTGTCGAAACTCAATAGCTTGTTGAGGATTGGGAATTTCGGCAACTAGAGCCTCGACTAACTGCAAAGGAGAGATCTCTGGATGCTGAGCCAAAATGTCTGCAAGTATGTACTTCGCTATCGGTCCTATAACCCGAGCAAGTTCTTTCCGACAACGGTCTACAAATGCAGGATTAAGTTGAGGTGGCATTGTTGCTTCAGGTAGGATTGGGGAGGAAGCCCTAACCGATTCAGGAGGCCGACCAACCGCTGTTTTGCCTGAGGTTGTAGAGCGCTGGGAAGTTCTTGATTTCGGCTGATCGGGACTGGTCTTAACACTGTTTCTAAACTTTTGAGCTTGTTGAGGATTGGGAATTGCAGCAACTAAAGCTTCAACTAACTGCAAAGGGGAGATGTCTGGCTGTTGAGCTAGAGCCTCTACAAGTATGTACCTCGCTACTGGTCCCATAATCCGAGCAAGTTCTTGCTGGCAACGATCTACAAATGCAGGATTAAGTTTCGGCGCTGTTGTTGCTTCAGGCAAAGAAAGTTGAGGAATTTCAGCATTGAGTCGAGTTTCAGAGTTGGTTGTGAAGCTGTCTCTCAGTTCCTTGGCTTCTCTCTGCAATTGTCGAAAGTAGTCAGCCTCTGCAATCTCAGCTACTTGGCGTTCTTTTTTGGTTTGGTCGATTTCGATAAGGTGCAGATCCATAAGTGGTGTGGGGACGTCCGCCCCAGCAATTAGCTGTAGCTCAGCAAGAACTTCTTGAGCTGACTGGTAACGATCCTTCGGTTTCTCCGCCAGCATCTTGTTCAATATCTGAGCCAAATCCTCGCTAATTTTGACATAGGAGTGCCATTGCCACTCTAAAGACCTCTGATCTAGCAACAAGCTTGGTTCTTTACCACTTAGAAGGACGACTGCACTCACACCGAGTGAATAAAGGTCACTGCAGGGGTAGCATTGCCCTAGTCGAATCTGTTCTGGAGGCGCATAGCCAAACTTGCCAACAAAAGATTGACCTGGGTTACTTAAAGTCTCAGAATTTATAGCCAAAATCTGCGCCACCGTCTGCTTGACTAGACCAAAGTCAATCAGCACTGGTCGAGATTGACCGTGGGCCAGCATAATGTTATCCGGGGAAATATCCCGGTGAATAATATGACGCTCGTGGAGATAGTCCAAAACTGGCAACAGATCCTTAAGCCACTGAGTGACTTCAGCCTCGGAAAATAGATTGTTTTGTCGGGAGAGACGCTCATGCAACAGGTGAGAGTAGGTTTTGCCATCAATATATTCCTGTACCAGGAATAGACGTCCCATGTGAGCAAACCAAGCCATGAATTTAGGAATTTGCGGATGATTAATTTCGTATAGGACTTTTGCCTCTCTCTCTAATAAGATGCGCGATTTCTGAACCGTAGATTCCGCCCCACTGATCGGGATAAATTCCTTGAGGACACACAATTCACCGAAGCGCTGTTCGTCGGACGCTAAGTAAATTCGCCCGAAGCCTCCCTCTCCAAGCACTCTCTGAATCCGGTAGCGGTGGTTGATGAAAGTTCCAAAGGCTATCTCTGCTTCTGGCATGCGGTGTTACCTCTAGGAATCCAGGATACAACAAGAACTGCATATGCTGGGGCTGCTGCTCAAAGACTTTTTTTGGTGTCCTCGTGAAAAAGACGATTGTGATTCCTGCCTACACTCCAGTAACTATGCCAGCTTGACTCATAGCGATCGATCCAGCAATACCACTGGTTTTTCCCGTACTCGGACTTCCAGTGGCTTCACTTTTTTTACGATTTGAATAAATTGATCGTAGTCTGGCAACTTAGCATTAGGGATGTAATGAGCATCCCCAGTAATACTTGAAGGAGCTCCCCTCATGACTGCCTTAATTTGCTCCTCCTGATTGCGGTCTAGTGTTGGTGCAAGAAGCACAACAGCAGGAGGAACAAATCGGCTAGTGTGCAGAATCCGAAACTTTGTTTGACCAAATTCATGCTGATAGAGATCAAAGTCATTCTCAGATAAAGCACCAACAGCGACAGTATCTTGACTGAGCCATGCTAAGACCGTTTTCGGAGTTGGCGCGAAGCGTACCTCTGCCAATGTCAGACCATAAAGGTCATACAAGGGTAGATAATACCCAGCAGCGGAGCCTGGCTCTTCCAAGGCGATCGCTTTGTTGGCAATGTCTCCAATGCTCTTGATTGGACTATCTTCTCGTACTACTAGAACAGAGCGCAGATTGTTTACCCCTTCCATCCGAAAAATCGGAGTGTAATTCTCTGTTCCTATTACAATTGCTGCCAAACCGGGAGGTGCAAAAACAATGGACCAAGCCTTGCTGTGAATTTGCTGAACGGCGTTCAGTTCATTCAGTGCGGGTTCCAATTCAACAACACTACTGGTCTGTTTTGCCAAGTACTCCTGAAAGTGTTCATAGTCATTTACTGAGAGCGCTTCTGTATCGTAACTCACAACACCCACAGTTAACTTTTCTGGCGGAGTTGACCTATCTTGACTGCATCCACTCAAGGGTAACCATAGTATTAGCAAAAACCGTGTCAGTAATAATAGAGGACGTAAGGACATATAAACTCTGTGAAAATAATAGCTAAAGCCGGACAAATTTGTCCGGCATTTCAAATCGTAACATACTATTAAAGTACGTAGATCCTCAGTACTGGAGGTTAATTTATTTAACAGTTTTGCATATACCCTATCAACTTTTATCAAATGCATAAAATCATATTTTTTGCCCTATGAAACGAATGAAGCGTCAAAAAAAACTATGTTATCTAACTCTAACGCATGAACAGTCAACATTTTATGCTACGTTAAGCAATTTTAAAATTTTGACTGAACTTGTCCTCTTCCCAGCGCTGTTTTTACCAGTGGAATCTTGGTTGGCAATAATATGGTTCTAAAATTTCAATTAAAATCTCCATCCTAGTCATTCTGTGAATTATTTCTTGCAAAAAATGTGATGCTATCAAGCCTATCGGCTTGATAAAAGTACTCTCACCCATAAGGATGTATCGTGTCTAAAGTTGTGTCTGTGCATTCGTTCCGTGGTGGAACTGGTAAATCGAACGTCACTAGTAATCTGGCGACTATCATTGCTCGCTCTGGACGACGAGTTGGCATTATTGATACCGACATTCAATCACCTGGTATCCATGTCCTTTTTGGTCTCAAAGAGGAAAAGATTAGTTACACCCTAAATGATTACCTCTGGGGCCGTTGTACAGTTGAAAAGGCTGCGTACGAAGTCACTCCGATTTTGAAGATGAGGCAGGAGACCGCAGCCATCAGAGGTAATGTTTACCTAATTCCTTCCAGTATCAAGACTGGTGAGATTTCCCGGATCTTACGCGAGGGATACGACGCACGTCGGCTGAATGACGGCATGCGCAATCTGATTCGCCGTTTAAAATTGGACTATCTGTTCATTGACACTCATCCCGGGATCAACGAAGAGACCCTGCTATCAATCATCATTTCTGATATCTTGGTCATCATTTTGCGTCCAGATCATCAGGACTATCACGGTACAGCGGTGGCTGTAGATGTGGCCCGTAAGTTAGAGGTTCCTAAAATGCTGCTGGTGGTCAATAAGGCACTGCCAGCTCTGAATTTCGAGGCTTTACGTCAACAAGTGCAGAAAACATACAACACCAAGGTGGGTGGCATTCTGCCTGTCTGCGAAGAGATGTTTCATCTAGCAAGCAAAGACATCTTCTGCCTGTGCTACCCCGATCATCCCTGGACTAGGGAAGTTAATGCTATAGCAAAGCTCCTTTGAGCAGAAGAGGACAAAGAGACTTTCTTCAATCAAGACTGTAAGCGTTGCAAAAACTTCAAAGCTTTCTGGGGATCAGGAATGTCCGCTGCCAAAGTCTTCACCAGTTCTGTTAACGAAATCTGAGGGTGAGATTCCAAAACCTCGTGAACCAGAAAGCTAGCAATTGGACCTACAAAATAAGCTAACTCTCGCTCACATTGACGGAGCATACTGGCATCGATTGCTAGATGTTTCGAGCTGGGCATAAGAGATGACTCAGTTTGCGGTTGAGCAGTTGAGCTTTCAAGCAGGGATATGGCTTGCTGCTCAAACTGCGACCGTTGATGTTGCGGCAGGAGAATCACCAAACGATTGATCAACTCTTGAGAGCTGCTTACCTGAGCTGAAACTTCTTGTAAAAAGGTAGAGGCGATTGGTCCTGCCAGTGCTATCAGCAACTGCTCAAGGTGAGAAGACTGCTTTGAGCTAAGAATAAAAGCAGGTGGAGTTTCTACCATAGTCATAGCAGGGGCGATCTCACTAGGGAGCTCTGGCTGCGGCGAATCCTGAAAGACAGATGCTATCTTCCCAGGTAAGATCTCTATCACACCTTGCGTTCCTGATAGCCAAGTATGAAGAGGGATGTCTTTTCTTCCAAGGATCGTTCGCAGTTTGGCAATCCAGGCAGCAACGGGTAGACCGACTTGCGAATTCGCTGCCACAAGCGTGTTTTGGAGCACTTGGGAAAATAGTTCTGGCTCTTCAACGGGGGCAGCAGCCGCAATTAAACATTGTCCCTGGCCAGAATCGAGTTGTAGTTCTTCAACCCAATTGGAGAGTGAACTGGCTCCAGGGCAGTCTAGTACAACAATCTGTTTAGCTATTCCTGAACGATATAACTCTTGTCTCAACCAAGAGCGACTGATACGGACCTTTTGTCCTAGAATTAGCCAAGCTTCCCCATCTTCTATCTCCTCAACTTCCCCCCGCAAGTACAACAAAGCTGTTACCTTCTCTTCTGCCTCCGAGGAGCTTGTGAGCGATCCTCGTTCTGAAGCGTTAGAGCGGCGCAGGCATGCTTGGATCGCTCCCCGAACTTCTGACCAAGCTTTTGCAGGTTGTGGCCAGTATTCCAGATTGAAGCCTCCAGTCTCACTTAGTATTTGGTTTAAGGTCAAGAGAGTTTCACTGCCTAGTCCTTCGACAAGGATCGCTTGCCTGAGAGGTCGAGAGTCAGTGATCGCCGGTTTTATTCCGAGAATTAACTCTCCTACACCTTCCACAATCCGTTTAGGAGTTTGTAGCGGATACTCTGCATAGAGATGAGTTTCCCCTCGGCTCCGCTTTTGCTGATTGATCAGACGCAGCTGCTGATTCGTTTTCTGAATGTATTCCAATGTCTGGCGATAAACGTACTTATAAAGCCCATCTGCATCAATCACACCCTGTGAGTCTGCTGCCTCACCCAAAAGTCCCTGCATGAGGTAGTAAGTAAAAACTCCATGTCCCAGTTCAGGAAACTCCCATGACTGTTGTCCTTGGTCACAAGAAAGTAAAGCACAAAATCCCTTACTCTGCGCTGCCCGTTGACGTAACACGTGCATCAGTTGGGGTGTGGGATTGAGTAGAGGAGATATGCTATTTCCTTGGATTTCTACTGCACCCCTTCCCCCTCCTAGCCTCATGTCACCGCTATGACAAGTGTCTAGACAAATTAGCTGTTGATAGGCATAACTCTCCCCCAGCATCTGCAACAGTTCCTGCAATCCCAAGCCTGTGGCAACCAGGTTATCCTTCTGGGTATCTGCTAAACACAAAAAAGCCTGCTGAGTTTTCGGATCTAGCACCCCATGTCCAGAAAAATAAAATAGGATAGTATCTTGCAACTGGGCTTCTGAGACAATTCGCTGTAAACTAGCACGAACTGTCTCCAACATGGGGGGCTGTGCCGCAAAGTCATGGTAAATAATGACTTCCTTGCGAGGAAATCCCTGCGTTGCTTTGGATAGCGCTTCTCCTAACCCCTGGCAATCTGTAGCGGAGTAGCGTAGAGAAGACAGAGAATCATCCTGGTATTGGTTAACTCCCACTAGGAAAACCCAAAGTTTGGCTTCCCCTGTTTTCAGAGTATAAGTAGAGCGGCTAGTACCAACACCGAGCGGACACATAGGCCTAACATAAAAGTGAAAGCAACTTTGATAAAAGGAGTTTTTTCAATGGGGGACTCTATTTAGGTAGAGAATACTATCTTACTACAGCACAACATTGCTCTAGGAAAAGATGGCGGAAGCTTTTAGCTTGACTTTTAAGAGTGGCAAGGGATAGATAAATATTCAGTTGTTTACTTAGCTTTCATTGACTCAGATTGGAGTTTATCATTCGTATATTCCTTGATTGAAGGCTGCAAACTCTCATCTTGTAACCTAAGGTAAAAACTACAAACCTCTATTTACTCATCAGGCTCAGCTTTAGTAATTCTGCAAAAATTCACAAATTTTTACATTAAGCTTGAAAGTAAAGAAATTTATGCACCTCTATCGTGTCAAGCTACAGGTAAACTAGTCCTAGTAAATCTAAGATTTTCATCATAATCATCACTTCTTATCATACACTGGGGTAAAGTCTAGATACTTAAGCCTCTCCATTGGTTTAATAGGTTTACTTTGGCTCTCTTAAGCACTCAACATAAGCTGTTGATTCATGCGTTCCCGCCAAACCATCATTGAGATTTTTTCGACTTTCCTACAATTTGACGCGGACAGGGTAGGTGGTTGGGCAACTGACCCTAAACTGCGTCGGAGCATGCTCAGTTGTCAGGCTCAACTACCACAACCGGAGACTTCTAAAGATTTTTGGGTGTTCTATTGGTACAAGCTGTGGCAAACCCAGCCAGATAGTCTGGCGAAAGCACATTTGTCAGCTTATTTGCAAGAGGTATGCTTCTGGGCTGTTCAAAAAACAATTGCTAGCTTTTCTACGGCGCAGTATACCTTATCTGATTGCTTTCAAATGGTGATCGCTCGGGTCGATAAAGTCTTAAAAGGGTTTAATCCTCAGACAGGCTTTAGCCTTAGTAATTATGCAAGTGCGATTTTCAGCAGTGTACTCAAAGACATCCTGCGCCAGCAGCAAGAGGTTGATATCTGCACCAATTGGTCATTGCTGCGCAAGCTGAGCCAAAAGCGACTTGTAGAGTCTTTGCAAAATGTCGGACTGAGTGCAGAGACAATTGCTTGTTATCTGTTAGCCTGGAACTGCTTTAAAACAATATATGTTCCGCAGCAAGCCAGTGGAACCCGCCAACTCCCAAAGCCCGATAGCGCGATTTGGAAGGCATTAGTCGAACTCTATAATGCAGAACGCTATAAGCAACTCAGCCCACCAGGACCAGAGTGCAGCCCAGAAATGCTCGAAAAGTGGATGATTACTTGTGTAAGGGCGGCAAGAACTTATCTGTATCCCACCTTTACTTCGATTAATACCCCCAAACCAGGACAAGCATCTGGGGAGTTACTAGACGATCTACCAGAGTCACAGCAAGCATCTTTACTGACTCAACTGATTGAGCAAGAAGAACAACGTGACAAGGACTCACAACAATCTCAGCTCTCCACTTTTTTAACAGCAGCTTTAACCAAGCTGGCTCCTGAAGCTCAAAGAATTCTACAGATGTACTATGGTCAGGAGTTAACCCAGCAGCAGATCGCTGAACAGTTAGCAGTGAAGCAATATACCGTTTCTCGTCGGCTAACGAAGTCTAGAGAATCT
>JAFASY010000327.1 GCA_019244235.1 Chroococcidiopsidaceae cyanobacterium CP_BM_ER_R8_30
ATGTTGTTGATCAATTCCATGATGATCACGGTCTTGCCCACTCCGGCACCGCCGAATAGACCAATTTTGCCACCACGTCGATAGGGAGCCAAGAGGTCAACTACCTTAATCCCAGTTTCAAACACCGAAGGCTTGGTTTCCAATTCAGTCAGTTTTGGAGCAGGGCGGTGGATGGGGAAGCTTTCCTCAGTATTGACTGGTCCCAGATTATCTATAGGTTCACCCAACACATTGAAGATCCGACCTAGGGTACTGGGACCGACTGGCACACTAATAGGAGCGCCTTGGTCTGTCACTTCCATACCACGGATCAAGCCATCAGTGGAACTCATAGCAACAGCCCGGACCTGGTTATCGCCCAGGAGTTGCTGCACTTCGCAGGTAACAGATACTTCCTGCCCAGCTTCGTTAGTGCCTTTGATGGACAGAGCGTTGTAGATCTGAGGCATTTTGCCTTCAGGAAACTTAACGTCTACAACAGGACCAATGATTTGCGTAATGTAGCCAATATTTGCTTTTTCTGCAGTGGTGACCATGCTTGCGCCTAGGTTGTACAGCTATCTTTAGAGCAGTTCAAGTTGCCATCTTCCAGGGTACCACTGAAAGGCTACAGATACGGTTTCTTAGGGCTCCGAATTACGGACTAATTCATTGTAGAACTACGACTCAATTTCCTTAACTCGGCGGATGGGCAAGTTGGCAATCAGCGCTGTCGCCCGTTGGTTGCTTTCTAGGGAAAACTCCAACCCCTCTTGCTCAATCTCTACATAACGAGAGACAACTTCTAGTATTTCTTGCCGCATTTTCTCCATCATCTGCGGTGTAAGGTCAGCTCTGTCGTGGGAGAGTACTAATTGCAAACGGCGTCTAACTTCCGCACGGCTGTTGTCGTCAGTGCGAGGGAAAAGTCGTTCTAGAAGATCGCTAAACATGGTAGTGGTGGCGGGGGTAGTTAAGCTCAGAGAATCTCGGATGACAACTTTTTTCAACCAAATAGCCAGTTACGGATGCGGGAGAAAAGACCATTTTGGGCCGCCTCTAAATCCATAAACTCGACCGTTTCCCCCTCTAGTCGTCGAGCAATGTTATCAAACGCGATTCCAGCCATTGAGGGAGTTTCTGCTAGAACTAGGGGTTCACCACGATTGGTTGAGACAATGACGCGCTCATCTTCTGGAACGACTCCAATGAGGGGAATCGCCAGCAATTCTTGCACGTCCTGCACTGACATCATGTCATTCACCTGTACCATTGCTGGTCTTAACCGATTCAGGATTAAATGGATACGCTTAACTCCTTGCGCCTCCAGTAAACCAACGACTCGGTCGGCATCGCGCACGGCGGCAATTTCCGGTGTGGTCACAATGAGTGCTTCTTCCGCTGCAGCAACGGCATTTTTGAATCCCATCTCAATTCCTGCAGGGCAGTCAATCACAACGTAATCGTAAACTTTGGTTAAGTCTGCGACTAGCTGTTTCATCTGATCGGGATTGACTGCCTCCTTAGTGCGGTTTTGGGCAGCAGGGAGTAGTACTAGTCCCGATTCCCGCTTATCTCTTACCAAGGCTTGCTCTAAGCGACACTCGCCAGAAAACACCTCGACCGCTGTGTACACAACCCGATTTTCTAGCCCTAGCAGTAGGTCCAAATTTCTCAGTCCAAAATCTGCATCTACTAGGACAACTTTACGCCCCAACCGGGCTAAAGCCATACCTATATTGGCTGTGACTGTAGTTTTACCGACCCCTCCTTTACCGGAGGTTGTGACAATTATGCGACTCATGGCTTTGATAAGAACTGGGACTTAGAAAACTCGGCAACCTTGGTGATACGGATCCCTTCTGGCGTCACGTAAGCAATCTCAGGATAATACTGCTCTGGCAGCACCTGTGGTGCCCTGGCTACAAAATCCGCTATTCGCAGTTGAGTCGGTTCCATCTGCAACGCCATAATGAAAGATTTAGAATTGCCACCAGCACCAGCATGGGCAATCCCACGTAGACGACCCCACACTAAGATATCCCCATTTGACACCACAATACCGCCAGGATTGATGTCTCCCAAAATGACAACGGTGCCAGAGTGACGAATCTCTATTCCCGAGCGTACGGTCATCTGTAAATAGAGGGGTTCGGCTATAGGTTGAGGCGTAGGCGTTGGATTCAGGGCAGGAAAAGACGGTTGCTGCTCAACTGAATAACCTGCTGTCGCTGCTGCCACAGCAGTTTGACGACGGCTGGTATGGATGCACTTTAACTGTAGTTGGACTTCAGATAGGGCATCAGCAACCGCCTGCAATTGTCTTCCGTCTAACAACCGATCCGCTGCTATCAGATGCACTGGTGTTTGCGGTTGCCAGAAGCGATCGCCACCATTGAGACGTTGCTTCATCTGTTGCCAAAGGTCATTCCAGTTCGTCACAGAGGTGAATGTCTGTGCTTCTGTTGGCAAGATTAACAGCAGCCGCCCCTCTTCAGTTTTAAAGCGGACTTGAATGTCGCTGTTCACCGTTTCTGATGCAGGCGACGTAACTGATGTCACTAGATCTGGGAGGACAGAATCAGAGGTCATGCCGGACGCGTCGTGAGCTGGTTAAGTACATATATTAAATGAGATGGGGCAGGAAGAGAGCAGGGGGCGCAGGGGGCGCAGGGGAAGCAGGGGGAGCTGGAAGAGATTTTAAGAATTATTTAGCTAATCGATTGTAGACGGTGACCAGGGCGTTGGTGTCTCCTACGTTACCTGGGAACAATACTACTGGCAAATTGGGGAATTGGGGATGGTTAGCTGGGGTACGTACTATTGAGCATCCGGGTAATATTTGACCTAGTAGCCGAGCTGAAGTTAAGGCTAAACCTTGACTTAAGACATCGTTGGAGGTAATGCCTCCTTTACTAATTAAGAAGCCAATATCAGTTGGTAAACTACGTACAATGTCCATGAGTAAGGATGAAACACTTGCCCCAAATTCTAGCCTGACGTTGCTATCTGTAAAGCTCATTTCCTGGCGACTGGTGTAAACAACTGGGGTTTTTCCTGCATCGTGAGCAGTATAGATTTTTTCTAGGGTATCGGCTAGTAATTTGTCTTTTTGCACTATCGATTCTTCCAATAGATGTACGACATCAACTTCGATGCCAACTATGTCTGGTTCTTGTAATAACTGTTGCAACTGTTGGGTGGTTTTTTTGACATGAGACCCAACGATTGTGACACCTGGTTTTCCTTCACGTACATACTGTCTCATCTCCTCGGCGGCAACAGGCTGAGGTGGTAATTCAGCTAGAGCCGTGAGTAGACTGGCGGCACTGCGAAATAAAAAGCGTTTGCCTTGACGAGCTGCGGTCAGGACGTCTCTAGCAAAGCGGCTAAGATCGGATGGGGTTTCAGCATCAACAACTGCACACTGATTGCCTTTGAGGTGCAGTAGTTGTTCTAAACTACCAGCGCGAATGTCTTTCAGTAAAAACTTTTCCACCTTTTCAGCTGGAATTCGGTTTTGAGTCTTTTCGGCAACGTAGTCAGGCAAGTAACTGTGTTGAAAGCCAAAGACTGAATCCCGAGCAAACTCAGTTTGGTGCACCGGGGTAGGGACACCGTCGATGATTAGGTAATGTGTGCTGTCCTGGGTAATTCTCCCTCCTTCAAAGAAAGCCGGGACTAGAAAATGAGCATCAAAGGGTCCAAGTTCTTCAGCAATGACATCCGTCTCAATTGGATAATGTCCGCGCAGGGTGGAATCAGAACGGCTGACAATCAGAAAGTCTTGGATGCCGCAGTTGGCGATCGCAATTCTTAGGTTGCGACAAACTTCTCTGGTTACAGCTGCTGCTCGATCTGCTGGCAGTGCCCTAGTATTTGTCAATACGAAGAAGATTGGGGAAGCGTCTGCTAACCCCAGTTGCAAGGTGTCCACGTCCCAGCGTGCTAGCAGTAAGCAGCTGTGGACAGTCTGAGAACCAGTAGGGTCATCATCAAGGACGATTATTTTAGGTTTTGTTGCCATCGGCTTTCTATCTTTATTGTGTAGAGTATTGTATAAACTCACAAGCAAAAAAAGCGTGTTTCTACTAGCGGCATCACTACTTGCAGCTCTAGCACCTGCACCAGCTTCTCCCGTTACCCAGCCATCTCCCATCCCATCTGTCACAACTATTTTGCCAGCGGATATACCACTGGTAGTACTAGTCAGCACGAAAGCAGCCGACTGGCAGACTTTAGGTCGCTTTCAGTTGTTTCAATCAGCTTATGCGGGGCTAAAGGCTCTTGTTCCTCCTAGCGTGCAGCTTGACTACACAAACAATGTTGATTCATGGTTGGGGGACGAAGTGGCACTTGTGTTACTACCGCAAGTAGGGAAAGCCGCTACCATTAACTCTAGCTTTCTAGCGCTAGCACCAGTAAGGAATGGTACTCGCTTGCAGCAATTGCTGGCGCAGCTCCAGCCGGGAAAACAACAAAGCTTAACGGAGCTACAGTACAAGGGTGTCACCATCCTAGACTTAAAAACTCTAGCCCCCACCTTATCTCCCCAAAATCCTAAGCAACCTACTTCAGTTCAACCATCTCTGCTACAGCAGTTCAATGTTTCTAACTTAGCAATTACTTCACCCCCTCCATCTCAGCCTAATCCGAGAGCTAATCAACTAAATCAAGAAACCGCGATCGCTCTTCTACCTACTGGATATGTTATTGCCGCCAGTAGCGTTAAACCAATTGAGCAGTTTCTCGATCTACCTAAAGGCGGTAACACATTAGCGCAAAATCCACAGTTCCAAAGAGCAATTCAACGTCCGCGAATTGGTCCAAAGCTGATTACCTTCTATGAAGACCCATCCAAGTTTTTTCTTTTATTTAATTCCTTAGCAAAAGACCCTAGCTTACCCTTTTCCATACCCCTTAATGCATCAATTCGGTCAGAACAACTAAAACAATTTAGCGCTATATGTGGCTTTTTGCTAGTACAATCAGAAGGATTACGTTTGCAAATTAACACCTACTTTCGCACACCAACCACATATCGAGATAACATTCCCAGCTTTGAGGTAAATCAAGTTTTAGAGCGGATTCCTGCTACTTCCTACTCTGCTGCTAATGGTCGCAATCTAAAGCGAAAGTGGCAGACGCTATTACTAGCGTTTGGTTCCGATCCACAGTTAAACTCAGGACTCAATCAGTTTCGTAATTTTATTCGTAGCATGATTGGATTGGATTTTGACCAAGACATAATCAGTTGGATGGACGGTGATTATGCCTCATTCTTCTACCCCACTAAAAAAGGAATAGCTAGCCTAATTAGCCCTGAGTTTAATGCTGGTATGGGCTTCTTAGTGCAAACAAGCAACCGAATTGCGGCAGAAATTGCCCTAAAAAGGCTAAACCAGTTTGTTAATTCCTACTCCAATGGATCGATTACAGTTGCCAACCGTGATATTCAAGGCAAACCTGTTACCAGTTGGGAGATGAAAACAGGCAATGCTGCTAACAGCTTATTTGCTTACAGTTGGGTAGATGGTAATACTCTCTTGATGACAACTGGGCTGGGAGCCATGACAGATCTCGTGCCGCTACCTTATGAGTCGTTGCCCAAAGCATTTACCTTCACGACTGCCACTCATTCTCTCCCCAGTCCTAATGAAGGTTATTTCTACCTAAATATGGGGGCTTTTTTGTCATGGGCTTACGGTTTTGTGCCACCCGCCCAGTCTAGAGATCCATACTTTCATATCTTCCAACAGTTAATAGGTTCAATTCGTAGTATCAGTGCTACAAGTTTTGTGACGGCTGAACAAGAGCAACTAGACGGTCTAGTTGTTTTAGCTCCTGCCAAGAAATAATAGTTAAGTTATCAAGAGTCCCTAAATCGGATTAATGAAATTTATGCTCAATTTGGAGAAACAGCACTGAGCTGAGCGAACCCACATTTGCCCTTGTTGTGGGGCTACTGCCAAAAACATTACTTAATTCAGTACAACTAACTGTGAAAACAACTAGCTTATTCTGACCCAGCCGCAATAAATCACTGTATCTATTTCACAGTTAATGGAAGTCGGATATCAAGTCAAGTTTTCAAACAGGGCGCAAATCTAACTCCGAGTTGGGAAGTAGAAGGTGAAGATATTAATTCAGGGGTTGCGTAATCCCTCTGCTGACTTAGTGATGGATATATGGAGGGTTGTATCATAAACCAGAAATAGGGTTTTTAGCGAATCATCTACAATCTAGATAGAGATTTACATTATGAAAACGCCTTCTCAATCAAATCCCTGGATTGGTCGCGTGATTGGCGATCGCCAGCGATATCGCCTGGACAGGCGCCTAGCAGCAGGTGGCATGGGAGAAGTCTTTGTGGCAATGGATATCTTGCTAGGAAAACTGGTTGCCATCAAGCTGCTTAAGGATACTTTGGTAGCATCAGTAGAGCTGAGAAGGCGTTTTGAACGAGAGGTGGCATTGTATGCAGCGCTCAAAAGCGACCATATAGTGGAAGTGAGCGACTATGGCGTGACAGAGGAGGGCTATCCATTCTTCGTCATGGAATATCTGCGAGGGCAAAGTCTAGGACAACTGTTGCGACAGAAGTGGCGACTGCCCTTGGAGCGGACGGTGAACCTGATTGCTCAAGTGTGCGATGGTTTGCAACTTGCCCATACAGGTGTCACTATCTGGCGGGACAACGCCACAGTGAGTGAGCAGATCAAGGTAGTGCATCGGGACTTGAAGCCGGACAATATCTTCTTAGTTCCCACAGTACTAGGAGAATTGGTGAAGATTCTTGACTTCGGTGTTGCTAAAATCCGTGAAACCCAAGTAGAACATACCAGCGTAACGAATATGTTCTTGGGCACGTTTCACTATGCCGCGCCTGAGCAGTTAGAAGTTGAAAAAGATTTAGATGAGCGAGCAGATATTTATAGCTTGGGCATCATCATCTACGAAATGCTCAGTGGCACTGATCCCTTTGGTCTCGGCTTCCATGTAAACGCTGCGCCAATTAGTAAAATGTCATGGGCATTAGCTCATACATCTAAGCCAGTAGTACCACTGCGATCGCAAGCAGGCTTATCGCAGATACAGCCAGAATTGGAGGCTGTGGTAATGCGGTGTTTAAAAAAGATACCCGATGAGCGCTTTGCATCAGTAGATGAGTTGAAGCGGGCTTTGCAAGCTGTTATTTCTAACACTTACCAATCACAGCAAAACTTAGAGCTAACACAGAGGATTATTAACCGAGGTGAGACACATGTACCTGAAACACATAACTTTAATCCGACTATATCAAATATGGCTGAAGAACCTAGCTTCAATCCGACCCTACCAATCAATCCAACCTTACCAACTAGACAAACAAAAGGGGTAGGAGAGAATAAGAAAGCACGGCAACTACTACTGAAAACAACAGCGGTGGTTGCTGTTCTTTTAGGTGTAGGTTTAGCTTATTTCTATTACCCAAAAGGGCAAATTGACCAATCTCAGAAGACAGTGCTAACCCAGAACGATAAATTGCTAGCCAGAGCCAAAGAGTTTGCTCAAAAGAACGACTTTAAGGATGCGATTTCTGAGGCTAATCGAATTCGGCCAGACAGCAGTCTTCACCCCTCAGCTCAGCAGCTGATCAACAATTGGTCTCTTAACATTGTTAAACAAGCTCAAGAGCAATACAGACAAGTCTTAAACTCTAGAGATGTAGAACATGCTATTGATATGACTAAAGCTATTCCTCAAACTAGCTCTGTCGCTAAGAGTGCTAAGGAAATAAGTGAAAAATGGCGAACTGAGTGGAACAATAATGAAAATTATTTGAAGGCAGCTCAGGAAGCACTTAAGCAAGGTAAATGGCATAAGGCAATAGATGATACTAACAAGGTTCGACTACTTGGGCAGAAGGTGAAGCAAGATACTCCCTACTGGCAAAAAAAGGTGAAGCCAATTCTTGACATGGTACAAAAGCATATAGCAGGTGCTAAAACTCCAGAAAGCAGAACTAACAATCCTCCAGCACTCCCCCCACCACAGCCCATTCCATCGCAAGTCCCGTATCAATCGAGACCAACAGTTTTATATCAACCACAACAACCAGTTCCATATCAACCGAAACCGCAAGTCAGGCATTTCTATAAACCACCAGCTCCATATCAACCGAAACCACAAGTCAGGCATTTCTATAAACCATCAGCTCCATATCAACCGAAACCACAAGTCCCGTATCCTCCCTCAGCACCACAGCTTTCACCAGAAGCTCAACGCATTTTGTGTCAGCAGTTCCCATTAAATTCTCGCTGTGGAAGCAGGCATTAGCATCTAGTCAGCTATTTATATGGACGAAACGAGATTTAGTAATGTCTTTGAGATACTCACGCCGTTTGTTTCTTTTACAAATGCTACTACTGACAGCTTGCGGAGTAAGAACAACACCGAGTTCAGATGAAGAGTTGACCGTCGGTCTGGTCGGTTACGATAAAGGAGAAGAGTCTATCAATCAGTATACTAACTTCAATAACTATTTAAGTGAAAAAACGGGAGCTATTGTTAGGCTAGAGCCAACTTTCAATGAAACTCAGGCCATTGAACACATTCGTAGCTATGATTGGGCATTGGTCTTTGCTCGTCCTGGTTTAGCAGCTATTGCGATCTCACAAAGTCAATATCAACCGCTTTTTCCTCTACGGGGAGTTGAAAATTTGCGTTCTATCATAGTAGTTCGTAAAAATAGCCCTGTTGGGAACTTGAGAGAGCTACAAGGTCGAATAGTTGCTTTAGGTCAACCAGGTTCAGCAACAGGATATTATTTCCCCATCTACAACCTCTATGGCTTAACACTATCTAAGATCTTGTTTGCACCTACACCTAAAACGGTTTTAGAATGGGTTGCTCAAGGAAAGGCTGCTGCTGGAGCCCTCTCGAAGGAGGAATTTGATTCTTACAGTCCACAGTTGAAGCAGACAGAATTTCGCATAATCTTCACTGATCCTCACTATGTTCCATCTGGTGTCGTTTTGCTCGGACCTACTATAGGAAGCAAAAACCAAGAGCAAATCCGTAAGGTAATGAGTGAGGCTCCTCCAGATATAGCCCAAGAAGCAGGATACGTCCCCAATGGACCACTACCAGACTATAAATACATGATTGCAGTAGTAAATCGTGTCAACTCAATTAACCCTAATGCTGCACTTATTCAACAGAAGCCTGTCCGCCTATTCAAGAAGTAGAGTTTGTTATATGAAATTTTCCTCAGTTTGGTCTACCCAGCTACTGAAGTCTTGATTGTAGAGTATCTTGGATTTCATAGCAGCAGATCTTCAGTACCGCAATCTCATGTTTGACAATACCTCCCGCCTACCATTAAAGCTAACCAAAACGAGTGTCTTGACTCTAGCTAACTTTCTAACTGCCCTCCTCGCTATCAGCAATAAATTCTAACATCTATGCCACACTCATCTGCTAGATAACAGAGAGCCTTGAAGCGCAGCCCAATCACTTGCTTGTAAAAAGGGTTGAATTTACACAAAGGTGGAATGTGGAATAAGGTGTAGCTGAAGAACTTAACATCTTGCTCAAAAGGGCATTGAGCTGGAATCATCTGGCATAGTAGCCGAGCTACTTTAGGATCGCGAATTTCTATTGCATCAAGCCAGTAGACTAATCTCTTTAAACTAAAAGGTTTAACCATAATGACCATTCCATTGAATTCAGTTGGGTACTAAACCCTTTCATAGATTTAATACGTTGGCTTCTGCTTGCTTATGCCCATAGCATGAGCTATTCTCCTAACTATTAATGAAGTCAACGCAGCTCTTTTGCGTGGCAGCAAGAGCGAACGTTGACTAACCTATGGCTTCAAATAGATAAAGTCGAGCTAAGCAGCAAATCTCTAGAAATTAGGAGCAAAACTCTAAAATTGCCATGCCAACCTCCAAGCACAGTGTTATTCAATCCCTCCATCAAGGTCTAATTGTGTCTTGTCAGGCACCTATCGATTCGCCATTGCATGAACCAGTAGCGATCACAGCGATTGCACAAGCAGCCATCAATCAAGGAGCAGTGGGAGTGAGAATTGATACTCCTGACCATGTCAAGGCAGTGCGACAACGCTCTATCGCACCGATTGTCGGTCTGTGGAAGCAACAACTGGCTGGTTATAAGGTCTACATTACTCCACAGTTTGACCACGCTGCGGCAATCGCTCAAGCAGGAGCAGATATCATTGCCATTGATGCGACTCTAAGAAATCGCCCTGGGGGTGAAACTGTGACTACCTTAATCGAGCGGATTCATGGAGAATTGGGCAAGTTGGTGATGGCAGATGTGGATACAATTGAAGCTGCGATCGCGGCTGAGGTAGCTGGTGCTGATATTGTGGCAACCACTCTCTATGGCTACACAGCCCACACAAACCATCTTGCTCCTCCCGGCTTCGATCTCCTAACACAAATGGTACGACGGCTGCATATTCCAGCCATTTGTGAAGGTGGCATTTCCTCACCGCAGATGGCTCGTCAAGCCTTAGATTTAGGAGCCTACGCCGTTGTTGTTGGCACTGCGATTACAGGTATTGACTATCAGGTTAAAACTTATCAACAAGCAATTAGGACATCATTGACTAATTAAGTTACCGCGGAAAGCGGTCAACGCAGCTTTCCCCGCCGTTACACGGCGGTGTACCCTTCGGGTAACGCTTCGCCTAACGCCTTCGGCTTCGCTTCGCGCTTCGGCTGACGCGGTCGCCTGCGGAGGAGCCAGTGCTGAAGACGGGTTTCCCGGCGTAGAAAACTGGCATCGGAAACCCTCGCGCATAGCGCCGTCTCACCGTTGACTTTGCCAAGGGCTGGGTGTAACCCCGTCACATCTAAGCTAAGACTAGAATAAATATATACTCAAAATAGTCAAACTTAGATGGAAACAATTATAGGCACCCTTTTTGCTTTAATCATATTTTTTGGAGCTGCAGGACTAAAGATAGACCGTGAATACCAGCGCGGTGTTATCTTTCGACTTGGTAGGCTCAATGGTGTGAAGGGACCAGGCATGTACTGGATTCTGCCATTACTTGACCAAAAGGCGCAAGTAGATGTCCGTACTAAAACGGTAAATATAGAACCACAAGAGACTGTTACTGCTGATAGCGTCACAATAAAAGTCAATGCTGTTCTGTACTACCGAATCCTCGACCCATCTAAAGCAATCAATAAGGTTGAAAATTATCAGTTTGCTGTTTACCAAACAGCTTTAACAACTCTGCGCAACGTAGTAGGTCAAAATATCTTAGACGACGTTCTCCAAAACCGCGATAAAATTAATACCAAAGTTCAAGAAATTGTTGATGAAGTTACTGAACCTTGGGGTATTGTGATTGAGCGGGTGGAAATGAAGGATGTCGAAATTCCTTCTGCTATGCAACGAGCAATGGCGAAAGAAGCAGAAGCCATTCGGGAAAAACGCGCTCGCTTGATTAAAGCTGCGGCAGAACAAGAAGCATCAATTAAGTTAGCAGAGGCTTCGGAAAAGATTATGGACAATCCAGCAGTTCTGGAGTTGAGAAGGCTACAAATGCTAACAGAGATTGGTGCTGAGAACAACACAACTACGTTAGTTATGATGCCTTCAGACTTTATGCTCTTAGCCAAACGCTTATCAGACTTTATTCCAGAGGGTAACAATAAGCCAAAGCTAAACGAATAAGCTATCTGAGTTCGCCCTAAAAGCGCTCTCGCAGTTGAGGTGGACGCCCCCCTAGTCCTGTCATCAGTTTCAAAGCAAAGATTTTGAAGGGGCGTACCTTTAGTAACAGCCATAGCCCAAGTCTACGAACTGCTACTAGAGGTAACCAGTTGTTAGAGAATATGCGGTCGAGGAAATCGGTAAAGCCCAAGATTGTCAGGTTCTCTCGCTGACGCCAACGTTCGTAGCGCTTGAGTACCTGCAAATCTCCAATATCTTCACCAGAATGATGAGCAGATTGCAACACTTGCGCTAGGGCAGCTGCATCCCGGATACCCATGTTCAGTCCTTGCCCTCCAACTGGATGGCAGCAGTGAGCAGCATCACCAATTAGAGCAAGTCGCGGTAGGACGTAGCGATCGCTCTGCATCAATTGCACTGAGAAGACAAATCGTTCGCCCTCTAACTCCAACTGCCCCATTTGATCGCCATAGCGACGCTGCAATTCTGCTAAAAATCGCTCATCATCCAAAGCAACCAGGGCTTTTGCTTCTTCATGAGGGGCTGTCCAGACAATGCGGCAACGGTTCCCAGGTAGCGGTAGAATTGCGAAGGGACCACTGGGCCAGAAGCGCTCGTATGCCGTATCCTGGTGAGGTTTTTCTGGTTTCACAAAGGCAACAATACAGGATTGCCAGTACTGCCAACCACGAGTTTTAATCCCTGCATCAGTACGGATACGCGATCGCGCCCCATCTGCCGCTACTAGTAAGCGAACCCGAATCGTTCGAGATTCAGTACCGAGTGAGAGAGAAATTTTAACTCCATCTGGATTGTACTGAGTCTCTATCACCTCAGCCGGACAGAGGTAGCTAACATTATCACACCCCTGCAAAAAATCTTGGAGTGGCAACAATAGCGCTTTGTGTTCTGCCACATAAACTAGTGCCTCTGTGCCTAAATCTGACAGTTGGAATTCCACTACCCTATGATACTCAGCATCGGAAAGGCAAACTCGTCGGCAAGTAGCAATCTGAGGCAAGATTTGCTCCCAAACTCCGATATCCTGAAAAATCTGCCTCGACAGCAAATGCACTGCATATGCTTGCCCCTTTTTAGCAGCGGCCGAGTAGGGTTTGGCTTCAATTAGCGCCACCCTCAACCCAGAATTTTTCAAGGCACAGGCTAGCGTCAATCCCACAATCCCACCACCCACAATGGCTAAGTCGTAGTCATACTGCATTTGTGGTGCTATAGGGGTTTGAGAAAATTGCTCCAGCGTCATAAGCAATGAGAACTAGTTCATATTACTTAACACATGTTCATTATGACACGGAGCAGGATTAGACGAGTCATAAGCGAGTTCTTCTAAGGCATAAGATATACGTCATGTCAGCTAACTTGACCTTTTGTCAAAGCTTCCTGCAGCTTATCTTCATCTGCTTTCGATAGAGAACTTCTGATAACTTTTCCTCCAAACTGACTGATTTCTGCCAAAACCTTATCTGGTGTTGCCTGTCTCACCAGTACAAAAATGGCTGATGTTCCTGGTTCTATCGTGTTACCGATTTCTCGAATAAAATCGTCATCAATGCCAATGTCGGTCAACCCTCCTGAAAGAGCACCAGCAGCAGCACCGACTGCCCAACCGAGAAGGGGGCTAAAGAAGATGAAACCTAAGAGTAGTCCCCACAATCCGCCACTTAATGCACCCGAAGTGACAAGCTCTTGAGCTTGCTTAATTCTGACCTTGCCTTTCTGATTTCTGATGACAACTGCGGCATCTTCCAGATCGATCAAATGCTCTCGTTGCAGCTTACTTAATTCGAGGAGTACCTCATCTGCCTTAAACTCGTCTTTAAATCCAACCACAATAAGGTCGCTCATAGTCTTCAACCTGCTTTTTCTTGTGAACTTCAGTACATTCAGAATTAAAAATGGGCAAGGTACCCCCCGTCAACTGCCAAAACCTGACCCGTAACGTAGGATGCAGCAGGAGAAGCAAAGAACACAACAGCACCTGCAATTTCTTGAGGATTTCCCCAACGACCAAGCGAAGTTCTTTGCTTCAACCACTCGTCAACCTTTTGATCGGCAACCGCATCCGCATTGCTTTCAGTTGCGAAAAAGCCTGGGGCAACTCCGTTAACCGTGATACCAAACCTCCCCAGCTCGGCAGCAAGAGCGCGAGTGAGCGCTTCGAGTCCACCTTTGGCAGCAGTATAAACA
Organism: Chroococcidiopsidaceae cyanobacterium CP_BM_ER_R8_30; assembly: GCA_019244235.1. Taxonomy (GTDB): domain Bacteria; phylum Cyanobacteriota; class Cyanobacteriia; order Cyanobacteriales; family Chroococcidiopsidaceae; genus JAFAVL01. The sequence continues at coordinate 13,888 of JAFASY010000327.1, forward strand.
GTATCGCCTGCGCCTGCAATTGGACCAGCGATCGAGGTGATGTTGATAATCCTTCCCTCACCCGTACCAATCATTAGTTGTGCTGCTTCTCGACATAGATTGAAAGGAGCAATAAGATCTGTTTCAATCAGGCGGCGCACCACACTCATTTCAAACTCAAACAGATCTCGGCGATCACGCATTCCAACGTTATTCACAAGAATATCTAAATGTCCATCACATCCGCAGGTAACATAGAGCCAACCAAGTTACCAAGGTGCTTAATGCCATTAATGTAGGGCAATGCACTGGTGATCAAATATCGCATATTTCTTCTAGATACGTGCTTAGTACTTTATATGTCCGATTAACTTGATTTAAACAGCGTAAAATGAAGTTGCCACTCTAGATGCAGCAGCACCAATGGATTCAACGGCAGGTGATCGCTACAATCTAGCCCTCTTCTGTCACTTTCCGGGTTATGCTAGTAGTAGATCAACTAGATTATCCAGAAGAATAAAAGAATTTGAATTGATTCATCGTGCTAATTAGTTGATTGAACCCAAGCAATAAATGGGAATTAGGAAAAATATCTAGCCAAGGA
>JAFASY010000195.1 GCA_019244235.1 Chroococcidiopsidaceae cyanobacterium CP_BM_ER_R8_30
ATCAAGTACTTAAAGATAAAATAAAGTCTGCTTATACATCAGGTAGAATTGAACTTTAATAGACTGCCCTTAAGCGCAAGGGTCAAGACTAGGTGTAGGTACCTAGTCTAACTTACATCTTCTGACCAGCGCTTGTCTAAAGAAGTGCAGTTTAGGTCATCCCAGGAGTTAGCTTTTGCGAAATTGTCTTAACAAATGATTGCAAGAAAGCTACCTGCTGATTTTGCTGAAACACCCTTTGCAAGGTGCGCCTCAAATAGATAGGATTCAATAGACATCTATTTTCAGAACTTAAAACAGTATCCTGTTCCTGGAAGTACTCAATTAGACTCACGCCTGCTAATCGTGTCAAATAAGCAGCGCTGACTCCCTGTAATGCTCCCCCAGCCATGAATGTGATAGCGTTACTTTTGAGGATGCTGCCAATTGTCTGTGTGGAAAGTTCCACTAAGCCTAATTTCACCATTAGGCTTCCTAATGTCCCAGCTACTGTTTGAGCCTGCTGTAGAGAAATCTTTTGCTGATAAATTGCGCCCAATTCTATGACAAGTTGGGTATTAATTGCAGCTGCTGCTAGGAGGTCTAGAGCTGGTACTGGGTTGGCAAAGGCTGTAGCTGCGGTAATCCACTGGTACTGTTCGATGACTGGTAAAGCGCGATTGCGCCTGACTTCATTCAATGCCCTTTTCGCCTCTTGTTTGAGTGCTACAGCTGTCCGATAAGTTGTTGCCCACACTAGCTGTTGACCTTCCTGTACTAGAATTTGAGTTATGTAGTTAGTCAACGACTCTGTTTGCGGCGTCGGCTGTTCTAACCACTCTCGCATGGAACCATCTGGTTGATGTTGGCACACCTTAACGGGGTTAGGAGCTGCAGCGATGCCAACGGCAAACCCTGCTCCTAACACAACCTTGAGCCTTTGTTGTAGAGCCTGCAATACTACGGTTCGCTCTTCTGGTAGATACTGGTCTTGCTTGTTAAAAACTACCACCACCCGCTGATTGGCTGCGGTTAACTGTTGCAAGGCTTGCAACTCTGAGTCAGTCAAGTCACCATTTGTGACAAATAGCACTAAGTCCGAGGCGACCGCTGCTGCTAATGCAGCTTCTTGCTGCTGGTTAGAATTTGTGTTGGTAAATAAAGCTGGTGTTTCCTGCAAACTCAGCTTTAGCTGTTGTTGCGGTACCCAGCTAGATTTTAGAACTTGCATCAATGTGGTTTTGCCCACTGATTGACCACCCGTGATTACCAACCGGATTTCCTGACGGTCTAACTCAGTTTGCAGTTGAGCAACCCGTTGCTGCAATTCTACCTTCGCCTCATGGTTTTCTGCTTCTGCTGCCAGTTGGCTTACGAGACCTTCTGCCTGAGCTATTGCTTTTTCCACCATTGCTCGATCCAGCGGCGATTCAGTTGGTGGTAGATTATTGGTCTTAGTTTGGCCCAACTGCTGGAATAACCAAAGCCCAGTACTGAGCGTGATCGCTCCCCACACTCCATATTCACCTAATTGAGCTACCGAGTGATGTAAACTCTGTAACAACCACAGCGCAAATGATAAACCAATTCCACCTACCAAAACAGGTCGTTGCCACTTGACAGCCATCCGTTCCTCCAAAACCCCGCACTCTTACCAGGATTCAATTCTTTAAAGCTGATATCTTGGCACATGTTCCTTTACTATGCTACGACTAGCAGTGCTAAATCCTCTATATGCTGGGTGCAATTTTCAGTTTTCGCCTGAAGTCGGATATGTACGGGATCGATCGGTTTCAACATTAGACTCAACAGCAGTTCGATAGGTATCGACGACGTGATTTGGCATCAAGTCACCCTCTTGAGACAAAAACGACCATTCTTGTCCGACATGAACATAGACACCAACAGCCTTTGTCGGCGGCATGAGAGTAATTGCATCAGCCAAGTTGATTACGCGGTAATTGTTCGGGATCGTTTGGCTGTGAAGCAGAGCGAATGTTGGATCTCCGACTCGCGGACTCGCATAAGTGTACAAATGCAGTTGGGGATGAAGCTGGGGAATATTCAATGCCAAGTCTAGCGCTGCTAACGTTGCCAGGGCAGCCCCTAAGCTATGTCCAGTAATGTAACAAGGCACTGAGGGGTCTAGCTGCCTAGCAATGTCGCGGGGAAGTGGCTTGACAATCTCTAAATAGTTGTTGATAAACCCTCTATGCACCTTGCCCAAGTACCGACCAGAAACTGGATCGGTATAGTTCTTTTGCAGCGCGGTAAAGTTGTTCAGCCACTCAGTTTGCGTTTGGGTCCCTCGAAACACAATGATATTATTTCTTTTAGAAGATAAGATAAATCCCAGGTAAACAGGAATTTGCCTTTTCAGTTTCAAGCTCTCCTTAACTGTTTTTCCAATTGCCTCTCCGGTACGCTCCAAATCTTGCTCAAGTGGGTCTGAAGTCACTTCAGCGTTCGGTACTTCGACTTGAAGTGTTTGTTCAACCTTTGCCTCTTTACCCTTAAACGAAGCGATTTGAGTGTAGCCATCTAACTGACTCGTGTAGGCTGGAAGTTTGGTAATCGAGCCATCATAACTTAGCTCAGTTTTACTCGTGAGATATTGTTGTGTCGCTATCTTGCTACATTGGATTAACAGTTTAGACATCTCCCGGCTGTAGGGAAGTGTGGGGTTAGTGAGCTTTAGTGCTGCCTGAATGGCTTTGCCTTCATAGATCTTTTGATTGTCTGCTTCAAACGCTGCTTGGAGGAGGCTATCGGTATCTTGGGGCGTTTGCTCCGCTAGGGAAAGTAATGTAGTCTCATGCTGGCGTTGCTTTTTCCTAGTCCAGTAATCTTCTGCTGTTGAAGAAATAACTCCGGCGGCTATGCCTCCAAGTAACAGTTGCCGACGTTTAAGTTTCACCATAAGGCTTTCTCTAACTCCGGCGACCATTAGCATAAAACTGGCTCGTTGACTGTCCCAATCCCCAAGTCAAAGTAAATAACGACGCTGCCACTGCTAAATCTCCGACGTATGGTACAAACAGCCCAATGCTAAATATCGTTAACCATGCCATAAATGCCATAGCGAAAGCACCAATGCCTCCAAACAAATTCCCAAAAATCGCTAATATATCTTGCCCCTTTCTGAAGCTCCACTTTGCCCCAACGTCTCTCATCATCTTCAGGATTAAACCAGCCGCAACCAGCAACTTGAGCGTGAGTAACCCGCGGATTGGAATGAGTCCTAGAATTGAGACTCCAAACGCGTAGTCCAGGACTAGCGTCCGAACTTCCCGCTCTAGTTGTAGTGATTTAGGGGTCATAGTAATTGGTTGAGAATGGTGAGATAGCTAAAAGAGGCGATCGCCTGTAGCCGCATCAAACCAGTGGAGCGATTGGGGAGATAGGGTAAGCTTCACTATATCATCGCTCCACTGCCAAGCTGCTGGTAGAAGGGCGCGGATAGTCAACTCTGGGGCTCCTTGGACCCGAACGCTGAGCAGATTCTGCATTCCCAGACTTTCTACCAGGTAGATTTGACCTTGAATGGTATGAGTATCTTCAGCTCTGGCAAGGCAAACGTTTTCGGGACGGATGCCGAGGACAATCTGGGGTGGAACTGTAGGTAAGGGAACGGGGATAGGAAAATTGCCTAACCAGGCAGCATTGTCTCTGCAACTGAGTACGAACAAGTTCATCTGCGGGCTGCCGACGAAGCTAGCAACGAATCGGTTTGCCGGGTGGGTGTAAATGCGTTGCGGCGGATCTAGCTGTTGCAAGTTGCCATTGTAGAGTACTGCCACTTTTGAGGAAAGGGTCATTGCTTCAGTTTGGTCGTGGGTGACATACACCACCGGGGTGTTTTGAGCCTTAAACAACTGTTTGAGTTCGGCTCGGACTCGTTCTCGTAGTAAGGCGTCTAGATTGCTCAGCGGTTCGTCAAGCAAAAACACATCCGGTTGACGGACTAAAGCCCGAGCCAGGGCAACTCGCTGCCGCTGCCCGCCAGATAACTGGCTAGGTTTACGTTGCGTCAATTCTTCTAGTCCTAGTTTAGTCGCAACATCGGTAACGCGCTGTCGAATCTCAAGCTTGGAGAGGTGGCGGAGCTTCAAGCTAGAGGCAATATTTTCAGCAACAGTCATGTGTGGATAGAGAGCATAGCTTTGAAAGACCATGGCAATGTTGCGATCACCTGACCGTAAGTCTGTGACGTTGCGTTCACCAATCCAGATTTGTCCTCGCGTAGGTTGTTCTAGTCCAGCAATGAGTCGCAGGGTGGTCGATTTTCCACAACCTGATGGACCCAGTAGGGTAAGGAATTCTCCTTCATCTACTTTTAGGCTGATGTCTTTAACTGGAACAACTTTGGAGCTATAGGTCTTATTAAGATTTCGTAGTTCTAGGTTTGCCATGATTCACCCCTTCACTGCTCCAGCTGTCAAGCCTTGGACGATTCGGCGTTGGAATAATAGGACTAGTAACACCAAGGGTGATGTTCCGAGTACGGTGGCAGCAGCGATCGCGCCGTATGGGATTTCAAACACCGAGGAGCTACCTAGTTGAGCGGTGGCAACGGGGATAGTTTTGAGGGATTCGCGGGTTATAAAGGTAAGAGCGAAGATGAATTCATTCCAAGCAAAGATGAAGGCTAGAATTCCGGTCGTGACTAATGCTGGAACGGTCATTGGTAGAACGATCTGGAGTAAGATTTGTTGGATGTTGTAACCGTCTACTTTGGCAGCATCTTCTAAGTCGCGCGGCAATTGCTGGAAGAAACTCCGCATGACTAGAATTGTCAGTGGTAAGTTAATAGCAGTGTATGGAATAATCAATGCTAGATAGTTGTTGCCAAGATGTAACGCCTGTACGACTTGCAAGAGTCCTAGAAATAGGAGTATGTAGGGAAATAAAGTGACAATCAATACTCCAGCAAGGATAACTTGTTCTCCCCAAATTCTTAGTCTTGCCAGGGCATAAGCTGCTGGTGCTCCTAGTGCTAAGCAAAGAACAGTAGAGGTAATTGATACTAAGGCACTGTTAAAGATGTAGTTGAGAAAGGGACGACGAGTGAATAGCTCGGTGTAGTGGGCAAGGGTGTAACGTTTGGGAATGTAGACATTAGGAACGGCAGAAATGTCAGCATTAACTTTGAGCGATGTGAGCAGTTGCCAGAGTACGGGAGCTAGGCAAAAGATCGCAACGAGCAAGACAAAGACGGAAAGCAATAAGTGGGAATAGTTTGAGGTTTTACTTTTAGGAAGATGTACTAACTTGAGATTTTGAATTAGGCTCATAACACCTCTAAAATTTGCTATTTCGTGCCTTGGATAGTAAGAAACTAACAATTGCTACTGCTGCTACTAGCAACAAAAATGTCACTACTATTAAGGCTGCCCCATAGCCAAAGTCTAGATACCTCATCACCATAGCGTAAATGTAGAGCGAAACCGTCTCTGTTGCTCCAGCAGGACCACCACCCGTCATGACTAGAACTAAGTCGAAGACACCAAATGCCTGAGCAAATCGGAACAACAATGCAATCAGGATTTGGGGCATCAGTAAAGGTAAGGTGATGCGCCAGAAACTTTGCCAAGGATTAGCACCATCAAGTGCATGAGCTTCATAAAGTTCTACCGGAATTGATTGCAACCCAGCTAGCAAGAGGATGCTGATGAAGGGTGTCGTTTTCCAAACCTCTGCCGCAATCGCTGCCATCATTGCTAAGCTCGGCTCTCCTAGCCAGTTGATCTCTGTATGAATCAGTCCTAAGCGTTGAAGAATATCGTTCCAAACACCGTACTGATCGTTGAATATCCAAGCCCAAGCTAAAGCCATTAGGGCTGTTGGCAAAGCCCAAGGTAGGATAGCAATGGTACGCACTATTCCCCTTCCTGGAAATGATTGATTTAGCACCAAGGCAATGCCCATTCCTAATAAAAGCTCTAGGAAAACCGATACACATGTGAATATCGTTGTGTTTTGCATAGTTTCCCAGAAGCGCCCGTCGAACACCATTCGCACGTAATTATTCCAACCGGAATAGACTGGCTGTAGCTGGGTGGCAAGATTTTTTGTAAATAAACTCAGCCAGAAAGCTTGTCCAATTGGATAGGCAAATACTAACAACAGCAGAAGTAATGCTGGTAAAGTTAGCATCCAGCCTGTTAATTGTTCCCGTTTCTGAATCTTATCTAGTTGCATTAATGAATAAAGTAATTTTTTTGTGATCGCAAACTATTCTACCGCTCCCGAATAGCTTTACCGTTTTAAAAAAGTTGGGCTACAAACAAGGTATGTCAAATGTCTTTGAATAATCTACCGTGGATGCTCTTTGAGGATTTCGAATATAATGCAGTCTCAGGCTCAACATTATAAGCGAGTACCACTTAAACTCCTACAAAGCTAAATAATTTGAAATAATGTACTACATTCCCTAGGAGGTTAGACACTCTAAGCTGAGGAATACTGGTGCGAGCGAACTGCCTTCAGTTGCTCATTAACCACATGGAGCCTTGAAAGGTGATTGATTAGCCTTAGCAGAAACACTAACGAGATACTCAACAAAAACGACAACATAGCGTCTTCATAATCATGAGATTCATGTCTAAAATGATGTTATAAAGACCAGAAAAAACACCCAAGTTTTCATCAATATTGTTTAAAACTAATAATACTTGTTTATCCGTAGATGTTCGCGACTTGGAAATTGGAGATCATCAGAGTTTATTGCTTTTTTCCACTGATGATGAATCCTGTAAAAGAAGAGAAAAATTCTTGGGATTGATCCATCTGTTGCAGTTCATGCAGCCAAGCTTCTACCTCAACTCGACTGACTATTCCAGCTTCACAAGCTCTGTAAGTAGTCTGAACCAAATCAAATACTTGATTGGCTAATTCAAATTGAGTGACAACCAGAGTCTCAGGAATGACCTGAATATCGGTTAATCCAATTCTGTGAAACAGTTTTAGCAAATCTCGCCCTACCCAACCAGTGGGAAAGCTATCACACCAGAAGTTGAGTAATTGACGGGTTAATGGATGATTTTCAGAATCTACAGTGAATGTTTCCCAATCTGGCTCCATTGCCACAACATATCCGCCCGGACAAACAACTCGTGCCATTTCTGCGATCGCACGCTGCGGCTCTGAAATATGCTGCAATGTCCGATCCACCCTTGCCCCCTGGAAGGTGTTGTCTTCAAAAGGCAACTGTTGAGCCTCGGTATGTACAAATTCAATCGGAAGGTTTAGCCCTTTTATGCTCTCTAGGGCTAAATCCAACATCGCCTGACTATGGTCAATAGCAACAACCTTACCGTGACTGCCAACTCGTTGCGCCAAAGCAATGGCATCTTTCCCTATACCGCAACCTACCTCTAGCACAGCAGCTCCTGCATCTAAGTGCAGCAACTCAAATGTCTTTTGCTTATAGTTCTGAAAAAATTCCAAAGACGCAAGCACATTAAGACAATGCGTAAATTGCTCAATGGCATGGGTGCCATCAACATCTTGAAAGCCACTTGCTAAATAGGTCATACTATCCTCCGTTCAAAAAATTGAGAATGTATAAAGTGATAGAGCCAGGATGTATCTTGAAGTATAAATAGCTATGCTAATTGTCTAGCCATGATGCGAACCATAGCAGCATAGATAAAAGCTTCGGCAGTAGCAAGTAAAGCTTCATAATCAATTGTCAATCGTTGACGTCGCGCGAGCCATGCCATAGTGTACTCAATTATCCATCGCCAAGGTAGTACTGAAAAACTCTTACTTTGCTTGCGCTTGACTACTTTCAATTCTAAGTGGTGGTCATCTTTGACCAACAACTTTCTCCAGAATCAGCGTTGCACCAGCTTTTTCGCTCACATTGACAGAGCAGTGACTACTACTGGCAGCAGCAGTTCTAGAGTATCAACTAGTAGATGCCTCTTGTACAGCAAGCTTTGGTCATCGGCATTAATCCGTGCTGGGGTGCCGTTGATGCACTACCGCTTCAGCACTAGTTTCTTTTTTAAGCACGTGATACTCTGACAACAGCAGTCAAGCGACTTTGAGCTTGCTCAAAGCAGCAGCCGGAGTTCTACTCCGGCTGACCTTTGAGTAAAGTTGCTGTGATTCAGTCTTAGAAGGTTTATGTCGGCTATACCAAGTTTTCTGAAAGAGGAACTTAAGCAATATCAGCTAGCTGCGTATGTACCAGAACTGATTCAACATCAAGCTGTGCTTGAGGAACTCAGCTATGCCCTAAGCCCGGTTATCCATGAGGGAAAGTTACAACCATACGGATTCATTGTTCTAAATAACCAGGTGCTGCCAAGCCATGAAAGTTTCTGCAGTGGGGTCGATATCAGCTTGGCAGAAGCAAGACGGATTGCCGATGGTTGTCATAGCTTTTCACTGTTTAGTGAGGGACAGTTCAAAGGGGTAGTGATGCTGGATCAAGATGTGCAGAATGAACTGCAGCTAGTTCAACTTCAGCAAGAGCTGCAAGCAATTATTTGTACTACAAGTGGCGACGGCAGCACTAAAATATTTTGTCAGGAAGGGGTATTTATTCATCAGTATCGCAACTGGCAGTACAAGCCGTCAGTGAAAAGAGCTTTACTCAGTATTTTGCGCTGTGTGCCACAGGCTAACAGCGAAATCCTACAGGACATTTTGGAATTCTGCTTTCATGACCTGAGTCCCCGCAAAATTGGTGCTACGCTAGTTTGGTGCTTGGTCGAGCCAAATGCAGAAGAACTGGAAAATATGCGACCGGGATTTACACTTAAGCAGATCCAGGCACGGGTAGGAGACCAACGCTCGCTCGCTGTTCTGCGGCATCTGTTGGCATATAACGACGGAGCAGCAATTCTCAATCCTCAGGCACAGGCACTGGGTATAGGAGCTTTCCTTAAATTCTCAGATATAAGTCGGAAAATTATCGAAGCGCGTGCCGGAACCCGCCACACCTCGGCACAACGATTTTCCTATGATTTTGCTAAAGCCGTGGTTTTTGTCGTTTCTAGTGATGGTCCTGTCACTGTTTTTTCAGACGGTATGAGCGTGGCTGGGTTGAAAGTTGACACTTCAAGCCAAATAGCAGCGGGAGTTGGGAACGTTAATTCAAAAAAGCATGAAGAAACCTGCATGTTCGACTTGAACGACTATCATTGCCAAACTTGTAGCAAGAGGCTGAAGCTTCAAGAAAGTATGCCACTTGAACTCGGAGTTGAAGCCAAGCTGTTTTGTCCGATTTGTAATCATCAGATTTGTCCTAGCCATAGCTATTTGTACGCTTATGTTGTGAAAGAACTAGCAGTTACTTAGCAGTCGTAAAAAGACCACTCGTGCCCCAACTGAGTTTCGATAAACGACAACACTATAGTTTAGAAAGCTAGTTCTTCAAAGAGTTCTGCAACAGCTAAGGAAAACCCAGGAACGACCTCTTCTCCATCCAACGAGTCTGCTAAGCGCAACAGGCGATCGGGGCTAGGGCTATGGTAAACCAGCACATACTGCTCATCAAGGTGAATCACCCAAACCAGGCGCGTTCCGTTGTCGAAATACTCCACAATCTTGTCGTGAATTTCCTCCACTGTATTGTTGGGAGAGAGGATTTCCAAGAGCCAGATCGGGTGAACCCTGAAAATAACCTTTGGGCAAGCGCTTCACACCCTGAAGCCGTTCTTTGGCGATAAAAGACACATCGGGCGCTCGCTTATTGCCTGTCTTCATAGTAAAAGCGGTACTAGAGTCGCAGATCGCACCTAGCTTATTAGAGCGGACATACAATGCCAGACTTCCGCCTAGAAAGCTGCCAATTGCGCCATGCTCCATCCCCGAACTGCCCATATTCACCAGTTTCCCATTCACCAGTTCATAGCGCCCATCCTCCGGCAACGCCATGAACTCCTCATCCGTCGAAATTTTCCGTTCAGATGCAATAGTCATTTCTGACTGCCTCCTTTCGTCATTGAGGTAGTTGTCCTTGCCCAAACTGCCTCATCTTCCCTTAGTTTAAACAAGGGTAACTCGTTCGTCTCAGGACTGAAGGAAAGACCTAGGGCCAGGATGGACGGTTTAGAGCGCATCGTCAACCTCATATTCGTTTGCCATTAATCGTCAGGTCAAGTTGGCAATCGCTCAGGCTTGTAATGTAGTTTAGGGATGGACATTCTTCCTGCATGAGTTCCCTATACTAAGAGTTTATACTTGGAGTTTCCCTATGCCAGTGGAAAAGAACGACGATCGCTCCCCAAATTTACCTAAGTTTAGTCGAATCAGCAGTATTGTCCTCTCGCTCATTGTTTACGTGTTTTTGTTCAATTTTCTGGTATTACCCTTGCTCCGCACTCACCCGCGTAAGGTCCTCTACAGTACTTTTATCAAACAAGTTAACGAAGGCAAGGTGGCACGGGCTTACATCAATCAGGAGGAAATTCAATACAGCCTTAAGGGGAGTGGTCAAGGTCAAGGGCAGACTCAACCGCAAAAGAAGTCTCCCAGCCCGCAACCATCACAGCCTAATGTTGACCAACCGCTCGATACTGGTAAATCTTCCCAAGCTTATGTCACGAACCGGATTGACGCGAATACCTCCGCTCTGGTCACTCTTTTAGAACAAAAGAATGTCGAGTTTGGTGCGGCTCCACCCGAGCAGCAAAACTTCCTGACGACAATAATTGGGTGGGTTGTGCCGCCATTGATCTTCGTCGGAATTTGGGTATGGGCGCTCGGACGCATGCAGGGAGCAGGTGGCGGAACAGCACTCACCGTCGGCAAGAGCAAAGCCCGTATCTACGGTGAAGGGAATACAGGTGTTACGTTTAAGGATGTGGCTGGGATTGATGAAGCCAAAGCAGAACTGGTTGAAGTTGTCGATTTCCTCAAAAATCCTCAAAAATATTCCCAGATCGGTGCGGTCATTCCCAAAGGGGTGCTGTTAGTAGGACCTCCAGGCACGGGTAAAACCCTGTTAGCAAAGGCGGTTGCGGGGGAGGCAGGCGTTCCCTTCTTCAGCATCTCTGGCTCTGAGTTTATTGAGTTATTTGTAGGTGTAGGTGCTGCTCGGGTGCGCGATCTGTTTCAACAAGCAAAAGAGAAAGCCCCCTGCATTGTCTTTATTGATGAACTAGACGCATTGGGCAAGGCAAGGAGCAGTGGGCAATTTGCTGGGAGCAATAGCGAGCAGGAACAGACCCTCAACCAGTTGTTAACAGAGATGGACGGCTTTGAAGGTAATACCGGGGTGGTTATTCTGGCAGCTACCAATCGCCCTGAGGTGTTAGATCCAGCACTGCGTCGTCCAGGTCGATTCGATCGGCAGGTCATTGTCGATCGCCCTGATAAACAAGGTCGGGAACAGATCCTGCGCGTCCATGCAAAAAAAGTGCAGCTAGCAGAGGATGTGAACTTCGAGGCGCTAGCCGCTCGCACTGCTGGTTTCACGGGTGCGGATCTCGCCAATCTAGTTAATGAAGCGGCGCTATTAGCTGCCCGTAAAGCACAGCAACTGGTTCACATGGCTGACTTTAACGAAGCCTTTGAGCGGGTTGTAGCAGGTCTAGAGCGTAAATCCCGCATTCTCAATCCTGAGGAAAAGAAAATTGTTGCTTACCATGAGGTTGGGCACGCAATTGTCGGCTTTCTCATGCCAGGATCTGACAAGGTTGAGAAAATTTCCATCGTTCCCAGAGGTATTGGCGCGCTGGGGTACACTCTTCAGCTTCCTGAAGAAGACCGCTTTTTGATGGCAGAGGATGAATTACGTGGGCGAATTGCCACACTTTTGGGCGGGCGCTCTGCGGAAGAAGTCGTTTTTGGCAAGATTTCCACAGGAGCCAGCGATGACATTCAAAAGGTAACTAGTATTGCCGAGCGGATGGTGACTCTTTACGGAATGGATACAGCGCTAGGTCCAGTTGCGATTGAACAAACGCAGCAACAACAGTTTCTCGACGGGCAGAACACGCGCCGCACAGTTGGTCCTGTCGTGCTTACACAGATCGATGAAGAGGTGAAAACTATCATCGATAATGCTCACAAAGTTGCTCAAGCTATTCTCGTTACCAACAGAGAATTGCTAGAGGCACTGGCTCAACAGCTAATTCATCATGAAGTTTTAGAGGGAGAGAAACTTCATCAGATCTTACAGCAAGCACAAGCTCCCTCCGGTGTTGCTGAATGGCTACGCACAGGTAAATTAGCTCAGCTAGAACTAAGATCAACTGGAAGTGTAACAAATCAGACTGATTTGTAGTATTTGATACAATGAACTCGTGCTGGAGATCATAATGTCTGACAAATTAGGCCAGAGATTATTAGTCAAGCGTGGAATCGGATAGCCTCTTAAACTACATTAGATACTAGATTAATAACTAGACCAAGAATAAGGGAAACAAATATAAAAGAAAGAATTGCATGGAGCAGCGTAAGATTACGCATCTGTTCACTTACAACTGTGACGTCTGAGGTTTGATAACACATAGCGATAGTAAAGGAGAAGTACAGAAAATCCCGATAGTTAACTAGTTCTCCTCTAGTCGGAAAATCCAGTCCTTTGATATAGCTACCCTCTTCTGCCTCTACTAGCTCTATCTCGTCATAATATATGCGAGCATAATGCAATGCAAAATAAGTGTGTAATAATAACCAAGATAAAAAGATGGCAATCAGAGATAGTCCCATATGTATATTGGTAACTAAAGGTGAAGCCTTTTGAGTATCATCAAGCATGAGAGCAATCGCAACTAAACTCGCCACCGAAATTACCCCAACTGTAGCTAAAGTAGCGACATTACTCGGTTCCTCCCTTTGAGCGCGATGGTAGGTTTCCTCATTACTAGAACTCATCATTCTGGCAATAAGCATTGCCAGAAAAGTAAACGCCCCCAGATCATAGGCTAGCAGGACTCGCAGTTCAAACCGAGGCAAAGGTAGACAAAATACCCCCACTGCGATCGCCAGCGCTAGGAGCGAGCGATTTTTGATTTTAGTAATGATGCTGTCTAGTCTAAGTCGCCTCCGGAACATAGTTGCCTCCAATCTAAAGCAGTTCCTTATAGGATTCCAGGGATCTCCATGACGAATACGCCTCTCTAGTCGTTATGCCCAGTTCTCAGAGTATTACCTTGATTTAATCCACGCCCAAAGTACTGGCTGTACAGCTTGCAGCTAGGTGTTACGTAAGCTTACCCCACGCTCTTTGCGACGGGGCTTTCGCCCTAGCCTGTGGCTCATTCAAAGAACAAGCTAGTACCGAGCGTTCGGGAAGGCTTGCAAAGGCTCCCCCTAATAAAGAAATTACATTCGCAGCGTTAAAATCCGCATCACCATGCCAAGAACAATTACCGCATTTGAAACCCTTTTCAGACCTTAAACCAATGTGCAGACACTGATGGCAGGTTTGACTTGTGTAAGCAGGCGGAACAACTGTAAGCTCAACTCCTGCTTGGATACATTTGTATTCCAAAAAAGTGCGAAGTTGATGAAATGCCCAGGAGTTGGAACGCCTACGCTCAGTTTTGTTTCTGGGTTTCTGATTAGTACGTTCTCGAATTCCTGTCAGGTCTTCAATCGCAATAACTGCTTTAGTTGCGATAGCTATTTCAACAATGCTCTTGCTGATATTATGGTTCAGCCAAGATTGATACCTTCGCTCTCTGCCCGACAGCCGTCTCAGCGCTCGTCTACAATTCTTACGAGTCGATTTTGTGCCTTGCGAAGCTTTTTGTTGGAGCGACGCCCTAACCCTAGCAAATCTGTCTCTAGTTGCTTTTATCGATTTTCCATCCCATTTATCCCCTTTAGAGGTAACAGCTATGTCACGACGACCAAAATCAACTCCTATAACGTTATTAGGTTTAATTGGTTCAGGAACATCCTCAGTCAACTGTATATGCAGATAATACAAACCATCTCTGTGCTTGCACAATTGGGCGCTGGTTGGCTCCTTACCTTTGAGCTTGCCAATCTGATAGTTAGAGACAACGATTTTAATATGTTCTCTCCCACCATTCAAAGTCAAGCTAACAGACCAGTCCTTCTCTCGAAAAGCAAATATACGAGCGTCGTAATCAGCAGACGTGGGTTTGAACAACTTAACAGGCTTTCCTTTAGTTTTAGCTGTTTTGCGGTTCGCCCCCACTCTGGCACAAGCTCTGACTGCCAAGTTAGCACTCAACCCAAACTGTTCTCTCATCTGCTCATAACAGAGCGATTGAATGGTTCGTTTGCTGAGGATAGATGGCTTAACTACCTGGTTGGCATAGTTGCAAGCATCCGCAAACGCCTTCAACGTCGCCTCAATCTTGGCGGCCTGTTCGGGCAACGGTTGGAGTTTACAAACTAGAGTCAGAGTTTGTTTCATGCTCTGATTGTATCACAGGTGAAGGCGAATAAATTCGAGCCAGTGCGGTCTTGGGGTCTCCCCAAGTGGAGCAACTGGCGTGCCGCGTCGTCGTTCCTCGCTGCTCTGAAGAGACAGCGCTTCCCGACTCCCGGACTTTTATGGTGATAGCATTAGTGCCGATGCGATCCTCCGGAAACATGAGAATATCTGAGTACTTACGAACCAAGTTTGCATAAATTGGATTAGCGTTGAGTTCGCTTTTCGACAGCAAGCTTTGGTCATCGACATTAATCCGTGCTGGAGTGCCGTTGACGAGATAAGCGCCCTGATTCTCGTTAGCTCGAAAGGGAAAGGTAACGTGAGCAACACTTACCGGTCCGCCAGCAGGACAGAAACCAATCATATACCCCATATCGCCGATACTACGAGTGAAGGCAATTGCCTGAGGAGAAGCACCCAACTGCTGCATTTGATTGACAAAACACTCGCCAAATTGTGTTCCTGATAGCTGCGTACAGGTTCTTTGGATAGAGCGAACCGTAGTTGTGCTTGGCTCCCATATTGCCTTGGCATTGATTATCTGGAAAGTTTGCTGAGTCTTTGTTCGAGCATCTACCTTTGGTGCTCCACCCACGATACCTATCGCCAGAATACCAGTTAGAAATGCATTTTTAACGAGCTTATAATTTGCATTAAATCTGGTTTTCATCTTTATCTCCATCACTTTCTCAACTCTCATGCTAATGAAAATAATTCTTGCACAAATACAATGAATCTTTATCTTCTGTAATTCATAGGAACCATTCAAAGTTTTATCAGTTATGAAGTAAAAATTGATTGGGCGATGGAACGCACCCGTCATCGTCCACTGCCCTTTAGACACAATCAATCGACAATTAACTAAAACTTAATTTCGTTTTCTAGGATTTAATTACTGTGTAACAATATGTTAAATTATATGTGGTCCACTTGCTTTTTTGATTCATCATCCCAAACAATTTTCATCATAATGCCCTACTTTTGTTTTTTTACTTTTATTAATTAAAAACGCAACTAGAAGTTAAGAGTTATTGTTTTTCATGAATATTCTTAGCCTCATAGATTCTGATAAGGAATCAAAAAGGTGCATGGATAAACTAGACAATCTCATATATTACTTATGATGATGTCTTCAACTTACTGAATAACTGGTCAGTTGAGTAATGTAGTAGAAATTTTGAGTTTAAGGACTGGTCATGTATGACTGACTTCCGTGTTGAAACTGATAGTCTTGGTAAAGTGCAGGTTCCCACCACGAGCCTTTGGGGTGCACAAACCCAGCGATCGCTAGAACATTTCGGCATCGGGGACGATCTGATACCTCGTGAGATGATCGCATCCTATGCTGTGCTTAAGAAAGCGGCTGCTATAGTTAATCATCGGGATGGAAGACTGAAAGACCAGCAAAAGGACCTAATCGTTCAGGTCTGTGACGAGATTCTCGAAGGGCAGCATCACGAGCAGTTTCCACTGCATGTCTGGATGACTGGCAGTGGAACACAGTTTAATATGAACGTTAACGAAGTGATCTCTAATCGCTGTTGCCAACTGGCTGGAACGCCCTTGGGGAGTAAAACACCAGTCCACCCGAACGATCACGTCAATATGTCGCAGTCGTCGAATGACTCGTTCCCCTCAGCTATGTGTATAGCTGTAGGACAGGGGACGAAAGAACGCTTACTGCCAGCGTTGCAGCAGTTGCGAGATGCAATTGCACTAAAAGCGCAGGCATGGCAGGACATTATCAAAGTCGGTCGCACTCATATGCAGGATGCCACACCACTGACGCTAGGTCAGGAGTTCTCCGGCTATGTGGGGATGCTGGAGGATAACCTGGAGCGTCTAGAGCACAGCTTACAGGGTGTCTATCGATTGGCATTAGGGGGTACAGCCGTCGGTACAGGCATCAACGCTGCGCCGGAATTTGACAAACGAGTAGCTCAGGAAATTGCCAATTTGACTGGTCTAGCCTTTGTCACGGCTGCCAACAAGTTTACAGTCCAAGGTTCTCACGATGCCCTAGTTCAGCTCAGTGGTACTCTTAAGACTCTCGCCACTTCGCTTTACAAAATAGCCAACGACATTCGGTTATTAAGTTGTGGACCACGCTGTGGCTTGGCTGAACTCCATATTCCAGAGAACGAGCCAGGTTCATCGATCATGCCAGGCAAGGTGAACCCAACTCAGTGCGAAGCGCTCTCCATGCTGGCGATTCAAGTGATGGCTAATGATCTGGCTGTGTCCTTCGGCGGCGGCGGTGGTTATCTAGAGATGAACGTCTACAAGCCGCTGATCGTATTTAACATTATGAAATCGCTCCGGCTGTTGCACGATGGTTGCCATAACTTTCGAGTGTTCCTAATTGAAGGGACAGAACCAAATCGTAAGCAGATCGATTACTTCTTGCAGCGTTCGCTCATGCTAGTAACCGCACTCAGTCCGGTCATCGGCTACGATAAGGCGTCGCAAGTCGCGCACTATGCACTTGACCACGATCTAACCCTAAAGGAGGCAGCGCTGAAGCTGGGATTTGTCAGCGCTGAGGAATATGACCGGATTGTTGATCCGAAAAAGATGGTTGAGCCCTATGTTGCTAGGGATTGAACAATGAATAAAATGCTTCATCCTCATTTTCAGTACGCTGTTCCTTCAACTTTGAGGTGCTTGACATGAGTGAGTTGCATAGGTTCGACCCCTATCTCAATATTGGCACGTACCTGGCCGAGCTTCTGCAAACAATCGGGTTGGAGCATTATTTCACTGTCCCTGGTGATTACAACCTGCTTCTCCTCGACCAGATGTTGAAGCACCCCAATTTGCAGATGATTAACTGCTGCAATGAACTGAATGCAGGGTATGCAGCCGATGGCTATGCCCGAGCTAGGGGAGTGTCGGCAGTGGTAGTAACTTTCACCGTCGGGGGTCTAAGCATGGTGAATGCGGTAGCCGGTGCCTATGCTGAAGATTTACCCGTCATTGTGATTTCCGGCGGACCAAATTCCAACGATCGCGGTCAGCACCATCTGATTCATCACTCGATCGGCAACTATGATTTCAACCAGCAATACTGCATCTTTCGGGAAATCACTGCAGAAGCCGTAGTGATCCGGCATATTGAGGATGCCCATCGGCTCCTGCATCGTGCTCTAGAAGCAGCCATCCAGAAACGTAAACCAGTTTACATTGAAATTGCCTGCAACTTGGTCACTGCCCCTATCCCTCGATCCGTGCCGTTGCAACTCAAACGTCATGTCGAAAGCAATCCTGTCGCTCTTGAAGCTGCTGTGGATGCGGTTGCCTCTAAGCTCAACCGAGCAGTCAAACCAGCCTTAGTTGCTGGGGTTAAATTACGGGCTTTTGAGGCGATCTCTAGCTTTCGTCAACTCGCAGACCGTTCCGAATACGCCGTTGCCATTATGCCGAACGCTAAGGGCATGTTTCCCGAAACCCACCCCCAGTACATTGGCTGCTACTGGGGTCAGGTTAGCAGTCCTGGTTGCGCCGAAATTATTGAATCCTGCGATGCCTACCTCTTCGCTGGTCCCATCTTTAACGATTACACCACTGTAGGCTGGTCGAGTCTAGTCAACCACGAAAAACTGATTGAAGTGCAGCCAGACAGGGTAATTCTGGCCGGACAGGAATACCCTCAGGTCTATATGCAGGAATTTCTCACTGCTTTGGCTTCTCAAATTCAGCCCAATGCATCTTCCTTCAAGGCTTTTAAGCGCATTCACGAACAGCCTTTGCCCCCTCAAGCTCTGCAAAGCGAAGCTCCTCTGACCACGCGGGCTATTCGCGAACAGGTTCAGTCTATCCTGACAGACAATTCTGCCCTGTTAGTGGAAAC
Source organism: Chroococcidiopsidaceae cyanobacterium CP_BM_ER_R8_30 (assembly GCA_019244235.1). Taxonomy (GTDB): domain Bacteria; phylum Cyanobacteriota; class Cyanobacteriia; order Cyanobacteriales; family Chroococcidiopsidaceae; genus JAFAVL01. The sequence continues at coordinate 18,204 of JAFASY010000195.1, forward strand.
AGGAGATTCCTGGTTCAATGGGCAGAAAATCACGCTACCAGATGGCTGCCTCTATGAGTTTCAAATGCAATATGGTTCGATTGGCTGGGCGGTTGGGGCCTTACTAGGCTACGCTCTCGGGCTGGGCAAAGAGAAACGAGCGATCGCCCTGATTGGGGACGGTTCCTTTCAATTAACTGCCCAGGAAGTCTCCACCATGATTCGTTTTGGGTTGAATCCCATAATCTTTCTGATCAATAACCGCGGCTACACCATCGAAGTCGAAATTCACGACGGGCCCTATAACAACATCAAAAACTGGGACTATGCCGGCCTGGTGCAAGTTTTCAATGCGGGTGAGGGCAAGGGCTGGAGTTGCCGGGTGCAGACTGAAGGCGGACTGGCTGAAGCCATCGGTCAAGCTCAAGCTCATCAGGGATTGGCTTTGATTGAATGCATTATCGATCGGGACGACTGTACCAAAGAACTGCTGGAGTGGGGCAGCCGAGTCGCTGCGGCTAATAGTCGCCCCCACCAAAACTAATAACCAGTCAGAAACAAAAGGTAAAACTATGCTTGAAACAACTATAGACATCAAACCATCTCCATCCGAGTTGCGGGGTTTCGATATTCTCCACCACCCGCGCATGAATAAATCCACTGCCTTCACAGCCGCAGAACGCGATGCACTCGGTTTAGTAGGACTCTTGCCAGAGGGAATCGAGAGCGAGGAAACCCAGATCCAGCGGATAATGCAGCAGCTCGGTCACAAAACCATAGATCTTGACAAGTATATTTATCTTTCCGCCCTACAGGACAACGACGAAACCCTGTACTACAAGGTGCTGATGTCTGACCCGGCTCTTTTTATGCCCCTGGTCTATACTCCAACTGTGGGTGAAGCTTGTCAGAAATTCGGACACATTCTCCGGCGTCCTAAAGGTCTCTATCTCTCAATCGCTCGTCGCGGTCAGATCGAGGAAATCCTGCGAAATTGGCCTGAGCAGGATGTGCGCTTCATTGTCGTCACCGACGGTGAACGGATTCTGGGTTTAGGGGATCTCGGTGTCAACGGCATGGGAATTCCCATTGGCAAGCTAGCCCTTTATACAGCCTGTGCTGGGGTGCCTCCCCAGTTCACCCTGCCGATTACCCTAGATGTGGGCACCAATAACGAGACTCTGCTTACCGATCCGCTCTACCTGGGTTTGCGCCAGCCGCGAGTTAGGGGTGACGAGTATGATGCCTTCATCGAAGAGTTCGTCATGGCAGTCCAAGAGGTCTTCCCGAAGTGCTGCATTCAGTTCGAGGACTTTGCCAACTTTCATGCTGTCCCCATTCTGGAACACTACCGAGATCGCGTCTGCTGCTTCAATGACGATATTCAGGGAACGGCAGCGGTGGCAGTTGCCGGAATCCTTGCGGGACTTCGCCTAACGGGTGGCAAGATGTCCGACCAAACCTTCCTATTCTTTGGGGCTGGTTCGGCAGGGACAGGCATTGCTGAATTGCTATCACAAGTCATGATACAAGAAGGATTATCGGCAGAACAGGCCCGTGCCCGTTGCTGGCTGTTTAACCGCAAAGGATTACTCCAGTCAAGCCGCACTGATTTGGCTGACTTCCAGCAACCCTTCGCCCATCCCCACGCCCCTATCGATGACTTTGTCGCCGCGATCGCCGACCTCAAACCCACAGCGATTATCGGAGTTAGCACCGTAGCTAAAGCCTTCAATCAAGCTGTCATTGAGGCCATGACCCGCATCAACCCCTGGCCAATTATCTTTCCCTACTCGAACCCAACTTCCCACTCCGAGTGTACAGCCCAAGAGGCATACAAGTGGTCAGGCGGGCGGGCGGTGTTTGCCAGCGGCAGTCCCTTCGCGCCCGTGAAGTACGGCAACCAGACGTTTGTCCCTGGGCAGGGAAATAACGTCTACATTTTTCCGGCCATGGGAATGGCTATATACGCGACCCAAGCGAAACGGGTTACTGATGAGATGTTTATCACTGCTGCTAAGGCTGTGGCAGAGCAGGTTACACAATCCGATCTGGATGTTGGACTGATCTATCCGCCGCAGTCCGAAATTCTCAAGACTTCCTTGCATGTTGCCCAGAAGGTTGCCGAAAACATCTTTGACAGCAATCTGGCAGGGGTGACAAAGCCAACCGATTTGCGTACTTTCATTGAGTCACAGGTCTACAAACCTGAATACAAAAGCCTTGTCTGAATACCGTTCATGGTGTGAGGAGTTTGGGAATCTGCAATACCTCAAGAGGCTTTATGGGAACGGTACTACATATATGAGATGGGACTGGCAACCATGAATCAATCAACTCAAACAGGGCGCACAGGCAAATGCGTTTGCCTTCCGCTTGCGGAAAGAGGCCATTGCGCTAGAGCGACATTTACGCGATTGTCTATTGCGGGCTAGCCAGACCTCTAATGAAAGCGAACGGCGATCCCTACTCACCGTCGCCATTGTTGGTGCTGGTCCCACGGGAGTAGAAATGGCAGCAACGCTGGCGGATCTGTTGCCCTACTGGTACGCGAAACTGAGCAGCAAAATTGACGAGATCCGAATTGTCTTGATCAATCACGGCAAAGACATTCTCGCTGGGGATGTCAACGCTCACTTGCAGGATATCGCCCTGCATGCTTTCAAAACGCGGATTGTGCCCATTGAGTTGTTACTAGGGGTGAGCGTCAAGGCTGTGCATGGGGACCGCATAGAATATCAGCCTGCGGGTGGCACGACTATCGCAACCCTGAAGACGCAGACCACGATCTGGACGGCAGGCACAGCAGTCAATCCGCTCATCGAGCATCTCAGTTCCCAAATTCCGGCAGAGCATCGGGATCGGCGAGGGCTGCCCTTCGTAACTCCGAGCCTGCAACTGCTAGGTTTTCCCGATGTTTTTGCCGCAGGGGATTGTGCGACGGCTCAGGGACAACGGCAACCAGCTCTAGCCCAGGTAGCGTACCAGCAGGGTGCAATCATTGCCCACAATCTGATTGCCCTAACCCGAGGAGCTGCACCTCTCTCCGCCCAGGTAAAGCTAAGGGGCACCTTAATGAAATTGGGCTTGGGTAATGGCGTGGCTAATCTGTTTGACAAAGTGCAGATTACTGGCAAGCCCGCTGACCTGATACGCAACGCTACCTATTTGGAGATGCTGCCCACACCCTTACACGACTTTAAGGCCACAACCGAATGGCTTAAGGAAGAACTCTTCCATCATTATCACAAACCCAAACCAGTTTCTCAGCTCACCCCACAAGCAATTCCCCTCTCTCCTGCTGAGCGACAGCAGCGAACTCTGGTAAAGGCATTGGCAATCCTCGCCCCACTTGCCTTCCTGATTGCTGCCTATAACGGGCTGCAAACTCCACCAGCTGAAAGACTCAAACCGTCGTCGCCTACAGCAGGCAGTCTCACTAAATCCCCACCTTAAAACTATGTCTAGGTAGATGTCATGGTCTTGCTCTCTCTGAATAACCAGAATCTCCCCTATCCAGATACCATCCATCCGGTCGTCGTTCATTTTGTGATTGCGATGGTGTTTTTTGCTTATTTTAGTGACATCGCAGGCTACCTCAGCCGGAATCACCGTTTAATTGAAGTCAGTTGGTGGAACTGGGTGGTTGCTTCTGTGGCTATCTTTGTGGCTGTGATTTTTGGTGAATTTGAAGCTGCCCTGGCTCAACCCTATCCGGCTGCCCAACCAGCATTAAATTGGCATACGGTGAATGGCTGGTCAGTTTCGGTGTTTCTGGTGGCGATTACAGCATGGCGGGCTGTTATTCGCATCCGTAATCCATTAAAGATACCTGTGGTTTACCTGGGTGTGACAACGGTTTTGCTCTGTCTAATCTGTTTGCAAATCTATCTCGGTAATCTGGTGAATTGGGTCTATGGACTACACACGTTGCCCATCGTTGAAGCAACAAGAAAGGGGTTGTTGCAATGAACCCCCAATTAATTGAACAGCTAAAACAATTGGGAATTGACCTGGGGGTCAATGGCTTACCCTATCGGTTTCCCCTGCACGCCAACCTGGTGCATCTGACCCTAGGTTTATTCATTATTGGCATTCTCTTCGATATCGCTGGTACGTTATTTCCCCTAGAACGAGCGATTCTGAAGTTTTTTGTCATCCCTGTCAGTCGGTTTAACTTTTTCGATGTCGGATGGTATAATGTTGTCGCTGCATCCGTGATTTCATTTTTCACCGTGGCGGCAGGCTTTTTCGAGATCCTGCTGGCACAGCCACCAACGGAAATGAAAAGCGACTGGGGTTTGGGAGCCGGTTCGACCATGCTCTTACACGGCGTGGGGGGTGTTTTACTGCTGACTATGATTGTGGCGATGACCATTTGGCGGGGCTACCAGCGGTTTCGCTGGCGGGCAAATAACCCTAGGCAGGTGCAGTGGAGCTATTTGCTGGCTGGGATTTTTATTCTGGGATACATGTTTGTCCACGGCACCTTGGGAGCACAACTGGGAGCCGAGTTTGGCGTTCATAATACGGCGGCTCAGCTGCTCCGGCAAGGTGCAAATCCCAATCAAATTCTCCGACAATCCCAACCCTTTTGATTATGCGAATTTTTAACTTTGGGCTACTGGCGATTTTCGTGCTGACGATTATTCTGGTCAGCCAATGGCTAGGCCAGGAAGCCTATGACTGGCTTCCCCTCCCAGCTACTGTCGAAGCAGAACAGGTGGGGCATTTGTTTAGCTTCCTGGTCACCCTGGGGGCGATCGTCTTCCTAGGAGTAGCAGGAACGCTGCTCTGTTCAATTTTAGTTTATCGGGCTGCAAGAAATGACAGCAGTGATGCGCCTGCGATCCGCGGCAATTTGCGCTTAGAGATTACCTGGACAGCGATCCCTATTCTTCTCGTTATCTGGATTTCCGGTTATAGCTATACCATTTACCAGAACCCTATTCTCTAAGCCACCGAGGCTCAGTGACAAAACGCGCCGCTGCTAGCCCCACCGCCATTGCACCAATGACGAAACCGACCAAGACCGCCGCCTGCAGCCCGGAAAGTATCGCGCCCTGAGTTAACAGCACGATCGTTTGGAAGGCGTAGAGACCAGGTACCATCATGATGATCCCAGGGACCGTAAGCGTCATGCGCGGCTCCTTGAGGCGACGGTACACCAACGATGCCATCAGCCCCACCGCGAGCGCGCCGAGCAGCGTTGCCGGAGCTAGCATCATGCCAGCATCGTGTAGCGCCAGCCGGAGTCCGTTACCTACGAGGGCGAGTATGCCGACGGCGAGCACAGTGTGCGCTGAGCTGTTATAGAGGATTGCAAAGCCACAGCTGCCGGAGAAGCTAGCAAGTGCTCGTAGGACGAGCGTCTGTAGTTCTCCAAAATCGTGTGACGGCGGCTGCGCTATGGTGAAACCGACCAAGGCGATGACGATACAGAGGCCAAGCGCGGCAGTCAGTAGCAGCATCGTGCCGTAAGCGAGCCGTTGGAGGGCGACAACAGTCTGGTGTTGCAGTAGGTCGATCAGGGCCGCGACTAGAGGAAAGCCGGGCACCAGGAACAGAACCGATGAGATAAAGCCGGCGGTGTGACGCGCGATGCCGAAACCGGCATAGGGCAACACGGCTACAATCAGGCAGTAGATACCGGAGGCGACCATGGCGCACAGCATTGTGACGGCGTACTGGTTGAACCGTCGGTGCAACAACAGCGATCTCAGACATTGACCGAAGCCGCCGGAGATCGCCGCTGCCACCACCTCAAGGACTGTACCGCCGTTGAGGAAGGCGAATGCGCCCGACGCAACACCGACCGCGGTGCCGATCTGGGTAATGGAATAGAGCGGCGGTGCCGCCTCAATCTTCGCTAGTTTTGCGGCAAGCTCGCGTGGTGTCATCCCCGGCTGGGTGTTGCGCGCAATCTCTTCCAGCGCGCTAATTTTCCAGGTGTTGATGCTCGGTGCCCCTATCTCGCACACCAACGTCGCCAGCTTGCTGTCACGACGCGCGCTGGCGTTGATGCTGCCAAGTGCCAGCTGCACCGCCAGCGCATCAAGGTCCATCCTGCGCGCGATCACTCCCATCCATTGCCGCACCCTGAATGCAGCATCGCCGGCACGCAGCATTGCGGCACCAAAGTGGAGCAGCTCTTCCAGCGCCTCAGTAAGCGTAGCTGAGGGTGAGGGTACCGGGTGGTTTGAGTCAGTTGATGGAGTCATCGGTTATGTTCCAGAGGTGTTGAAGAAGTCTGCTTAAGCCCGGTATAGTGATTTACATTTTATAACCTTCAAGTATACTTTCGGCATAGTTCAAAGATAGGCAATTTTGGACAGTGATATGGAAGTAGTGGTGAGGCAAAAGCCCTATCCTATAAATATTCTATGCAATATTAAATGATGTAATTAACTCTTAAATATCGCTGATGAATTAGGATTTTTGCTAACAAAAATCCTAACATTATTACTTTCCTCATTCATAAGTTTATAGTACTAAATTTTACTTTTCAGACTAATGTTCTATTTATAAACCGTTTCTCAAGTACTATCCCGCTCAAGACTGTTGTAGGATAAGCTAATTTCATTCCCAATGGACTGCCGCTGT
>JAFASY010000225.1 GCA_019244235.1 Chroococcidiopsidaceae cyanobacterium CP_BM_ER_R8_30
AATTGGTTGGGAGCTATACGAACGCACATCAAGCGCATTGGTGCTGGGAGGAGTCGGACTGGTTCAGGTGATTCCGGTGTTTGCGCTGACCCTGCTTGCAGGTCATGTAGCAGATCGATTTGAGCGCAAGCTCACAGTTATGTATACACAGCTGATGCTAGCTATCGGTTCGCTCTTGTTAGCAATCCTTTCTTACACGCAAGGGTCGATCGCGCTGATCTATGGTTGTCTGTTTCTCATTGGCATCGCAAGAGCCTTTAACCAACCAGCCAGCGATTCATTTCTGCCTACTCTTGTACCAATGTCTATTTTTAGCAATGCGGCAACCTGGAGCAGCAGCGCGTTTCAGCTGGCTACGGTAATTGGTCCTGCTTTAGGAGGCGTAATGATTGCCGTCCAGAACAGAGCGACCGATGTCTATATTTTTGATGCCATTCTGTCCATCGCGCGGTTTGGCTTGATTGCCCTGATTGCTAGCAAACCCGTAGCCCGTTTAGCGAAAGCACCCTCTCTCAAAACCCTGGCAGGAGGCATCCAGTTTGTTCGGCATGACCCAATTATTCTGAGTGCGATCACCCTCGATATGTTTGCCGTCTTACTGGGAGGAGCCGTAACGCTGCTGCCGATTTTTGCTAGAGACATTTTGCATGTCGGACCAACCGGACTAGGATGGCTGCGAGCTGCTCCCTCAATTGGAGCAATCGGCATGGCAATTGGGCTAGCTCATATGCCGCCGCTTCAGCGAGCTGGCAAGACTTTGCTATGGGCTGTAGCAGGGTTTGGAGTGGCAACAGTCATCTTTGGGCTCTCGCGCTCGTTTTGGCTATCGGTGTTGATGCTGACGGTGAGTGGTGCATTTGACAATATCAGTGTGATCATCCGCCACACGCTAGTACAGATTCGTACGCCCGACCATTTGCGCGGTCGAGTTTCTGCGGTTAATAGTGTCTTTCTCGGTGCCTCAAACGAGTTGGGCGGTTTTGAATCGGGTTTGGTATCGGCGCTATTTGGACCAGTTCTTGCAGTTGTGGGAGGCGGAATTGGTACGATCGCGGTTGTCCTGACCATTGCATTGCTCTCTCCTAAGATGCGACGACTGGGTTCACTAGAAGAAGATAAATCTGTTTAGTACTTGCTTTTTTAAGTTGATTGTGACAAGATGGGTACTTAATCTACGGTAAAGCTATAGGCTTACCGTAATTACCGGACTATTCAAATCCGCTATCCCTCATAGTTGTGCAATTTTAGGTTTCTACTTGCCCTTCAGGCACAACTACTGCAAGGCGGGTTCAAAGATTGTAGAAGTCGAGAAATAAAAACAATGGTGAACTCTATCGAACATCGCTACACAACAATTCCTGTTATCAAAAATTTACGAAGGCAGTCCTTAGCAGTTTATCGGTGGCTGCTGCATTGGCTTATATTCTTAATTATCCCGGCTCTTTATTTACTCATCCTTACACCTCTAATTATTGTTATCAGTGTCAAAGCACTACTGCTCTCTAAGAAACAGCTTATAAATACTTCCTCGCAGTCGGGACAGTCATTTAGCGATCCTCTCACTTGGGAAGAACTTATTTCGTCAGACAGCTAAAAGAGTATTCAAAATCCAAGGTCAAACTATGGCTAAACGCATCATCTACAACGAAAATGCTCGTCGCGCACTGGAAAAGGGTATCGATGCCCTGACGGAAGCTGTGGCGGTAACACTGGGTCCGAAGGGTCGTAATGTTGTTCTAGAGAAGAAGTTCGGCGCTCCCCAAATTATTAATGATGGAGTCACTATTGCCAAAGAGATTGAGCTGGAGGACCACGTTGAAAACACGGGTGTAGCTCTGATCCGTCAGGCTGCTTCCAAGACCAACGATGCTGCTGGAGATGGTACGACAACGGCAACAGTTCTGGCTCAAGCTATTGTCAAAGAAGGCTTGCGGAATGTAACCGCGGGGGCGAATGCGATCGAACTCAAGCGTGGGATTGACAAAGCCACTGGGTTTTTAGTTGATAGGATCAAAAAACATGCGCGTCCAATCGAAGATTCTAAGTCAATCGCCCAGGTCGCTGCCATCTCCGCTGGAAATGATGAAGAGGTAGGTGCCCTGATTGCTGAGGCTTTGGAGAAGGTTGGGCGCGAGGGTGTGATTTCCCTGGAAGAAGGTAAATCTGTCACCACTGAACTGGAAGTGACGGAAGGACTGAACTTCGACAAGGGCTATATTTCTCCCTATTTTGCGACGGATACCGAACGACTGGAAGCAGTGCTGGATGAGCCGTTCCTGCTGATCACAGATAAAAAGATTGCCCTGGTTCAAGATCTTGTGCCCGTGCTGGAGCAGGTTGCTCGCTCAGGTCACCCCTTGCTGATTCTGGCAGAAGACATTGAGAAAGAGGCACTGGCAACGCTAGTAGTCAATCGTCTGCGGGGTGTGTTAAACGTGGCTGCTGTGAAAGCGCCTGGGTTTGGAGATCGCCGCAAAGCTATTTTGGAAGATATTGCGGTGCTAACTGGGGGGCAGTTGATTACAGAGGATGCGGGTTTAAGGTTAGATGCAACTAAGCTCGATCAGCTTGGCAAAGCTCGTCGGGTAACGATTACCAAGGATGACACCACCATCATTGCCGATGGCAATGAAGCGGCTGTGAAAGCACGAGTTGAGCAAATCCGTCGTCAAATTGCAGAAACTGAATCTTCCTACGATAAAGAGAAGCTGCAAGAGCGACTGGCGAAGCTGTCGGGTGGGATTGCGGTGGTAAAAGTCGGTGCCGCTACCGAAACGGAGTTGAAAGACCGGAAGCTGCGCCTGGAAGATGCTATCAACGCTACCAGAGCCGCAGTTGAAGAAGGAATTGTTCCTGGAGGTGGGACAACTCTAGTTCACCTATCTCCTGCTCTGGAAACCTGGGCGAACGCTAATTTGACAGGCGAAGAGCTAACAGGAGCTTTGATTGTGTCCAGAGCGCTTGCGGCACCCCTGAAGCGAATTACTGAGAATGCTGGTCAAAACGGTGCCGTGATTGCTGAGCGCATTAGAGAAAAAGATTTTAATGTGGGGTACGATGCTGTCACAGGTGAGTTTGTTGATTTGTTCACAGCAGGAATTGTTGACCCAGCTAAGGTGACCCGTTCAGCGTTGCAAAATGCAGCATCGATCGCAGGCATGGTGCTAACCACTGAAGCGATCGTGGTCGATAAGCCAGAACCCAAGGAAACAGCTCCTGCTGGACCAGGCCCGGGTGGTCTAGGTGGCGGTGACTTTGATTACTAATTCTTTGTTGCTTTTAGCTTGCTTAAGGAAGTTGAGGCGGTTGGGGTCGATCGCATCGACCCCGCCATTCTCAAGGACGTTGCCTGCGGGTCTCCCACAGGCTTTATCGTCCGCCCGGAGGCGACCTCCGGGAGCAATGGAAAACGCTTCGCCTTTATCCGCCGTGCCGGAGCCGTCTCCGGCAAACCCTTGAGTCGCAGAAGTTAGATTTGGCATTTCCTGCCAGCAATTTGGACAGAACCAATAGATTTTAGAGCTACGGACATGACGCAACAGGTTTCCAGTGCAGCAAGGGCAATTGTTCATGAGATCTTCCTACTCTCATAGCTTAAGTGGAACTTGATGAAATGTGGAAGTGGAACAAGAGAAACTAGCTTCTGAAATCTTTAACCACATCAGTTTAAAGCCTTCGAACTAAAATTTTATAAATTCAGTCTGTTCCGCTTCCACAACCCAAAGAACAACACAGGAACAACTCTAAAAACAATTAACTGCTGTAAATTGGTTGGTTTACTGTATTATACAACAAATAGTCAGATGGTAAGACTATTTCCCTTAGGTACTCACCGCTACTTCCATGAGAAACGAGGTAAAGTTGATTGCTTGAAAAAGTTGGTTAATGTGCTTTCGATGACAGACAAAAGAAGGTACTGAGAAATAATATTTAGGTATATCGCTGAAACCACAAGTCTAACACTTGACATTTACCTCCATACTTGCCGTCACACCACTTATCTACAACCTAGTGGTGTGACTTTCTATTTGATTATTTTTCACGATCAATCTCCCTTCTGACACCGTGAAATTTAGTACATGTTTGATTTCATAACTATTATTTTTCTTCTATTAATTCAGAAGAGAATTAATAAGTAGCCAATAGATTAGCAGCCAATGGAGGCTAGAACACTGCTGTTAACACTGCGGCCGTACACAAACTAATAATGAATGAGAGAACCAGGGTCAATAAAAGATTATTCATTGTGCTTCGATAGGGGGCACGAGTGTGATGACTAATTGGAGAGTAGTAATAACCCGATCTATTTCGGCAGTTGATGAGGTTGATACGACATACTTGTAAAATCGTTGAGCGAGAAAGGTAGAGACTAATTTTGCCGTAAGTCTAGCAACATCAACTACTAGATGTAAAATAGCCAAACTCAAGCTTGTGTTTTAGAGTTAGCTGTGAGATACTAACTTAAAATACACAATCTCTATCGGTTTATTGTAGTTTTAAGTTTCATCACTGTCAACCTCTCTCTAAAGGAGCGAGCATAATCCACTTAAAATGCAATTGATTGAGGAGGCATGGTTCTACAGCAAATAACCAACTGTTGTGAAGCACGAAGCCAAAGGGACAGTAGAACTCATGCTTTCTTAGCGCTGATTGAATTGTTGTGAAAATGAGGATGCTACCTATGAGTCAACACAGTCAAGTTCTAAATAAGTCCATTTTTGCGGAACTGCCGTATGTTAAGGCAGATCTGACATATATTGTTCGTCCTAAGGAGAAGCCTATCAATTACGCCTACATACCAGCTTCAGCCACGCCTCAACGCAGCGCAACTCCTGACGTGCATACTGTACCAATCTTTGATGGGAGATCGATCGCCTCTGAGTTTTCCCCCGATCGAGAAGGGTTTGCCCTGGCGGATTATCAGACTGCGGTGCAGGACTTTTACGATGATGATGAGGTACAACGAGTTTACTATCCGGAAGCCGAACAGTTTGTTAAGGAGCAAACAGATGCTGTTAGAGTAGTGGTCTTTGACCATGTAGTGCGTAACGCTCAGCGCTCGCAACCCGGAATTAACACCATTAGAGAGCCGGGAAAGCGCGTCCATAACGACTATACTGCCAACTCTGGTTATAGTCGCGGGCGCTGGGTGTTGAATCGGATTGGCGAAGATAACCCAGATGCTTTACTGAAAAATCGATTTGGCATCATTAACGTGTGGAGAGCGATCGCGAGTCCGATTCAGGAGTCTCCCTTAGCAGTCTGTGATGCTCGCAGCATTGCGCCTACAGATTGGGTAGCAAGCGACTTGGTGTATCCCGATCGAGTTGGTGAAACCTACGGAGTCACCTACAACTCAGACCACCAATGGTTTTACTTTCCCTTGATGCACCGAGATCAGGCGCTATTGATCAAGTGTTTCGACTCTGAGGAAGACGGTAGAGCGAGGTTTTCTGCCCACTCTGCCTTTGACGATCCCACCAGTCTCGCTGATGCTCCTGCACGCGAGAGCATTGAGCTACGAACGCTCGTGTTCTATGAGTAACAGACTTACTCTGAGCATTGATTTGTCAACAACTTTGTGACGGAGGACAAATTGAGTGTGTTCGCTAAAGCTTTTTCTCCATAAAAGCCCAGTTCTTGTCTACAAGCACATCTTGAAACCCATGACGTAGATATAACCGTCTAGCAGGGTTAGTATAGAACGTTCTTAGCTTGACCTGTGATAGATGTAAGAGCTTTGCCCGTGCTTCTATGTAGCTAAGAATCCACTTCCCAATCCCAAAATTGCGATATGCTGACGTGACATGGATTGCATTTATTATAGAGTGAGACACCTTGCCGACTGACCCTAAATAGACCAACGCGCACATCATTTAAGAGAACGATTTCGTAGCCGTTGTCCGTCCAGACCTCTTCAAATCGTTCGTCACGCCATTCTCCCCATGCAGTAAAAGCATGTTTGTTCCAATATGCCTGCTCTAAGTGAGAGACAAAGGGTTTGTCGGCTTGTTCCGCCTTTCTGACTTGAATCATGACTAATTCTGATTGCGTAGATGCCATATTGCTAGATATAGAAGGAACTACGACTCCGGTTGATTATGTTTTGGGGATCTTGTTTCCGTTTGCCCGAGTGCACGTAGAGTCTTTTCTGCAAGCTCATGCACAGGATATCCCGGTGCAAGCAGATCTGAAACGTTTATGGCAAGAGTATGAAGCTGATATTGCTCAGGATCTCTCTGTACCAGAGTGGAAGAAGGATAACCAAACTTCCGGAGCAGTTCCTTATATTGACTACTTGATTTCAATCGATAGGAAGTCTACGGGACTGAAGTCTTTGCAGGGAAAGATTTGGGAACAGGGCTACCGGGATGGGACGCTGCGTTCGCAAATTTTTACCGATGTCAAATCGGCCTTTGAACGTTGGACAAGTGCACTCAAAAAGTTGTTTATCTTCTCATCGGGGAGCGTGCAGGCACAACAGCTTCTCTTTCGATACACCGAAGTCGGAGATTTGACAGGCTTTTTGAGTGGTTATTTTGATACAGAAATGGGACCGAAAAAAGAGGCAGACAGCTACCACAAAATTGCCCAAACCATTAAGATCCCCCCTGCTCGTATTCTGTTTATTTCAGATGTAGCGGCTGAGCTAAGGGCAGCCCAGTCTGCGGGAATGCGAGTACTCTTCTGCCTCAGACCAGGAAATCTTTCTTCGGATTCAGAAGGTTTCTCGGTAATCCAGAACTTTAATAGCGTTTGATAAGGTTGGTTTTGCTCTCTTCTAACTTGCTTTTTGCATCTGTCCGTGAGATTATACTACGTAAATCTAAAGCACAGCATACCAAGCGAGTTAACGTAATTTTTGGATCTGTGGTTTTTGAATTGCCTGTCACTGCGCGACTTTATAGCGAGTGGGTAAGACTTGTAAGCTCCAACTTCGGGTAAGCGTAGTGATTGAAACACTCGCATTATCTTGCAACTAAGGATAAAGAGCAATGAGCGATTCCAATTTATCTGCTGCTGCACAGGAAGCTGCGACCGATACTATCTTGAACATCGATCTCAACGTTCAAGCCCAGAAGGGGCCAGATCTGCGAAAAGATCATCCTAAAAGTCACGGCTTAGTTTGGGGAGAGTTTAAAGTTGAGGACAAGATTCCTGAATCGTTGAAAGTAGGTATCTTTGCCCAGCCCAAGACCTACTCTCTTTGGGCAAGGTTCTCCAGTGCATCCGAGGCAGAGAAGCGCGGCAAGCTCAGGTCAGATCTTGATCCCGATATTCGAGCACTTGCCATCAAACTTCTACAGGTAGAGGGTGAAAAGGTGCTGGATGTTGAGAAGGAAACCCAGGACTTTCTGCTGATTAATCATCCAATCTTCATTGTGCGCGATGCCCAAGGATTTGCCAACCTGACGAAAGCCAGTGTGGGGCAGGCAAATGAAGAAGAGTTGCGATCGCTAGCCCTCACGTTTGAAGTCATTAAAGCGATCACTAGCAAGCAAGTTGCCAATCCGTTACTGGTCCAATATTGGAGTACGACTCCTTATCAATTGGGATCTCAAGTCATTAAGTTTTCTATAAAACCTCACTCCTCAGATACTCCGGGTTCAACCCCTACTTCAGAGACTTACTTACGCGAGGCAATGGTCAAATATCTGTCAGAAGATGGGCTAGATGCCACCTTTGACTTCCTAGTGCAGCTCTATGTTGACGATGAGAAAACGCCCATTGAAGACCCAATGCAAGAGTGGCAAGAGCAGGATTCACCATTTATCAAACTGGCAACCGTCAAAATTCCAGCTCAGAAATTTGACTTCGAGGAGCGGAAGCGGCTGGATGAGGGGCTGTCATTCACGCCCTGGCATACTCTCCCTGAACACGAACCCCTGGGCAGTGTCAATCTGGCTCGCAAGAAGGTTTATCAGGAGATTGCAAAGGCTCGACGGGGTAATATACAACACCGCCTCACAGAGCCGCAAGCCTACAGTTCAGTCTTGGACAATCCTCAATAATTTCTCTCACCAGTTTTAGAAACTCATCTCAGAAGCTGTTTGTAAACTAATTTTAACTACGGGAAAGGCAGTTGCTGGTTAGACTGCATAGCATCATTCGTGCCCTTCTATGAATAAAAATCAGGGATTGGTAACTCACCGTTGAGAGCCCAATTACCAACGGCACGCACTTTATAATCTATTGGATCGTGAAGGCTAAAAGTGCGAAGATTGAGCCAGTAGCGGTCAAAGCGATATTGTCCAGCCGTTGCTCTAGCACCCATGACCTCGAACATGCGACTGGTAATATCTAATCCCACTTTGGTCGCTGCTACTTTGGCTGTTGCGATCGCAATTGCACATTCCCCACGCTCTTGTGCAGTAAGTTTTGATTCCTTTGCCCATGCCACTTGCAACAATTCCCCAGCCCGATCTGCTAAAACAGTTGCTGCCTGTAGATCGATCCACATATCACCGTAATGCTGCAAGATATAAGGATCTTGATTTGCACTATCCACCCCAGAAGTTAGCCAAGGTCTTGTCTTTTCTGTTGTATATTCCTTGGCAGCCTCAAACGCACCTTGAGCGATCCCGATGTAGATATTGGCAAATGTTATCTGTGTTAGGCAGGAACGTATCGTTTTAAAGAATTGCAATGGCGACTAAAATATTTAAATGACTCATAGGCTGCAACACCAAACGGAGCGTGGATAAGCACTTTTATTTGAAACTATACAGATCTCAATTTGGGGCAAGATGTTCCTATGATGGATTGTATGAGTTAAAAAACAATGTCAAACTTTTTGTAGACGATCTAGTTTTTGCAGACAAGGAAGTGTTATATGAAAAACACAGAACAAGCTTCCTATACAGGGAAAGAAGTCTTCATAGGAATTGATGT
>JAFASY010000291.1 GCA_019244235.1 Chroococcidiopsidaceae cyanobacterium CP_BM_ER_R8_30
AATTCTTGGCTACTCGCCTTTTTTAAAAGAATAGGATAATTTCGCAGGAACAGAATTGTTCCCAATCCTATCCTCTCAATTTCGAGTGGATGTCCGAATTCAAAGCTTATGTTAAGCCTTCATAAAAAGGAGAAATCTATGTCCCTAGAAAGTGTAAAAGCATTTTACGCAAGGTTCGCAACAGATGAATAATGTAAATAAATCTTCTAACAGTGCTAGCCTTCAAAGGCAAGAGCCAGTTCATCATGATATGACAGATAATTTTGAGCTTGCACTCTTGAGCTGCAAAGGGCGCGCCGCTGGAGTTGCTAAGGGCGGAACGTTAAGTCGCCGGAGCTGCCACAGGCGTTCCCTTGAGTCGTTGAAAGATAGCTTTGATGGTCACGGTGACACTCAGCATTTCCTTCTTCCTCGCCAAGCATGGAAGAGCCAGCTAGCCTTTTTGAAAATTCTTCTTAAAGCGAAGCAAGCACTAGATCGGGTAGAGGATTCCCTCAATAATGATGCCCGTGATGCTTTTTTCTCAACCTTCAAACGCCCTTGTTCCCAGCACAACTGCGGTCATCACCAATAGTGGCTCTGTTGGGGCGATTGTGAAAACCCTGAAAATTGAAAATGTGCCTCGAAGCCAAGGAAAAGAGCTACCACCACAGAACTTTTAGAGGCTGTTTATGGATTCACGGGTTTACCAGAGAAGGCACTCTAACAGAGCTGTCTACAACAATTACAAGAGCTAAGCTTACTAAGTTAAATATTTTGATGAGTGCAACCTTACTACCGAATCACTTGCACATCTAATATCAACCCAAGGGTTGCCCAGATGCGGTCGCAGGTCAAAACGGGAACATTCAACTTCAATCCCAGACTCAAACAAGCACGGTCTCCCAACGACAAACCCGCTTGCCTAGTTTGCAGCCACAGCCGACCGGTCATTTCCCCATCTTTGGAGGAGAAGGGAGCAATCTCCAAACCCAGCGCCTCCAAATCCTCTCGCATTCCATCGACGTTCACTCCCGCCGCCACCGATTTCTGCACCACCTCCGCCCAATTCACACTCGACATCACCACTTCAGCCAATACTTCCTCGATCGCGTCGCCCCCCGGCTCATCCTGCAAGTAGGCAAGCAACGCCGACGCATCCAAAACCACTGTCATTCGTTCATTTCCCGGTTAGCTTCTTCACGGCGTTCGGCAATTAACTCTTCCGCCAAACTGGTTCCTTTTGGTAATTGTGAAAATCTTGCCTTTAGCCGCCGTTTAATAGTTTCCTGCTTCTCCAAAATCAATCGCCCTTCCTCAGGACGAGCAATCAATATGTCTCCTTCCTCAAAGCCTAACAACCGCCTTAAAGCAGCCGGAATGACTAGCCGTCCTTGCCGACCCAAATGGACTTCTGTTTGTCTGGAGGAATCAACCATCAAATCGCTTTTTGTGCCACTTCATTCTAAGATGTGCCACAAAAATACTTAGGTGTCAATAGTGAGTTACCTTATCCACTCAAGACGAAGTTCCTCTAGTTTACAAAGCTGAATTCAAATCCTTGAGAAACAACAGGAAATCAGCTATGCCTCAGGCGTGTGTTATTACCAGATAATGTAAAGTCTAGAAGCAACATTGGTCTGCTAGAAGGACGAGTCGAAGCTTGCGATCACAATCTGCCCTGCCTAGAAAAACGCGGAGCGGCACCTCAACTTTGAATTATGCCAAAAATGGGAGGCTTTTTAGCCCTATCATGGATAGTACTGCAATCAAGACACTCCCATTCTCTTTTTTTGGGTCAACTTTCATCCGACGTTCCTCATCCAGCCAACCTACCTTCGTGGATATACTGGGTTGAGCATTGCCCAAGTACCAATGCCTGGGCGATTGACCATGCTGCCGATCTCAGTCATGGTGATGTCGTCTTTACCCGTAACCAGACTGCAGGGAAGGGTCAGCACGGGCGCAGGTGGTATTCACCACCTGGAGTCTTGACTGCCAGTTTCGTGCTCGATCGCCTGCCTGCCTCGCAGTTACCTGGTCTTAGTCTAGCAGCAGGTCTAGCAGTGATCTATGCTGTTGAAGATTTGCTCCCCGATTGGCAAGGAATGTTGCGATTGAAATGGCCCAATGATGTGTTGATGGAAGGTCGCAAACTGGCAGGGATTTTATGTGAAGCTGCGTCTTCAACTCCCAATCAGACTCGCGTAATTGTGGGAGTTGGGCTTAACCGTTGTGCAGACTTTGCTCAGGCAGGATTGGATGCTAAAGCAATTGGCAATGCTATTAGCTTGCATGAGGTTAAGAGCCTTGTACCGGATGAACTGCCGCTACTGGAACGAGTACGCCACTATTTAATACAAGCAGGGTCAGTTCTCTCCCAGGTAAATTTGGTAACTGTCTCTGGTTTAGCCGCACTATTGCCAGAACTCCGTCGTCGTGATGCCCTTCTGAATCGTCAGCTCACGCTAGAGTTGTCGGGAGAACAAATTTCAGGACAATCGGCTGGGATAGATGACTGCGGTCGCCTACTGCTGCGTTTGTCAGATAATCAACTACATGCGTTTTCATCAGGACGGGTGCTGATTGGGTAACGCACCTCAGGAGGAGAAACATGGGATTCATTGATGATACCAGCTTGGATTTGCGATCGCTGATGCAGCGCTACCGCACAGGTGAGACGACTCCAGATGCACTCGTGAGGCAAATTTATGAAAGGATTGAGCAATACGCCGATCCAGCAGTGTGGATTTATCTCGCACCAATTGCTGACTCTTTGAACTGCGCGAGGGCATTGATGGAGCAAGACCCCAGCCAACTACCGCTGTATGGTGTGCCGTTTGCCATCAAAGACAATCTAGACTGGGCAGGTGTACCAACGACAGCAGGCTGTCCTGAGTTTGCTTATGTCCCAGAGCGCTCGGCAACAGTCCTTGAGCAGTTGTGTGGGGCAGGGGCAATTCCTATTGGCAAAACTAATTTGGATCAGTTTGCTACCGGACTAGTTGGCACCCGCACCCCCTATGGGGTATGCCGCAATCCGTTTGATGCCCGCTATTTGCCCGGTGGCTCTAGTGCTGGCTCCGGGGTGGCGGTGGCGGCTGGATTAGTTAGCTTTTCCTTGGGAACGGACACAGCGGGTTCGGGACGAGTACCTGCTGCCTTCACGAATATTGTTGGACTCAAACCGACAAGAGGACTCATCAGCACAAAGGGATTGGTGCCTGCTGTTAGAAGTTTGGACTGTGTTTCAGTGTTTGCTCTCACCTGTGCAGATGCCGAGTTTGTCTTGCAAATTGCCGGAGGCTTTGACGCAGACGATCCGTTTTCCCGTCTAGCCGAGCCACGAGACATGCCTAAGATCGCTGGATTGCGGGTAGGGGTTCCTAGTGATGAGTACCTAAATTTCTTCGGTAATATAAATGCTGAACAAAGGTATCGGGAGGCGATCACTCACCTGGAAACCATAGGTTGTCAGATTGTCGCGATTGACTTTCAACCCTTTGCTGAAACAGTTCCCCTACTCTATGAGGGACCATGGTTAGCAGAACGCTATGCTGCAGTTGGCAAGTTTTTGGAACAGCATCCCCATGCAGTTCACCCGACCGTTGGTCAAATTATCAGCAGTGCTAGCCGTTATGATGCGGTGTCCGTCTACCAAGGCATGTATCGATTAGCAGAACTGAAGCGTCAGTCTGAAGCTCAGTGGCGGTCAATGGACATTTTAGCCCTGCCCACGACTGGCACGATTTATACAGTAGCAGAAGTAGTAGCCGAACCCACTGTTCTCAACCGCAATCTCGGCACTTATACAAACTTTGTCAATCTACTCGACTTGTGTGCGCTGGCTGTGCCAAGTGGGTTGCAAAGCAATGGACTGCCTACAGGCTTAACCCTGATAGCTCCCATGTGGCAGGAAGCACTACTCTGTCAGCTAGGTGCCGCATTTCATACTCAGCTGGGAGGAACGCTTGGTGCAACAGGTATCCCGCTAGCTACAATCTCTGCATCTACGACTCCCTTACCCGTGAATGCTCCATTCGAAAAACCAATCAGGATAGCTGTGGTGGGAGCGCATCTCACAGGGCAGCCTCTGAACCATCAACTGATAGAGGAGCAAGGAACCCTCGTGCGCTCCTGCCGTACCAGTTCAATTTACCGACTCTATGCCTTGACAGGCACCACCATTTCTAAGCCTGGGTTGATTCGTCAGTCTAACGGGCAGGGCTACGCGATTGAAGTCGAAGTGTGGGAATTACCCGTTGCAGGCTTTGGGCGGTTTGTTGCCAAAATTCCGCCCCCCTTGGGGATTGGCACGTTGGTGCTAGAAGACGGCGAGGAAGTGAAGGGGTTTCTGTGCGAATCTTATGCGATTGCCGATGCGCCCGACATTTCTCACTTAGGCGGCTGGCGGGCATATTTGGCAAGTTTGTCACTCTAAGAAAGCAACTAAGAGCGCTCTAGACATATCGCGGCTTGCTGTTCTGCCTGATCAAGCCAGCAAGAATAGTTTCAACTTCGTTAATTTACCCCAATAGGATGCAAAAGTACCACCATGATGACGCACTTTATCACCGTAGAAATTGACCTCCAAGACACACCTGCCAAAATGCGTCAAGCTATTGAGATTGAACTTCAAAAGTACGGGGAACTGCTCCGTTGGGCAGTGACATCAGTAGATGTCGAGCTACAGCGAGCTCGTGTAGAAGCTGTTGTAACTTCGGAAGCTGGCATAGCTGCCTCGCTATGAATCAACGTCCCTACACGGTCGTCTTAATTATACCTACTGGAATTGGAGCAGCGATTGGGGGATATGCTGGGGATGCACTACCTGTGGCAAGAGCGATCGCCCAAGTAGCAGACCGTCTCATCACTCATCCCAACGTCCTCAATGGTGCTCAGCTATACTGGCCCTTACCAAACGCATTCTATGTGGAAGGCTATGGTCTCGATCGGTTTGCCGCGGGAGCATGGGGATTGCGTCCAGTGCATCAGAATCGGGTGGGCTTAATTCTCGATCGAGGAATTGAGTCAGATCTGCGGCTACGGCATATCCAAGCAGCTGATGCAACGCGAGCTACACTGGGACTGAATTTGACTAACTATGTCATCACCGATACTCCTCTAGGAGTCAAATTACAACTATCTGACACTGGTGCTAGTTGGGGCACAATTGAACATCCAGATAGTCTCTTAAGAGCAGCTGATAAGCTAATTAACAAGGCTGGAGCAGAAGCAATTGCCGTTGTAGTCCGTTTCCCAGACAACATTGATAGTGCAGCAGTGCAAAACTACCGTCATGGGCAAGGAGTCGATCCCCTAGCTGGAGCAGAAGCTGTCATTAGCCATCTGGTTGTCCGTACCTGGCAAATCCCTTGTGCCCATTCACCTGCATTATTACCCATCCCCATCGACCCAGAGTTATCTCCTCGCTCAGCGGCTGAAGAATTAGGCTATACCTTCTTACCCAGCGTTCTAGTAGGGCTCAGTCGCGCCCCCCAATTTATTACCCAAATAGAAAACCCTGCTCAACCAGGCGATCTCTGGGTAGAACAAGTGGATGCCGTGATAGTACCAGCAACCGCCTGCGGCAGTAGTGCCCTTCTCAGTTTGAGCCAGTCACGAGCGCTAGCGATCGCTGTGCGAGAAAACCAAACTCAAATGCAAGTTCCCCCAGAGCTTTTAGGAATCAAAGCCATACAGGTAAACTCATATTTAGAGGCTTTAGGCGTATTGATCGCCCATAAAACAGGTATCGATCCAGCCGCCCTAAGCCCAACCATCTCGTCCTTACATAGTCTTCTTTAATAAGAAGATAAGGTAAAACTAACATCTCCCCCTTCATCCACTCCTCCACTCCCCCCCTCCTCTTCCATCCCCGTGACTCAACAACAACGCACTCCAGATTCACCCCTAACACGCACCCAAATTCTTGTGGCGATGGGTGTTACTGCTGTCATATTATTGCTAGTTACCAAGCTTTGGTTGCATTTTGCTGCGCTTTCCCTATTCTCCTGGAGTTGGACTGTGGAAGCTTTGCCCTTAGGACTAAGTCTTGGGCTCGCTATCACTGCTGCTAGCGCCCTGATCTATCGCCTGTGGCCTGGATACCGTAGAAGTGCAGATTTCTACATAGAATTCGTCCTACAGCCCTTAATGTGGCCAGACATAATCTGGCTGGGACTATTACCTGGGCTTAGCGAAGAATTATTGTTTCGCGGTGTTATGCTACCAGCCTTTGGGTTAGGTCTGGCTGCTGTTGTTATATCGAGTCTTTGCTTTGGAGTCTTGCACCTCAGTAGCGTCGAACACTGGCCTTATGGAGTTTGGGCAACTATTGTGGGGCTGCTGTTAGGATACAGCGCCCTTTATACGGGCAATCTACTGGTGCCAATTGTAGCTCATATCTTTACAAATCTAGTCTCTAGTTGCTTCTGGAAGCTAGGACGCACTGCTTGAAATCACTTTAGATAGTCGTATCAGCTGCTCCTACAGCTTGAATAGCTGCTTCTAAGGTGATCGCGACATGAGTCCAATGCGTCCCTCCTTGACAGAAAACTATGTAGGGTTCTCGCAATGGACCATCGGCAGAAAATTCTGATGTACTGCCGTCAATAAACGTACCCCCAGCCATCACTAACTGACTCTCGTAACCAGGCGTTGCTGCTGGCACAGGATCGACATAGGAATCGATGGGTGAATGCTGCTGAATTACTCGACAAAAGGCAATCAGTTTCTTTGGATCGCCCAGCTGAATTGCTTGAATGACGTCACACCGAGGTGCCATAGGTAAGGGATTTACTGGGTAGCCCAGCTTGTCAAAGACATAAGCTGTAAGGTGATTGCCCTTCATTGCTTCCCCTACCATTTGTGGGGCAAGAAACAGCCCCTGAAACAGCAAGCGATTTTGGTCAAAAGTTGCGCCACCAGCGCTACCAATACCTGGGGCTGTCAGACGACAGGTTGCTGCCTCCACTAAGTCTAATCGTCCTGCTACATAGCCCCCTGCAGTGACAACCGTGCCGCCAGGATTTTTAATCAGCGATCCAGCAATCAAATCAGCCCCCACCGCTGTTGGTTCGCGCTCTTCGATAAATTCGCCGTAGCAGTTATCTACTAAGCAAACGGTACGTGGGTTCTGCTGCTTGACGCTGTGGACAATCTTTTCAATGTCAGTGATAGACAAGCTAGGACGCCAGGAATAGCCACAGGAGCGCTGAATGAATACTAAACGAGTACGGTCGCTAACAGCTTCTCTTAACTGTTGCCAGTCAACAGTTCCCTCGCTAGTAAGATTTAATTGTCTGTAATCAACGCCAAACTCAATCAGAGAACCCTGACCGCGACCCCGCAGCCCAATGACTTCTTCTAAGGTATCGTAAGGTGGTCCTACCACCGCTATCATTTCATCGCCAGGACGGAGGACACTGAACAAAGCACAAGCGATCGCATGAGTACCGGAAACAAACTGCACCCGCACCGCTGCTGCCTCAGCTTGCATGATCTCAGCAAACACCTGATCCAAAGTTTGCCGCCCTAGATCATCGTGACCATAACCACTGACGCTGGCGAAATGATGTGCTCCCACCCGATGGTGGCGAAATGCTTCCAAGATTCGTTTAAGATTTTGCTTGACCTGAGCGTCAATTCCAGAAAAAATTTGAGATAGTGCCTGTTCTGCTGCGTGCAACTGTTGAAAGCTGTTCATTGATTTTTTATTCACTATATAGCTATTCGGGTTTCAAGGTCACGCAGCTTTGTTTGGACAATTCGTTTTAAGGTTACTGCATGACGATTGCTAACTCGACACAACTCCGCCTTCATTGGCTCAATATCTCCTGGTTCGCATTAATCCACATCGGTGCGCTGTTTATCTTACTCCCTAGTCAGTTTAGCTGGGCAGCGATAGGCGTAGCTATCGTCCTCCACTGGATGAGCGCGGGCTTGGGGATTACCTTAGGATTTCACCGCCTGATCACTCACCGTAGTTTTCAGACTCCTAAATGGTTCGAATACTTCCTCGTTTTTTGCGGCACCCTTGCCTGCCAAGGGGGACCTTTTGAATGGGTTGGTCTACACCGATATCACCATTTGCACTCAGATCAAGATCTGGACCCACATGATTCCAATAAAGGCTTCTGGTGGAGTCACCTTGGCTGGATGCTTTATCATATTCCAGCTAATGCTCAGATTCCTCGCCATACCAGAGATATTGCTGAGGATCCAGTGTACCAGTTCTGCCAAAACTATATGGTGCCAATCCAGGTGGTGCTGGGTATCCTGCTCTATTTGCTAGGAGGTTGGTCCTTTGTCGTCTGGGGGATTTTTGCGCGGCTAGTCATAGTGTTTCATAGCACTTGGCTAGTCAATAGTGCTACTCATAAGTTTGGCTATCGTACCTATGATGTTGAAGATCGTTCAACCAACTGCTGGTGGGTAGCTCTACTCACTTATGGTGAGGGTTGGCACAACAATCACCATGCCTTTCAATATTCTGCTAGGCATGGATTACAGTGGTGGGAAATTGACCTCACCTGGATGACAATTCGAGTTCTCCAGATGCTCGGACTGGCTTCAGATATAAAGCTAGCGGCAAAATAGCAACAGGATTTTGGATTTTAGATGAGTCTAAAATCACGCCAGTCGCACGCCACTTGCTACAACGGGGGGGAACCCCCAAGAGCGCAGTGGCTCCCCAAGTCGAGCCAGTTGCCAGAGCCGGGTTTCCCGGCGAGCAAACTGGCGTCGGGGAACCCCTTCGGGTTCGCACCTTTCAACTGCGGAGGGAAACCCTCGCTCATAGCGCTGTCTCACCGCCCAAGGCGCTGGCTCCCAAATCTAAAATCTGCCATTTCCCTGCACAATTTGCTTCACTGTGGTCAACGTTTCCAGGCTAATCAAGCCTCGACGTTGTCCTCTTTGATTAGACATTCCCAAGAAGACTGAGTCTCCCCGTGCTGGATGACGTGAAAAGCGTGGTGAGGTATTAATGTAAGTGCAGGCACTATTAACCCCCAAGGCAAAGTGACGACTTTCCTGATAAGACTCTGTGACAATACAGTCAGCATGACCACTGCTGTACTGGTTGATCCAAGCGATCGCCATTTCTAGATTATCCACTAGTTTAAACGCTACCGTTCTGGTTAGGTAAGGCTGGCACCACTCCCCGTCACTTGCTAGCTGCAAATCTGGAAATTCTTTAACCAGTTCGGCGTCTCCTCGGAGCCGAAAGCCTTTGTCTCTCAAAGTCTTCCATAGCAGTATGAGAGACGAGGGATGGCTATAGCGATGCAGCAAAACCTTCTCAATTGCGTTTACTGGGTCAGGTTCACTTTGATGGCTGTCTAAAATCATTCCGAGTACCATCTCTAGACTGCCAGAAGTTGACCAGTACAAGTAACAATTACCCATCGCTGACTTTAACACTGGTACCGTTGACTGCCGGACAACTTGCTGGATCAAGCTTGGACGACCATAGGGAATCACAAGATTCAAGTACTGATCTTGGGTGATTAAATCCTTCGTTGATGTCCCTTGCTCGGCTTCTAGTAGTTCCAAGCATCCCACTGGCATGCCAGTCTCCTCTAACGCTGACTGGAGAGCGAACATGATGGCTACATTCGAATGGCTAGCCTCACTACCACCTTTGAGAATCAGACTGTTGCCAGTCTTGATACATAAACCTGCTGTAATCGCTGCCAACTCAGGGAAGGCTTCGTAGATCAATGCGATGACGCCTAATGGCATCAACTGACAGTAAGCTTGGGAATCACCTAACTGATAGTCAGCATTCCTAACACGTCGAATTGGATCTGCCAACTCTCCCAATCTCAGCAACAGCTCTACTGTTGCCTGTAGCCGTTCTGGCGTTAGCTTCAGCCAATCTAAAATTAGTTCTGGTACAGCCATCTCCCGACTGGCTTCCAAATCCAGAGTATTGGCTTCTAAAATGTCGTTAAAAGAACTCTGGAGCGTTCGTGCCATCGCTTTGACAGCATGACTGCGCTCCGCTCCGTTTATCATGCCTAATTTCAAGGAAGCTCGATAGGCACGCTTCGCAGCAGCAATCGGATCAGGTGCAGGACTAAAAGCATTAACTGTCATCGAATCAACGCCTATAAGTGAGCCAAAAAATCATTGCTGGCAGGATAGCAAACAGCACTGACACCATTGCCCAAAGCAGGATATTAGAACCATTTGACGATCTCAATGCTAGGGGAAGCCAGACGATCAGCAGGACCAAGATAATGCCAAGAGCCAGATGTAGATAGCTCTGCCCAGAGCGAGTTTGGGCAACAACCCAGCGGTTTCCTACCCAGCGCCAAGCTCGTTTGTAGGGGTAGCTAGTCGAGAGCTGTTCAAGCACATATCCATTATCTTCCACGACAAATAGCTGTTGACAGCGATCACAACCAAATGCTTCTGTCAGTGTAATTTGGACTAAACGACCGCGCCGACGGCACGACGGACAAGGGTAGTCCACATTTAAGTCAATCTTTTGGGGCTTCTGAGATTGCACAACTGATCGCTGAACAAGGTGAGTTTATCTCATGAGTTTATCTAAATTATCTCGACCCTGGAAAGATCCCCTAAGCGGGTAACGCGATTCGAACGCGCGACATTCACCTTGGCAAGGTGACGCTCTACCACTGAGCTATACCCGCACACCCTAAGTACATTTCATCCTAGCGAAATGACTACAGTTTGTCAATCATTCCAGCTCTTCTGGAGCTACCGAGAAGTCAGAAACTCCTGCGCTTTTGAGCTTGCGCTCTTGAGTCGCGCCTTGCTGCCCCGGCGAACCCTTGAGATGGCTCATTGCAGAAGCAGCGGGCAGAGACTGGGAATTCCGACCATGTGACTCTGCTTCCGCGCTTGAATGCCACTGGCGCAGTAGGCTCGCCATTTCTAAAGCGTTCATGGCATATTCCCAGCCTTTATTGCTTTTGATGCCTGCTCGCTCTAGCGCTTGCTGCATATTATCTGCTGTTAAAATCCCAAAAATGACTGGTACCCCTGTCTGAAACGCTGCTGTAGCGGTTCCCTTTGCCACCTCGGCTGCTACATAATCGAAGTGAGGGGTCTGGCCTCGGATGACAGCGCCTAGACAGATTACAGCATCATAGCGGCGCGAGAGCGCCGCTTGGCGAGCCATCATCGGCACTTCAAAACTACCTGGTACATAGATGTAGTGAACTTGAGTGCCCTGAGAACTCGGATCGACCCCATGACGCTTCAGGCAGTCTTGACAACCCTCCAGCAGTTTATTAACAACAAGGTCATTAAACCGAGCAATGACGATTGCCAACCGTAAGGATTCTGTTTGAGTAAAAGTTCCCTCGAAGACTGCCATGTTATCCCTGTGATTTTGCAGATGCCAGTACTGGCTATACTACTAGAAAGTTCAGAATTCCCACCACAATCACTAGACCGATCCATGCAATTGAACCAATCCAGAGAAACTTTTTAGATTCAACCCAGTTTTGAGGCGTAGCATAAGCAACAGGTACGCCGACAATCATGACAAACGATAGAGCAACTAGAGCAAGCAAGGCAACTTGGAATAGGATTGTTAACATTATTACTACTTCCGAAAAACAACAGATCGAAGAAGGACTAGTGCAGCAAAATCCTCACTACTTCCTCATACTTCCACGCTCTGAGCAAATAGGATGTCCGCTCCACCATAGCTTTCAAGCAGTCATCTTATAGAGCTAGCCCTTTAACAAGAGCTAGTTTACAAAGAAGGCAGAGGGCAAAAGGAAAGAAATATTGATCTTAAACTTCAATTGTGAGTTTAAAGCCCACTCATTGATAAAGAATTGTACCGAGAGAAGGCATCGGTACAAAGCAACATTGCTCCAATCCCGCGTTTTTAAACTTGGGTTTCCTTATGTCGCTGACTGAGCTGGAATCAAATCCCAGCTTGGCACAGCGCGGCGGTGCCCAAAGCCGCACCTCCTGCCCCCTGCCTTCTTGAATTGATTTGATCGTATCATAACCGGACCTATGGACATAATTCTGTGCCATGCAACCGCTGATTTTGACTCCTTAGGAGGAGCTGTAGGACTAACGCGATTGCTCCCTAGAGCCCACATTGTGCTGACAGACGGTTGTCACCCAACTGTTAGGGAATTCCTGGCTTTGTACCGAGATGAATATGCATTAATTGAACAGCGTGCTGTCAACCCAGAACAAATTCGCTCACTCTTTGTCGTAGACACACAAAGGCGAGATCGCTTGGGTAAGGCAGCTCAATGGCTAGACTTGCCCCAGTTAGCAGAAATTGTTGTCTACGATCATCACGTAGATATCCAGATAGATATTCCAGCTACGCGATCGGTAATTGAGCCAGTAGGAGCCACTAGCACTCTAATTGTGGAGCAGCTACAAGCAAAGCTAGTTCATCTTACACCAGCCGAAGCAACGGTGATGGCGTTGGGCATTCACGTAGATACTGGTTCGCTGACTTTTGACCAAGCTACACCACGAGATGCTATGGCGCTGGCATGGTTGATGCAGCAAGGAGCAAGCCTGCGGGGAATTGCTGATTATGTTGAGCCAACTCTTTCTCCCCAATTACAGAGACTCCTAGGTGAGGGGCTAAAAAATCTGCACTCCACTACCTGGAATGGCTACAAAATTTCTTGGGTGTTGCTTAACACACCCGGTTATGTTCCAGGGCTTTCTAGCATAGCCTCGCGGTTGATGGAGCTACAAGAAAGTGATGCTCTCCTACTGGGAGCTTGGCATACAGTGGGAGAAACAGGGGATGAGCGGTTAACTATAATCGGGCGAACTCAAATTCCAGGTACTGATCTGAATCAGCTCTTTCAACCTTTGGGGGGTGGCGGTCATTCTCAGGCAGCATCTGTAACCAAGAGAGGTGTTGAACCATTGCTAACCTTAGAACAGCTCCTTGACCAATTCAAAGCTCAGATTCCCCAACCGCCCATTGCCAGACATTTGATGTCCTCACCAGTGCGCACAATTCGACCCGAAACCACAATAGGAGAAGCGCAACGTATCCTATTACGTTATGGCCACTCTGGTTTATGTATAGTGGATGACCAAGATCAGTTGGTTGGGATCATTTCCCGGCGAGATATTGATATTGCACTACACCATGGTTTCAGTCACGCACCCGTCAAGGGTTACATGACAACCAACCTCAAGACAATTCATCCAGAAACCACCACTACAGAGATTCAGTCATTGATGGTGACCTACGATATTGGTCGCCTCCCAGTCTTAGAGCATGGCAGGTTGCTAGGAATTGTCACCCGCACCGATCTTCTAAGAGAACTCTATCAATCTACCCTCAATAATTCATCCTCCCTGCCTCCTAATCTCCAGAGGGGACCACGCCAGTTCCCTCCGTTAAGGGAACCTCCGCACGGGGCTGGCTCCAGAGTTCCTCCCCTCTCCCCCTCCTCTCCTCCCCCCTCACTCCAACTCCTGCAAACAGTCCTAGCTCCACCTTTTTGGGAATTGCTGACTCAAGCAGCAAAGCAGGCAGAACAGCGAGGCTGGCATCTCTATCTTGTGGGAGGAGCGGTGCGAGACCTACTGCTAGCCCAAGCAAACCCAAATGCCACTCTGAAGATTGCTGATATTGACCTGGTGGTGGATGGCTTTCACCGCTCGGCTGATGTGGGTGCTGGTGTAGAATTAGCACGAGCGCTACAGCCGCTTTACCCAAATGCTCGCCTAGAGAGTCATGGAGCTTTCCAAACCGCTGCCCTACTCTGGCATGAAGACGAGGCGCTAGGTTCTCTCTGGGTAGATATTGCTACTGCCCGGACGGAGTTTTATCCTTACCCAGCTGCTAATCCTGAAGTCGAAGCGAGTTCGATCCGTCAAGATCTCTATCGTCGGGATTTCACTATCAACGCCTTGGCCTTACGGCTAACGCCTCCTCGCGCTGGCGAACTACTAGATTTCTTTGGCGGCTTACTGGATTTACAAGCAAGGCAAATTCGAGTCTTACATGCTAACAGTTTTATCGAAGACCCTACCAGAATATATCGGGCGGTGAGATTTGCTGTGCGGCTGGGGTTTGAGATCGAGCCACAAACAGAAGGGTATATCCGTTATGCGATCGCAAGTGGAATCTACGACCCGATTCCAGGAGAAACCAGCGTAGCTCGACCAGCACTGCAAACACGGCTTAGAGCCGAGCTGCAATACATTTTACAAGCCCCCTACTGGAAAAGAGCCCTGCGACTGTTAGCTGATTTAGGAGCGCTCAAGTGTATCCATCCCACCCTAGAGCTAGATCGTCAGCTGTGGCAGCAACTGCGTCTGTTGGAGCTATGTCTTATACAATTTGACGAAGTCAACGCAGCTTCTGCCGCTTTGTCACGGCAGAAGAACGTTGACACCGAATCCACTCTGACGAAGCAAAGAGCGTGCTCAAGGGAGGAAGCCTCGGTCCCTTATTCGTTAACTCACTGGCTAATACGGCTGGAAGTTTTAATTGCTCACCTTAAAGCAGAAGTTCGGACTCAGGTGGCAAAGAATCTCCAACTGCCAGTAGACAGTATTAAACGGCTGCAAGCCCTAGATCGGGCGCAAGCTGAAGTCAGGAAAGTTTTACCAATGTGCAAGTTGCCCAGTCAAGTCGTGCAACAGCTACGCCAATATGATTTGCCGATGCTGATTTTGATTGCCTTATCGAGCCCGCTTTCAATTCGCCGTCAGATTTGGCAGTATCAGAATCAGTGGGCTCAAGTCCAGCCACCACTAAATGGCAATGACCTAAAAGCACTAGGCTACAAACCAGGACCGCAGTATCGACAAATTTTGGAGCAGCTACTGGCAGCAAAGCTTGATGGAGTGATTAGCGATCGCGCCACTACCGTTGCCTTCCTAGCCAAAAACTATCCCATTTAGGAATCCGCCACCTCCCTACCTCTTCACCTCCCTAAGCTGAAGCGCTCAAGCATCTAGGCAAGCTATAATCTTTGCGGATGCGAGAGAAAAAATCTAGATTTTATGAGTAACTCCCTTGTTCAAGCATTCTTCGTTGGCAGGGCTGTGGCCGAAATACTTAATGAGCAGTTGGAAAATGCCTTGACCGATGCTCTGAGTGAACTTGGTAAGTTTGATGCGGAACAACGGGAACGTTGGCGTCTGTTTACAGAGCAAGTCATAGAGCGTGCCAATCGGGAAGCTGAAACAGTTTCTGTGACACGCTCTACCACAACAGTTGTTCCGCAAGGTTTTGAGCAAGTTGATGTTCAAGTCATGATCGATGAACTCAGGGCCGAAATTGCTCTGTTAAGAACAGAACTACAGCGCTATCGCAGCAGTTCTGTCTAATGTCCCTTTTCATTCACGGCAAAAAAACAAGTTAGGTACGAAGTGTCTGTCTCTCCTGCTGACTCCGTTACACCCAAGCGCTACGCCAAGCCTCAAGAGACGGCCTTTCCGGATAAAGCTTATCGGTGGAATCGGGAGAAATACTCTCGCCAGCGGCGCTTCCTCGATATCTGGGCATTCGTTCTCAAATTACTGGGCGGTTTTTGGATTAACAACAAATCTTGGAGCTATCCTGGTGGGATGACAGAAGCCAAACGGGCTGCTAGACGGCAATCTCAAGCTGTCTGGATTCGCAATACCCTGTTGGATCTAGGACCAACCTTCATTAAGGT
Organism: Chroococcidiopsidaceae cyanobacterium CP_BM_ER_R8_30; assembly: GCA_019244235.1. Lineage (GTDB taxonomy): Bacteria > Cyanobacteriota > Cyanobacteriia > Cyanobacteriales > Chroococcidiopsidaceae > JAFAVL01. The sequence continues at coordinate 15,636 of JAFASY010000291.1, forward strand.
TGGGCAACTGTTTTCCACCCGCGCTGATTTGTTTCCTAGCGAATATGTAGAAGAACTTGCCAAGCTACAGGATAAGGTACCAGCCTTCAGCTATGTGCAAGTCGAGAAGATTGTTGAGCAAGAGCTGGGTAAAAAGATACCTGAACTTTTCAGCAGCTTTGAACCGATTCCTTTAGCTGCTGCAAGTTTAGGGCAAGTGCATAAAGCTCAACTGCATTCAGGTGAAACAGTTGTCGTCAAGGTGCAACGCCCGGGCTTACGAAAGCTGTTTGAGATCGATTTGGCAATTCTTAAGGGAATCACTCGCTACTTTCAAAACCATCCTGAATGGGGACGGGGGCGAGATTGGCTAGGTATTTACGAAGAGTGTTGCCGGATTTTATGGGAAGAAATAGACTATCTCAACGAAGGCCGCAACGCTGATACCTTTCGTCGCAATTTTCGTGGTGAAGACTGGGTGAAAGTACCGCGCGTCTACTGGCGCTATACCACGCATCGAGTCTTGACTCTAGAATATGCCCCTGGGATTAAAATTAGCCACTATGAAGCCCTAGAGGCTGCTGGTTTAGACCGTAAACAACTTGCGCGTCAGGGTGCTCAAGCCTATCTACAACAGTTGCTCAACGATGGTTTTTTTCACGCCGATCCCCATCCAGGGAATATCGCCGTCAGCCCAGAAGGCCATCTCATTTTCTATGATTTCGGCATGATGGGGCGGATCAAGCCTGGTGTCCGGGAGAAACTGATGCAGACACTATTTGGCGTTACTCAAAAAGATGCTGAGCGAGTGGTCCTGTCCCTAATTGATTTAGGAGCGCTCTCGCCAGTAGAAGACATGGGACCTGTGAGGCGCTCGATCCAGTATATACTGGATAACTTTATGGATAAGCCGTTTGAAACCCAGTCGGTGAGTGCCATTAGTGATGACTTGTATGAGATCGCCTACGACCAACCCTTTCGCTTTCCAGCCACCTTTACCTTTGTGCTGCGGGCGTTCTCGACTTTGGAGGGCGTGGGAAAGGGTCTAGATCCGGAATTCAACTTTATGGAAGTCGCCAAACCTTTTGCAATAGAGATTATGGCTAATGGAAATGGCTCCGAGGGCAATGCTTTCCTCAATGAGTTAGGTCGTCAAGCTGTCCAAGTTAGTAGTACAGCCTTGGGGTTGCCTCGTCGGCTGGAAGATGCGCTGGAGAAACTAGAGCGTGGGGATCTGCGCGTTCGCGTTCGGTCTATAGAAACAGAGCGGTTGCTACGTCGCCAAAGTAGCATGCAGATGGTGAATAGCTATGCTTTTATCCTTAGTGCTTTCTCTCTCTGTGCCACGATCTTGTTTGTCACGCATTATGCTTGGTTAGCACTATGTGCTGCTTTAATCGCGGCAGCCATGGCATTTACTATGTTTCGATTGCTTATGCGCATTGGACGCAGTGACAAGATGTGATGAGTAGATATACTTACTGAACTGTTCAGACTGAGCAGTTTGGCTAGGAATAACTTGATATAACTTCTTTTAGCCTCTTCGGGAAACCACGGAGGCGAATTTTCTATCTTGCGGTTAATATGAAGTATCCAATAGGAGGATGGTCACATTGTCAAACAGTTGTTATACATTGTAATAATAAAGAAACGCAACTGTAGGTTTGATTTAGGTCAACATCCTATCTAGATGGAGCTTCTTTAACCAGTTCACCTCTACTTTATCTCTTATCGGAGTTAAGTCATGAACCAACCCATAGAACTTTCAATCGAACAGCAGTTCAGCATCCGGTCCTTCGAGACACAGGTCCAACAGATGAGTCTTGAACAAGCTCAGGACTTCTTGATTAAACTGTACCAGCAGATGGTGATGCGCGAAGCGACTTACAAGCAGTTGCTGAAACACCAGTGGGGTCTAGAGCCTAGTCCTTGGGGCTAATATCTATCCCAGAGTCGCAGTAGGCGACCTCCTTCTCTTGCTTAGTTCCACGAGGGAAAAGAGCTGGGGATGTCGGGGCGTCACTCAGACAAAGCATTGATTAAGTTGTAATAAAGTTAAGCATTAGGTAATTTAATTTTTTTATTATCCTCTAGAGTTCTTATTTCTTCATATAATTATCAAATAACTCTGTTTACTTACTGTTAAGCATAACCGTATTATTACGAGGATTATTGAGGTGAATGGAAGTAGCTCGTCAAGTCTTCTGCTCAAAGCTGTCTAATCCCATCAGCTAAGCCGCGACAGACGCCAGTTAGAAAGTCGAGGTTGAGGGTTTTGAGACGATCGCTTGCCTTGTGGTAATGGGGATTGCGCAGGAAAGCCGTGTCTGTCACCATAAGTGCCCGATAACCCCGATCCCAAAAGGGTGAGTGGTCACTAAATCGCGTTGGTGGTACCACTAGACCTCGAATCGGGACTGGTAACCACTCGCAAGGGGTGCCACCTTTACGAATCCTGCGGCTAAGGTGAATCAAGTCGGGAATTGTCGGCAAATTACCAATTAAACCAATGAAATCACCGCGGTTGGGATAAAAGTGTCCTAGTCCGGCTGGGTAGCTTTGGGAACCAGGAGTAGCATCACAATATCCCAGCATTTCTAGGGAAATCATTAAGCGTAGCGGCTGTTGCTGTCGTTTCAAGTCAGCTGCATACTGGGTACTGCCTAGTAAGCCATATTCCTCCATGTCAAAAGCCACTAACCGGACCGGGCACTTAGCGGGTTCAGTTGCAAATCCTCTAGCTAACTCCAGCAGCACGGCGACACCAGTCGCATTATCATCTGCCCCTGGTGTTCCGGGTACAGCGTCGTAGTGAGCACCAACCAAAATCGGTGGTTTCTGTAGCCCACCATCAAAAGACAGCAGGTTTAAGATCAAATTCTGGTGTTTTTTGCCTCTGACTTGAAACTCGTGTATTTCTGGTGTTCCCCACTGTTCCATCTGTTGATAAATGTATTGCTGAACGAAAAAATGTCCAGCTGTCGCAAGATAGGGATCGCGATCACGTACCAGCTCGATTAGGTGTGCGTGTAAACGCTCTTTTAGTTCCAAGGATAGCTCTACTTGAGGTGCGTCTATAATACGGCTAAATTGAGTGACAAAGGAGACTGAGGAAAGATTATGGCAGCTGTAACACTAGATCTCAGTCCTGTCGGAATTCTAACTGAGGAAGCCTTCTTTGCACTGTGCCATTACTTAGCTACAGCATTTTTGCTAACCCACTGAGTCGTTGATAAACTGGAATGAGGCGATCACCTTCAATTTCAACTGAGTTGGAGGGGTAATTGTGAATAGCGCTCAACAGTGTAACTTCGCCGCTTTGACTAATAGATTGAGTCAGGGCTGTTCGTAAATTTTGTTGATTTGCTACGTTTGCAGGAGAATGAACGACTTCACCTACTTGATCAAGCAAAATCGGTCCAGCCCAACTTGATAGCAAGCTATTTAAATAGCTGGGATCGCCTTTGATTCCTGCTTTCAATGCCTTACGAGCTGTACCTGAAGATTGTCCTGATGCCTTCAAATAAGACGATAATGTAGGGGTTGTTTCACCAGTTTGGACAAAATTATTTAGATCTTTAAAAGCAACCGTTCCTTGAAAATTCCCATATTTTAAAATGACCTGTTCAGCAGCCTTTGCCTTGGTGCTGTAAAGCAATATACTAGCGCTCACTCCTAAAAACATTATTCTCAAGAGTGATTTAAAAGAATCCCATTGCGGCAGTCTGATCATGAGTTAAAGCTGTTCTTAGCTAAGTAAAAAAACAGTGTTTATCAGTGAGTATTCCTGTCTAGGGTAAGTGCAATACAGTCAGGAAAAAACTCGAAAGGTTAACTTCTTAGTTCGTGATAAAGGCGGAGCTGTACAAGGGTTTACATACCAACATTAAGCCAGAAGAGCCTTTCCGCCTGTGACAAATTATATTCATAGTAACCTATGACACAGGTAAGAGCTAGCAGAAAGATCAAGGTGAATCGTCTCATATTGTTCAATAGTGCGATCTTTTGACAAACCTATCTTATACACTACACCCCGCATACTGCATCCAATCTTTATCTACCTACGCTCATTCCGCACTTGACCAGAAAAACGAGCAAGAAATGAATATAAATTGGGCTGGAAAATGAGCAGTAGAGGCGAGTAATCTGAGTGAGCCCTGGTAAGTGCCATACAGTCTTTTCTTAAATAAAGAACTCAGTTGGGGACGAAACATCTCAAGGAGAGCATCAATGCGGCTTTTCCGGACTACAGCAGCTTTCTTCGCTGCTTTAATCACGGTACTACTTTATGTAGTTTCGCCAGCGCTAGCTTCAGATCACCAAGACACAACTTTTCTAGCCACTAAGCTGACTGCGGCTGATCTAACAGATCTATTTGTATTTGAAGATCCAACAAATACCGACAATGTTGTTCTAGCAATGGACTTTGATCCTCTCATTGTTGCTGGAGAGGTTAGACCATTTGACCCATCTGTCCTTTACCAGTTCAAAATTGACAGCTTGGGCAACGATGGCGTTGAAGATGTCGTACTCCAATTTATGGTAAATGGCAGAGGACCAAACCAGACTGTTACAGTTTATGGTCCAGGTACGCCAAATACAGTAGGAACTCAGTCAACGCTGCTTCCAGCAAGTGGTAAGGGTAACCTCAACACAACATTTACGACAAGCAATGGGGTAACGACATTTGTTGGTTTGCGCAAGGACCCCTTCTTCTTCGATTTATCGCAGTTTTTCAAAATCATCCCAGACCGCGATTACGCCCTTCAGCCCGATCCACCTCCTCCCTTCCAGGTTCTGTCCTTCAGACCTCCTGGTGAGGCACAAGACTTTCTTGAGCCATACAATGTCCACTCAATCGTAGTCGAGCTACCTAAGAGGCTACTTCTATCTCAGGGAAGTACTGGAAAGATCGGTGTTTGGATGACAACTAGCGTCAAAACTCCCAGACTTAAAAATGGCAACTTTGCCCAGATTGAGCGGTTAGCAATTCCGGCACTGAATGAATTATTTATGGACTTCAAAGCTCATAATGTTAGTAATCTTCAGACGCCGAAAAACGACCAGCGTAATCAGTCCAACTTTATTCGCACCTTTATTGCAACCGTTGGACGACCCCAAGGCATATCTGATGCAGTTGTGGCAGTTGCAATTCCTGACGTCATGCAAGCTGACCTGAATCAGACAACTGGTGTCTACTTTGGTACTCAGTTAGCTGGTTTGGGCGCTGCTCCACCCAATTTAGGCGGGAGAAGACCCAAGGATGACGTGATTGATACAACCTTATCTGTTGTCTTCGGTAATGCCGTTACAGGCATTACTGCTGGTGCAATTCCGGCACTAACTACCGATAATGTCGGACCTAATGACAGCAACTTTCTCTCTACCTTCCCCTATTTAGGCAACCCTCGCACTTGAGCTATGCATCTGCGATCGCTGTGGCTTTTGGTGTTGATTTGTTTGCTAGTGTTACCAGGACACCCTGATGCACAGGCGCTAGCTATGGGTGACCAGAATAATTCGCAATTAATGGGCACAAGCTCTGCTCTAGTCTTCCCCGACTACTTGCAGCGGTCCCATATTATCAACTTCTACGAGCAGGAAATTCACAAATCTCCAGACTCCCCACTGCTCTTACGTCTCGTCGCTGCCCAGTATTTAAAACGCTTTCGAGAAATGGGGGATGTGGAAGATCTGTTGCGGGCAGAACAAGCAGCACGCAGATCGTTAGCAATGCAGCCGCATCACAATGGCATCTCTTCCATGCTCCTAGCATCGGCACTACTATCTCAACACCGATTTCAGGAAGCTTTGGATGTGGTAACTCATGGTCAGCAGTTGGTTCCTGACGATCCTAGTGTTGTTTCGCTAATTGCATCAATTCAGATGGAGTTGGGTAACTATGAAGTAGCTCTCCAACTATTGGAGACTCTTCCGAACGAAGAGGATTTGTCTGGTCACAATGCTATTGCAGCTCGCTATCAGGAGTTAACTGGCAATCTAGCTGGGGCACGGGAACTGCTGGATGAGGCTATGCAGCAGATGGACTTGTTCTACACCAATTCAGCAGAAACCCGTGCCTGGTTTCATGTGCGGGCTGGGGATCTTGCTTTTGCCTCAGGAGATCTTGCCTTGTCTTTGCAGCGATATCAGGAAGCCCTGGACCTGTTTCCACTGGAGATATCTGCCTTCACAGGGCTTGTTCGCCTCTATGCTGCTCAGCATCGATGGCAGGAGGCATTGGAAGCTGCAAATCAGGGCATAGAATTGGTGCCACTAGTAGAAACGTTGGGTTACAAGGCAGATGCCCAAAGGGCTTTGGGAGATCGAAAAGGTGCAGCCGAAACCGAAGCACTGATCGAGGTGGTGGGGCACCTGAGTCAGGTGAAAGGAATTTACGACCGAGCCTTGGCTATTTACTACGCCGACCATGGCATCCACTTACCGGAGGCACTACAGATTGCCCGACGTGAAGTTGCAGTCAGAGACGATATCTATGCTGAGGATACCCTAGCCTGGGCGGCGGCAGCTAACGGGCGCTGGCAAGAAGCGCAGTCAGCAGCCCAGCAGGCAACTCGCTTTGGTACAGAGGATGCCCTGCTGCTATTTCATGCAGGCATAATTGCGCTGCATTGTGGCAATCGTGAAGCAGCAGTCAAACAGCTCACTCAGGCTCTCAACCTCAATCCCCAGTTTCACCACAAGTACGCCGATGAAGCCCGTCGAGTCTTAGCTGAGAAGCAGTGGCTAGGAGCTAGGAGCTAGGGGAATGAAAACAGAAAATGCGCTAGAGGTACAAGACATCCTTATGAGAAAGCTGCTGCATTGTTTATTCTGGCTCGCCGTCTTCATGATGGTGTTCTTCTTGTGGGAACCTGTAGCGAGTGCCCACCCCCTTGGTAATTTCACTATCAATCACTACGCCGGACTACAGGTAGCGCCGGATGGAATTGGGATTGATTATGTTCTCGATATGGCAGAGATTCCAGCTTTTCAGGAAATTAATCATCTCGATCTTGATCGCGACTACAAAACCGATCCGGGAGAGACAGTTAACTACCCTGCCGAAAAATGCAATGAAGTTAACTCCGACTTAGAGCTGCGGATCGATCAACAGCCGCTAGCACTCTCTCTAGAGCGATCGACAGTCGAATTTCCTCCAGGGGTGGGAGGGTTATCAACTCTACGCCTAAGTTGTTATTTTCAAGGGGTGAAGGCGTTATCAGGCGCAAGAAGCCAGTTAGTTGAGTTTGAAGATAAGTCTTACTCTCGGCGCTTAGGCTGGCGTGAGATGACTGTAGTGGCAACTGATGTCCCTCTTCAGGGCAATTTCACATCTGCAAGTATCACTAATCGTCTAGTAAACTACCCCAACGATCTGCTCAGCAGTCCCCTTAACCAGCAGCAGATCTCATTTAAAATCGATCCCTCTCCTAGATTGATTCAACAGGTAGCTCAACCCTCTTTTTCATTCTCCAACCGCTTCAATAATGCTTTGGCAGGAAGAAGCAACAATATCTTCACTAGCCTGATTACCCAAGAGAGATACAATCTCCTCACACTCCCCATTGCTCTAGCTATTGCCTTTTTGTGGGGTGGGTTACACGCTCTGTCGCCAGGTCATGGCAAGACGATTGTTGGGGCGTATCTAGTCGGCTCCCGTAGCAGTGCCCAACATGCCCTATTTCTAGGGCTGATCGTGACAATTACCCATACAGCAGGCATTTTTGCTCTGGGAGTATTAGCTCTTGGCACATCCCAGTTCACCTTGACAGAGCAAGTTTATCCCTGGCTGAGCGTGTTGTCAGGGGTTTTAGTAACAGCAATTGGTCTGAACCTGTTCGTTAGTCGATTGCGAAGTACTCAGGATAGACATACCCACGAACATAAGCATCACAGCCACGCGCATATGCATGGACCAGAAGAGTTACATGCACATCATGAGCACGAACACTCCCATCTGCCACTAGATACTAACGGTTCAATGACATGGTCTAGCCTACTAGCTCTAGGAATATCGGGTGGATTGTTGCCCTGTCCTTCAGCTTTGGTGGTGCTACTCGGTGCAATTGCCCTAGGTCGGATTGGCTTGGGACTGGCTCTAGTGTCTGCCTTTAGTTTAGGTCTTGCCGCAGTCCTAACTGGGATTGGATTGCTACTGGTCTATGCCAAGGAGCTGTTTGAGCGGCTGTCGCTCCATCCTCCAAGGCTCAGGATGTTACCAGCAGTCAGCGCTTTATTCATCACCCTCTTGGGATTAGGCATTACGACACAAACTCTGTTCAGCTATGCAGGGAAATAAGCAATGAGAAGGTCAAGGATCGAGTGTTATTCCGTAAAATCAACTCCAAAAAACTATATGTCACAAGCAATCAGAAAATCTATCTTCGGCTCACTCAGTATCGCCTCTCCTGCGATCGCCCTATCTTTGACTGGTGCCTTACCCTCTAGGGCAGCCACAGTTTCATACTCAAGGGACACAACAGGTCAAGCAACTTTTAACCGTCCCCAAACCCCAGGTTTTGAAGGGACTACCGCGAATCCAACAACAGCGCTCTCCAGTAATGGGACAAACGTCCCTTATTTCAGCCAGCCTTTCTTTGTAGATACTACTGGTACTTACGATATTGCTGGTACTCAGAACTTTGATGGTGTCCAGTTTTTATACCAGAACAGCTTCGATCCAACCAACTCGTTGACTAATTTAGTCAGCGCTAATGACTCTTTCCCAGATGCTTCCCCAGCAGGTGCAGTATCTAGTTTTTACGGCATTCCCTTAACTGCTGACAATCAGTACTTCCTCGTCACCTCCGGGTTTGATAATAGCAGTTTTGGTACATTCACGAATACAATTTCGGGTCCGATTGCCGCCTCTAGCCCTAGCAAGATAACCCTCGGTACGGTTCCCGAACCTTCTTCGGTCATGGGTACAGTAGCCTTTGGTGTTTTGGGTGGGGGCTTGATGCTCATGCGTAAAGTGAAAAAACTGAGTTAAAACCGCCAAGACGCCAAGGACGCAGAGAAAGAGAATATTGGTATCGTTAGAGCAAAAAAAGGGAGTCAACCATAGTAATCCCCTCACTAAATGATTCCTTCAAAATTCCTACTTCTTCCCTTGGCGCTCTTGGTGCCTTGGCGGTTCGTAACTCAGTATTGAGAGCAATTCACCCAATTTCTCGCTGCCATAAGATATCTGTGACTCGCGCAATTCCAGTTTTCAAGTGGCGGCGAAAAGTGCTGAAGGGTAAATTTAAAATTTCAGCTGCTCGCTCCTGTGTTGGGGCTGGCTGCAGATATGTGTGATATAACGCCTGATAACATTTGGCTTCGCGAGGTGATGATTTTAAGGATTCAGCTGCTTCCTTCACTAAAGCTTGCAAAGTGGCAATTCGCACTTGCTGACTTGCATTAGCTGCAACCTGTTCCACAACTAGCCGTGACTGTAGCAGTGGATTTTGGCGGAGTGTGTCTGGGCGAGAAAATTGACGGAGGGTATCTATGACTGCTCTAGCAAACTCGGGTTGCCTGAGAACGACTAGTGGTTCGCTCGCCTGTGACGTCGGTAATGCCTGCGATGAGGCGGCAATTTCCCTGCGAGCCAGCAGCTCTTGCCATGCTTTTGGCGACAACAACCGCCAGTCGTGTCCGTACACCCCATAACGCCGACCTCCTACCTCGAAATCAGCTTCAGGAATCCGCGCTAAGTCAGCGTAGGCAAACATTGCTGCCCAGTCATCTGGTGCGGCACAAGGATAAAAGGTGAAGGCTGGTCCAGGTGCCGTATGATGATGCTGGACAAAGCTGATGAAGATCCGGCTCTGAGTTGGAGAAACTGCTTGATAAGTATCGCGTGCCATCCAAAACCGGAAGAGAGTCGCCCCTTCTCCCTCGCGTAATCGAGCTTTATCTTGGAGATAGTGCCAAGCTGCACGGGCACCAGGGTCAACCTGGAAATCCTCACGACTCGCTTGATGGAGCGCTATCATAAACACAAATCCTGCAGGCTCCTGCTCCGCATCGCGTAAGACTACGACTCCCTGGGGCTGTCGCTCTAGCCAGTGCACCAAAATCTGTGCTGATTCTTCGCCTTCATGTTTAGCTGTCATCCCCACCAGGAAAGGTTTATCTGTTTCCTGCAAACTATCAGTTAACAGACTACTATTTTCTTGCCAGGTGAAACGAGGTCGGATTGCCGGGTTGTCACGGTGCAGAAAGATGTAGTCGAATAGAACCCGATGCTGCTCTTGACCTTGAGTCTGCCCTAAATGTGTAGTGTAGTAGTTGCGGGCTCGTCGATGGAGTTCAATGTACCAGTCAGGATGACGCCAGCGGAGATCGGCGACTATTACTTCCCGTGCCAAGTCATGGGGAAATAAACCTAGCAATCCTACTTCAATGAAAGAGAGCCCGCGCAGCCACTCAAACAACTCATGGACATCAGGCATATCCAACATTTCTGCTAGCAAAGCCTCTGTGGTTAAGCGTATCAATGCACAGGCTTCTAATGCCATGCGATGGCTGGGAGTAGGGACTTCCTGCATGAATCTTTCCAGCAGCGCCTTGATCACATCCGGCATAGCTTCTGGCTGGAAATGAGGTGCCTCCTGTCCTTGAGTAAACACATCTGCTACTAAGGACAGGGCTAGGGCATGGCCGTGGGTGAAATCAAGAACTGTCTGGTGTTGTACTAGGGGAACTTGTCTTTGAGTTAGGTAAGTTCGGCTCTCCTCTGGACTGAGGTTGCGTAGGGGCAGCAGGTGAATGAGTGCTTGCCAACCCAAATCGGTTCTCCAACCTACTGCTGGGGAATGGCGACCTGCCATTACGGTGAGAGTGTTATCTGGCAACTGGGGCAGGAACTCTTGTCGCAGCCATTCGTCGAGTGACACGAACATTTCATACGTGTCGAGTAAAAGCACATGACGTTCGCCTTGGGCTGCTAAAGCTTGTAAGGGGGAGTCTGATGGTAACCCCATCGCAAATCGCAGGGCGCTAAGGAAGGAATCAGGAGTTGGTTCAACATTGCGTGCATCTAGGTAGATGGTACGGAGCTGGGCTTGCTCAGCATACCGGAGAAACTCTTTAAGCAGAGTTGTTTTCCCAATGCCGCCAGGACCAAAGATATGTAGTACGTAAAAGGGTAACTCTGCCGCCGAAACTGCCGATTGAAAAAGCTCCAGCTCATGAGTTCGTCCAACAAATCGGCGGTGCCGCTCTGCTCTTAAACGATCTCCGAGTGAGGATGACATAGGTCGTCCGTTCATCAAAAAATGAGTAGCCGTTACTTATGCATTACTTAGATTAATACGTAAGCATAGAAAATATCTATAACAAATGGCAAGATTTGGGGTGCCTGACTTATGCCTTATTTAGCCCAAAATAGCTAAATCTGCTTTCAGGAAATCAATAAATTGTCTTGCTGTCCGCCCAGAACGACCATTGTGGCGAGTTGCCCACTGGAGAGCGCGATGTTCCAGCTCTTCCTGACTGAGAGCGATCTCAGCTTGTGCTGCCAGATGCAGCACGATTGTTAGGTAAGTTGGTTGATCTGCTGGCTCGAAAGTGAGGGTTAAGCCAAAGCGATCGCTAAATGAGAGTTTCTCCTGTACAGTATCCCAGGCGTGAACTTCATTATCACTGGTGCGGGGGCGGTCACCAAAAAATTCCCGGATTAAGTGTCGCCGATTAGAAGTAGCATATATCACCACATTTTGAGGTCGAGCGGTCAAGTTACCTTCAAGGACAACTTTGAGAGCTTTAAAGGCATCATCATCTTCCTCGAACGAAAGGTCATCAACAAAGATGATGAATTTCTGTGGCACATTCCTCAGCTGTTCCACAATCTTTGGTAAGTCTTTCAGATCCGACTTGGTAACTTCTAATAGTCGAAGAGGGCGATCTCTATACTCATTTAATAGCCCCTTAACTAGGGAAGATTTACCAGAACCCCGGCTGCCATAGAGTAACACATGTAAGGCTGGATAGCCTGCTAGTAAAAACTCCGTGTTCTTCAACAAAGCATCGCGCTGAGACTCATAGCCCACCAACTCTCTGATTTGAACTGGATCTGGGTAGGCAATGCCCACCAATTGCCCCAACTGCCAACGCAAAGCGCGATGGGTAAATAGCCCAGTGCCTGATTGTCGGTAATGAGCGGCTAGAGCTTCTATAGCCTCTGCCCAATTGCCTAATTGTTGCAGCCGAACTCGGATTGCGTCTTGGCTTTGAGTTCGTTCGCGCTGCCAGACGATAGGTGCAACAGGTAGGGCAGCAATAGTTTGTACCCACCTGCTCATATCGCAACTACATCTATAGATATACTGCAATGCTTGTAAATCTTGCTGAGCGGCAGCTACCAAGGCTGGTGGCAAATCCTCTAGAGCTTGCTGCTGGGCAAGGCTGGTGAAGGGGTTATCATCTGTGAGAATTTGAGTTATTAGGTAGTCTTGCCAGCTTTGATCGCTCTTCGCCAATGCTTTAAACCACCTACCATAAGCTTTGACACAAGCAAGCTGCTCACCGTTGCTATGACCTAGAGTTTGTAATAGGTTAAGGAATGCTTGACCGATTTCATCGGCAAGAACAGATTGATAGAGCAGTAAGGAGGCGCAGGAACGTTGCAAGATTTGCAGTGAGGCGGTTGCTTGAGTATTCATAAATTAACTGGGCGATCTCCCTCTGCTATGGTAGAGATTCTAGAGCCGAGGGTTTTGGTTCAATTTAGTACTAGCTCTGTAAATTTGGTTTACCTAAATGGAGCAAGAAGGCTCCCGCCATACGAATGTTGGCGCGGAGATGAATTGCGACCAACTTACAGACTGAGCGGCAGCGAATCATTTTAGAAAAAGGGATAGCATCTTCTAAAATATGATATGCTGTCAGCATGATCATACTAAGTTATGAATTCAAACTGAAACCCGCCCCCGAACAAATTCAAGCCTTTGACCAGTGGCTAGAGGTTTGTAGAAGGGTGTGGAATCATGCTTTAAGAGAGCGTAAGGATTGGTTTAATTCAAGGTCGTGTGAAATTAACGCTTGTAGTCTACATCACGAGTACATTATCCCGGCTTTTGCTCCCAGACCGACTTATGCTCTTCAGTGTAAGTCTCTGACTGCTGCTAAAAAGGTATATCCAGACCTAAAGGTTCCTCATTCTCAAGTGCTGCAACAGACGCTAAAAATTCTGGAGACGGCATTTGTGTCAATGTGGGAGAGAGGTTTTGGATTTCCCAGGTTCAAGAAGCTAGGCAGAATGCGTTCGTTTGTCTTTCCGCAAATGGATAGTTCTTGTTTGGTTGATAGATATATTGCCCTCTCCAAGATTGGCAAGGTTGAAATGATACTGCATCGACCAATACCAGAGGGTTTTGATCTTAAGCAGGCTAGGATTGTCAAACGGGCATCCGGTTATTATGTGATGCTGAGTTTGCAGTGTGATGTAAATGTACCTACTACAATGCCACATGGGGAACCAATAGGTATTGATGTAGGGTTAAACGCTTTTGTCGCGACTTCTGAGGGAGAACTTGTCACTAGACCTAGATTCTATGTTGAACGACTGCGTGAGCTGAAATTGCTACAAAGAAGGTTAAAACAAAAGAAGAAGGGTGGCAAGAATTGGTACAAGCTCAACTGTAGAATAGCATTGCTGCACGAACATATTTCTAATATTCGTAAGGACTGGCACTTCAAGATAGCTCATCATCTTTGCAACTCTTCAGGGATGATATTTGCGGAAGACCTGAATTTAAAAGGGTTAGCTAGAGGAATGCTATCAAAGCATATTCTAGATGCTGGGTGGGGACAATTCCTCAACATTCTGAGTTGGGTGTGTTGGAAGAGAGATGTATACTTTGCCAAGGTTAACTGCAACGGCACTTCTCAAACCTGCCCTAGATGTGGTGCCAACACTCCTAAAAATCTGAGTATGAGAGTGCATTTATGTCCTGAATGTCAGTATCAAACTAATAGAGATGTAGCAGCAGCTCAAGTTGTTAAAAAGCGAGGAATTTTATCAATAAGTACCGAGGGACAATCGGGAAATCAACAAAATGTCTGTGGAGGGGATATTGGCTTGGGCAACCCTTTGAAGCAGAAAAGCCTAATAGCGATGTTAGGAAGCCCGCGCTATATTGCTCTTAGCAATTAGCGCCGGGAGGATGTCACTTCAGCAACTAGGTTTTATTTATGAATCCAGGAATTATCGCTGCGATCGTATACGGTAGCTTGGCTGTAGTTGGTGGCGTCATTGGATATATTCACTCCTCCGGCTCTGTGCCTTGCGCCTGTAATTGTGCTGCCAATCTTGAGGAGGAGATGCCAATTGCTTTGGCGTTGCTATCTAAAAAGTTCTGGCTGTGCATGATTTTGTAGAGGTTAACGTCTGCTTCAAGCAAGCAAGCATGACCACTGTAGGGTAACACTACCATAGTTGCGTTAGGTATGGTCCTGACTAGATGTTTGGCTTCAGTCAAAGAGGGCAAAAGCCGATCGCTAGCACTAGCAATCACCAGTACTGGTTGAGTCAGCTGGCTTAACTGGCGATCGTCAACGTCAAAGTCTCTAATCAAAGAGAGCCTCCAGCAGACAGTTTCTGGTGGCACGGACTGCATTGTCTTTAGCAAGTCGCAGCGATCACTCGGTAAAATTCGCCCCATTGCTGCTAGGAACTGTATAAAACCCTCCGCACCAGTCTGAAATAGCCATGGAGGCACCAAGCTAATGAATTGTGATGCCCAAATATACCAGGGGCGACGCTGAAAAGCGGAAGCTGGGTTAATAAGAATGATGCGGTCAAACAGCTGGGGCGAGGCAGTCGCTAGCTTCATGGCTAGACAAGCACCAAACGACTCACCGCATAAGTAAACTGGTCTTTGAGGGTTTTTTGCCAGTTCAGTATGGATTAATGCCAGGACTTCGGTGGTGAGTTCATCCCAACTCGTCAAATCGTCTTGTGGGATCGCTAAGCACTGCACGTCAAAGGCAACTTCCAATCCAGCAGTTTGTGTTCTCAGTAACTGACCAGTTCCATCCATTCCCGGTAGAAACACAAATAGTGGATATTCTGGCTGTAGTCGTTTGGGAGTGAGGAAACAAGGAGAACTCTTAACTTTTGGCATCGATGTTATTCCTTTAATAACACCCTTGACTCAAAAGACCGGCAATTTCTGCCTCGCAATGTTCTGTCAAATCAGCCACAACAGTTTTTGCCTGTTTACCTTGGTACTGTTTCAGATGCTGCGATGTTATCCAATAGGGATGGCCGATCAATACTGCGACGCGACGGTAAATGACCAAGGGGTGCCAACCAGCTTGGTTGAATAGAGGCTCTGAGGGGTCGAAGAGACTTAACAGCTTGAGCGGTACTGCCGAGGTATTAACTTCTTCTAATGAGGCGATCGCAATTGGCAAGACCGCTAAGTGACGCGAACGCAATGCCAAGTGGGCAAACCCCCGTTGAAACTTGCCCATTTGACAAGGCTGGGTAAACTGTACCATCGGATTTGCCCCTTCCGGAAACACCCCAACAGTTTGAGCAGCATTCAACAGCTTCAGAGCTTGCTGAAAAAAGTCTTGCTGTCGGTGTTCTGGCACTTCTAAGGGAAAGCAACCTAGTTGACCAGTAACAATCTCCCGCATCACTGGTACTTGTCCCATATAGTGATGGCAAGCAAAGCGAATTGAACGATTGAGTGCCGTCATTAGCACGGGTGCATCCATAAAGCCCCGGTGATTGCTGACCACTAGCATCGGTCCTGCTGGGGGGATACGATCCTCGTAGTAGAGAAATTGCCGTGTTCCCATTGCTGTGAGGAACCAGCGAGAAGTTTGAAGTGGACTGTTTACACTCATGCGTTACAGATACCAATTTTTTATCTAACGGTTCAGCTTTACTTATGTCGCACAGCACAAGTCAAGCTTTACTTACATAAAATTTTACAATTTTTTACAATAAAAAGTGAGTATTTTGCCAAGAGCGCCTTATCTCCAGCCTAACTCAAATCGTCTCTAAACCCGTAATAGCTCTCCTTAGAGCCTCAGACAGCAAGAAAGCTGCTAATTAGGGGAAGCACCATCAATTTGAGCTATTTTGTGAGATATCAATGTAATTTCCTCTTTTTTGAGTATCTATTCCAACAGCGTTAAGTCTGTTACATAGCTATACTGCCTGTAGCCTGACCAGGAGGGAAGAAGAAACTGTCATAAAACTACATAAGCTTAAATACTCAGCTATGATGTGGATCAAGATTTAATAATTTGTTTTTTAATTTTTCATGCATCTACCCAATAAAAACAAAGAGACGTTTGCTCTAACAACGCCGCTGTACTATGTGAACGGTCTACCACATATTGGTAGCGCTTATACAACCATCGCAGCAGATGCAATTGCTCGGTTTAAAAGACTACTTGGTAAATCAGTATTACTAGTTACAGGTACTGACGAACACGGGCAGAAAATTCAACGGACAGCAGAAAGCTTGGGGCGATCGCCTCAAGCTCACTGCGACGAAATTGCCGCCGGGTTTGCTGCTCTCTGGCAGCAAATGGACATCGAGTACGATCGCTTCAGTCGCACTACCGATCCCCGTCATGCAGCGATTGTCAAAGAATTTTTCCAGCGCGTGTGGGATGCAGGTGACATCTATCTAGGTCAGCAACAGGGTTGGTACTGTGTCTCCTGTGAAGAGTTTAAAGAAGAAAGAGAGTTGTTGGAGGGACATCGCTGTCCCATCCATATCAAGGAAACGGAGTGGCGAGACGAGCAGAACTACTTCTTTCGGCTATCGCGTTATCAAACCCAGTTGGAAACACTTTACCAAGAGCAACCGGATTTTATCCAGCCAGCAAGGAGTCGTAATGAAGTCCTGAGCTTTGTCAATCAGGGAGTGCAAGACTTCTCCATTTCGCGAGTCAATCTAGACTGGGGCTTTCCAGTGCCAGTTGATCCCCATCACACACTTTATGTCTGGTTCGATGCGCTACTAGGTTACGTAACGGCTCTGCTTGAACCAGGATGTGAACCAACTTTAGAGAATGCTTTGTCCAAGTGGTGGCCGATCAATTTGCATTTGATTGGCAAAGATATCTTGCGTTTCCATGCTGTTTACTGGCCAGCTATGCTAATGTCTGCTGGCTTGCCGCTACCAGGGCAAGTATTTGGACATGGGTTTTTGACTAAAGATGGTCAGAAGATGGGGAAGAGCCTAGGCAACACCCTTGACCCTGTGGAGCTGGTCAATCAGTATGGTGCAGACGCTGTACGCTACTACTTCCTCAAAGAGATTGAATTTGGGAAAGACGGGGATTTTAACGAAACTCGGTTTATCAACATCCTTAATGCAGATTTAGCAAATGACTTAGGAAATTTGTTGAATCGAACCATGAATCTGGCCTGGAAGTATTGCGATGGTCAAGTCCCTAGTTGCTCAACTGAAGACTTTTCTTTCGATCATCCGCTTAAAGCAATTGGTTTAGAGCTAGGGGAACAAGCCAAGCACTTATATGAAGCTCTGGCATTCAATCAAGCCTGTGAGGCAATATTAGACTTGGTCAGGGCTAGTAATAAGTATATTGATACGCAAGCTCCCTGGAAGTTATATAAGCAAGAGAATCAGCAAGAAGGCAACCAGGTTCTATATGCTGTTCTTGAATCTGTAAGACTTGCAGCTTATCTTCTCTCCCCAGTTATACCAAATTTAGCAAGTGAAATTTATAGACAGTTAGGTTTTGTCATTGATTTCAATGATAAAGCACAAATTTCAATAGAGGCACCATTTACAACCCAGGCCACCTGGGGAATACTTAGCAATAAGCAGAAGCTAGGAGAACCCAGACCTATCTTTCGACGAATAGAATAGAGTTCATCATTAGCTGTTTTCATGCTCCACTCCTTCTTTAATAAGAGTTACCAAATTACACTGATCCTACCAAGAGTTTTATCTAAACTACAACAATTTTTGCACTTGGCTAATTATTAAACTTTTGATTTTTCATAAAAAACTGAGGTATAGCTACAATGTTGAATGATTTTGAAAAGGATTCAATTTTTACACCAGAACAAGTTTTAGAAAATCGAGGTCGTGTTGCAATTTTTATCGACGGCTCAAATCTTTTTTATGCAGCGCTACAACTGGGAATTGAAATTGACTACACTAAGCTATTATGTCGGCTGACTGCTGGCTCACGGTTACTGCGCTCTTTCTTCTACACTGGAGTGGATCGCACAAATGAGAAGCAACAGGGTTTTCTCCTATGGATGCGGCGTAATGGCTACCGGGTTATTGCCAAAGATTTAGTTCAGTTACCAGATGGCTCAAAGAAGGCTAATCTAGATGTAGAGATTGCAGTAGATATGATGGCTCTGGTAGATTCCTACGATACAGCTGTGTTAGTGAGCGGTGATGGCGATCTGGCTTATGCAGTCAACGCAGTTAGCTATCGTGGCGTTCGTGTAGAGGTGGTGAGTCTCAGGTCAATGACGAGCGATAGTTTGATCAATGTTTCAGATCGTTACATCGACCTAGAGGGGATCAAAGAGGATATCCAAAAAACTCCCCGCCAAAGCTATACATACCGTCCCTTATCAGGTTTGGGTTTATTGGACGAGCCTCAAGATGGCAGGATGTAAAGAAAAGAGGCGAGACGCACCTATAGCCTCAATGGTGGCAGTGTTGTTGCTTGGGATAACTGCTTGTAGCTCTAAAAGCGTTACCGAAAATCAAGTAGATCAAGCTAATTCTAATCAACCGCACTATGAGAGCAGTCTCACTTTTAGCGATGTGACCTTGGAGCAGACAAATGCACAAGGGAAACCTGTCTGGAACGTGAAGGCAAAGCGGGCAATCTATAGCCAAGATAGGAAAGTCGCTCGGGTTCAGAGTCCAACGGGTGAACTATTCCAAGACGGCAAAGTAGCTTACCACATCACTGCTGCTCAGGGAGAAATTCAGCAGGATGGCAAAAAGCTGTTTCTTAATGGTCAAATTGTGGCAGTAGATCCCCAAAATGGTGTGGTACTGCACGGTAATGAGTTAGAGTGGCAACCAGATAAAGACCTGCTGATTGTCCGCAACCATTTAACTATTAATCATCAACAAATGCAGATCACTGCCCAAGAAGCGCGAGTGTTTAGTCGAGAGTCTCGCATGGAATTACAAGGGCAAGTCGTGGCAGTTGCAGCTAATCCTCGCGTACAAGTACGAACCGAACATTTAATCTGGCAAATCCAAGAGAAAAAGCTAATCGGTGATCGCCCAATTCAGATTGCCCGCTTTAATGGTCAAAAAGTTACCGACCAAGCAGTAGCAAATCAAGCCGATGTTGACTTAAATTCTAAGATTATCACACTGAAACAGAATGCCCAACTGTCCTTGGTTGATGCACTTAACGTGGCTCCTCCTGCTGAGACACAGCCGCAGAATGCTAACCTACCGTTACAGGTTGCTGGTAACGAACTGAGTTGGAATCTTAATGCAGAAACTGTAACAGCTAATCAGCCTGTACACATTTTGGATCGTACACACCAATTAACTGTGACCGCTAATCAAGGCTGGATGGATCTACAGAAAAAAGTTGCCTACTTGACAGGGAATGTTTACGGTGTGGGGGAGCGCGGTCAGTCATTGCACTCTAAACATCTAACTTGGTATCTTCCCAGTCAGTTATTTGAGGCTAACGGTGATGTTGTCTATCACCAGGCTGAACCTGTAGCGAGCTTTACTGGTCAAAAAGCTGTAGGGAAACTCCAAGACCAAAGCATTGTCGTCAGTGGTGGTGGAGTCGTGACTCAGTTTACCCCCTAGAGAATTTTATGCACTTTTCGGTAAGCTGAAGGCATGACTTAGCGATGAGATCGCACGGCAACGAAGTTGCGATTGGGTGTTAATTCTGAGGATGTTTAGGAAAAAAGCGTGGCAATTGAAGAACACAAGCTTAAAGTCGGGACACTGGAATGGTTTTATAGGGTAGCTGAGCCAATTGGCAGAACTGATCGGTTGCCGATTTTGTTGCTACATGGGTTGCCTGCCCATAGCTATAGTTGGAGTGAAGTTATGCCAACCTTAGCTCTCCAAGGGTTTAGAGCGATCGCTCCGGACTGGATTGGTTTTGGCTCCTCGGCAAAGCCAGACCTCCGAGATTTTGCTTATACGCCTGATGCTTTTATCACAGCTTTAGCAGAATTTATTCAAGCCTTAGAGCTAGAGAGATTTTCCCTGGTTGTTCAAGGATTCTTAGGTTCTGTCGGTCTTCAGTATGCCATGCGCTATCCTGAGCGAATTGAGCGTCTGATTATCTTAAATACTCCTGTATCAACTACCGCTAAGTTGCCTTGGCAGCTTCAGCAATTAGGTCTACCTCTTGTTGGCGATATGCTAACCCAAGACCCCCTCCTAGTTGACCGGACGCTAGAAAAGGGTAGTCGCTACTCAATATCAGATGCAGATCTAGCCATTTACCGTCAACCCTTCCTCAAAAGTTCTGCTGCTGGGCGATCGCTTTTGGCAACGGTACGAAATCTCCAAATGCAGCAGTCAATGACAGAAATTGCCTCTGGCTGGCGCAGCTGGACGAAGCCGACTGCAATTATTTGGGGCATGAAAGATCCCTGGCTCCCCTACGAAATGGCGCAACAACTGACCGTTCCTATTCCACATGTAGACCTAATTCAACTAGAATCAGCAGGACATTATGTTCAGGAGCATTGGTCTGAAAAGGTCAGCGATGCCATCCAATTCTTTCTTCGTCGCCAAGCCAGTCATTAATTTATTTTTCAGCTGGAGCGTTTTTAGTGTAAGTGCAACACGATAATCAGCTTCGGTTCGGATGGGACGGAGTTTGAGCGTATACGTTACCTCAAATTAAGGACTAAGCAGTCTTAACTTGCAGGGCGGAAAGGATATCCTCATACTGCTCACCACGTTTAATTGCTATAAAATCGTGACCAGAAACCTGACCGTCTGTTTGACGGTTCAGTTCTTGTAGTCGCAAGCTACCAAATTTTGACTTCTTAATTGCGAATATAGTGTAGTTAATCGATGTAAGCAATTTTACAGGCTCTCGCTCCCAAAACGGTCCAGCATGTTCAGAAGACTCGAAAACAATTGCATCTGGCCCGTGATCCCGGAAGAAGTCTAACCCTCCACGTAGTACAAACTCTTCATGACCTTCGACATCTATCTTCATCAAGCGGACTCTCTTTAAATTGAGACTTGCGAGATAATCAGCGGTTCTTCGGACCTCAACCTGAATAGTCTTGTCTGCGCCACAAATCTGTCCCCATTGTTGTGAAAATGAAGCTGCACCACCATTATCTGAGGGAACGAACAGATCCAGCACGCCATCCTCCACTGACAACGCAATATTGTGTACCAGCACCTGGTTATACCCGTTTGCGTTGGCAGACTCTCGAATTAGCTCTGCCAATGCTGGTTGGGGTTCAAAAGCATGTACACGACCAGATGAACCGACTATTTTCGCAGCATACATGGTAATAAGTCCACAATTAGCACCCACGTCAAGCATTGTGTCGCCGGATCGCAGAAGCCTCTTGCACACCAGAGTCACTTTTGGGTCGAGGTCACCAAAATAGAAGACCGCACGACCAATGAAGTCATCAAGACGGACAAAAATAAACTGACCATCGCGAAGTCTAGCCTTCACAAGCGGCTTAGTACTGTAGGACATTCTTCTAAAGAGCGGTGTATTTGCTATCGTCCCGCAACCGCTGTAAAGCGGGTAAAGGTGACAAACACTCTGGAGTATTCCCCGAAGCATTGATCGCATTGAAACTCCTTTAGGTTCAAAATCTCTACAGAGGGCTACCGGAACAATGAACTAGCCCAAAAATCCTATCATGCATATGTTCTGCAATAGTAGGGAATCTATATGTTCAGGAACATTGGTCTGAAAAAGTTAGCGATGCCATCTAACTCTTCCTTCGTCGCCAAGCCAATAATTGAGCTGTTTCCTTAGCTTTGTAATGGTAATCCCATACTACAATCTGAAGGACACTGTATTTCCTCTTTATTTTGGTTTGGACCAATGAACGTAATGCTATGGAGCGTTCCCCCTGTCGTCTTTTTACCCAGGAAAGGAATGTCTACTACTGTCCGACTAATCTGAGCGTAAACACTAACTAATTGTGTCCTAGTACCGTTAATGGTAGTGAAAGCACTGACTTGACAACCTTTATCATTCAATTTTGAAGTTGTGACTGTAATTGGTTTTTGAACTCCTCGACTTTGTAAAGAGTCGAATACCAATTCAACTTTATTGTTTGACACAACCGACTGACTAATTTGATATACATTTTGCTCTAGGCTATTCAATGGTCGAGTTTCTCCGTCCGCTTTACGTACATACGCATATACTGGGTTAATCCCACTGACTAAACAGTCTGTATTCAGTCGAATTCCGTAATTCACTCGGTTATCAGTATCGTTGCTTAATACGTCAAAAATACTTTGAGCATTATTTGCTAAAGCAAATGGGGCAACAAACAACAGGGTAAAACTGGTTAAAAAGATAGCAAACTTATCTTTAGATCTAAACATATGCTGAATATCTACTCTCCCAGTGCGTGGTTTAAAGTGAAGGGAAATATGACGGTAAATGTTGAGCCTACCCCAACTTGTGAGACCAACTCGATTTCTCCTTGTAAGAGTTGTACTAGCCGAGCAACTATTGCCAATCCTAAGCCAGTGCTATCGGGAAGGTTAGGCTGATTCTTGAAGCCAACTCGATAATAGGGTTCAAAGATATGAGCTTGATCTTCTGGCTCAATCCCAACACCAGTATCAGAGATGGCAATAGTCCAGTGCTTGTCCGCTTGCAACCGACACCTAACTTGAATGCTTCCTGTCTCTGTGTAGCGAATTGCGTTGCTTATGAGATTCGTTACAATCTGCTGCAAGCGTAACGAGTCTGTCAGAACTTGGGCTAAAGCTTGGTCGCAATCGACATCGATCTGTAACTCTTTCTCATAAGCCAGAGGCTCCAACATTTCCACTACGCTCCTAACCAACGCACATACATCTACTGGCATTAGCTGTAGTTGCATTTGTCCTGCTTCACACCGCGATATTTCTAGTGCATCGTTAATCAGGCGAAGTAGCTGTCTCCCGCTGTGTAGCACGTGCTCAATGTGTTCCATCTTGGCAACTGTATTTCCCTCCCTAGGATGCAGTTTTTGCTGACGCAAGAAGAGATCTGAGTAACCAATAATTGAAGTTAGAGGACTTTTCAGCTCGTGGGCTAAATGAGAAAGGTTATCTTGGTTCTCCCGAACCAGCCTTTTGAGTTCTTGATTGTTAAGCATCAGCTGATGTTGTAACTGATTGAGTTCTCGCCAACGCTGTTCTGTGTAGCTTTTGAAACACCAAGCAATTGCTTCGTCTATCACAGTATCAATCAGACGCATAGCTCGAACGACATCTTTGACTGAATTTTGTAAAAGGGTTGGCTCTAAGACAGAGAAGATGACTTGACGTAGTATTCTGTATTCTCGTGCAATTTCTGCGGCCTTGAAGCCTTGCTCGGCTCGCAACAAACCATGTGTCAAACTCGTTTCTACTAACGTCTGAATGTCATTGTCTTGAGCAGAGGAAAGTGTTGTTGCCATTGATTGAAGTAGGCGGGGAAGACTGTTGCGTACAGAGTTAAATGGGAGGTGGGTTACTGTCTCTATCTGCCGATCCTGGCGGACTGCTGCAACCCAGGTCTCTATAATTGTGTCGATCTTGCTCAGCAACAGTCGGCTAAAATCCATCTTGAGTTTGGGGACAAGTTTGAGTAAGAGCTTTTCTAAAGCTAGTCACAGGCGAAAGTACAATTAACGTCAACTAGCATTTCCATAGCTTTAACTTGATGCACTGGTGTAAAAGCGTAGTGCAAATTGCCAGAAACCACGCGAAAATAGCAATAGCGCTAACGCTAGCACTCCTGCACTAACTACCCAGTTAAGCTGGCTACGACCAAGCAATACTTCAGATGGCACTGTCGTCAAGAACGCTACTGGGATAACGAAGGTGAAGAAAAAACGATAGGCTGTAGGGTAGGCAACCATAGGGTATCGTCCGGCTTCCAGTAGCCCTCTAAGCACCTCTGTAACATTATAAATCTTCACAAACCAAATGCTAGTTGCTCCTAGGATAAACCATAAGCTGTAGAGACTTGCCAAGCCAAACATAAGTGGAACTGCACTTAGAAGGTAATCATATGTTTCCAAGCTAAGCTGTCTGCCCGCATAGATAATGATAACTCCTCCAAAAATTAAGTCCGGTAAACCCCAGGGGGAAATTGTATGGGTCGAAAGCCAAAACTGACTGCTAATGGGCTTTAATAGCACAAAGTCCAATGTCCCCTGCTGCACATGTCCAACAATACGGTTGAGATTGGGGGCGAGGAAGGTGCTAGAAAAGCCTTGGAGTAAAGTAAAAATCCCCAACACTACAAGGGCTTGCTCCCAACTCCACCCCTGAAAAGTGTAACCAGTACGGTAGAACAAAAATAGCCCAAATACGCTACCGACGAGATTACCCAAGCTCGTTAGAGTTGCCAAGACAAAGTTGACTCGATACTCCAGCTCAGCCGCGATCGCAGCACTCCATAATAGTCTCAACACACTCAAGTATCGTCTCAATCTTTGGTACCCCTCTAAGCGTATTTGAATCAACTATAGAGCAGTATTTGCGGCATTGTTCTAGAAACAGAATATACTTGGAACGGCGCTGGTCCACGAGCTAAGTAGGCTTTGCTACAGTTGCAACCAACGTCCATGTAGCAGCAATCTGTTAAGGCTAGCCCAGATGGCAAATTCAACTCCAAGTGATTCCCCGGCAGACGAACAGCCAGATGGAGCTCAGTACGATGCTGATGGGAAGGAATCCGCTCCAACCAACTCTACTTCAACTCTTGAATACAAAGAGGTTGCGAGTCATGAACTCCTGCTGCAAAAGCGTAAGCAGCATTGGAAGGCTGTTCTACTTATGAGCGGGCTGTTACTGGGCAGTGCTGGCTTAGTGACAGGTGGGTTTTGGCTCAGCGTCCAATTGATTTTTAATCCTGACGGGATCGTCTGGCTCAACCATGCTTTACCAGACTGGGCACAGATCCCACTGGTTAACTATGAGCAGCCCCAGACTCTTGCAGAAATTCGCGATCAGCTCAGAGAGATGGGGAATGACTCAGGAGATCCAATACCCTTAGAAATAGACTCTCAGACATCGCAGATCGTATCTCTAGTACTGCCAGTGCTATCCTCAAGTACCGAGTGTGAGAATAGTTGCCAGCAGATTGTTGAACTCCGGGTATACCAACGGCTCTCTAAAAGTCATGACTCTCACTCTCAAAACGGCGAACCAACTTTTCAACTGGTGAACCAACTGCCAATTCAAGGTATAGAAGAGTCTTTTGCGATCGCGCCGTTGCTGAATGCTGATTCTGGCTATCAGGGTTCAAACAGTCTATTGCCCTTAACAGAACTGCATCGGTTTGAGGGCATGACTCCCGGAAAGGGTGTTTGGCTTTATCTAAAGGGTCAAAGCGTTCAAAGGGGAAAAGCGATCGCCTATGGTTACGTACTTCACTACAACCCTAGCCATTCTTATCTGAGCTTGATGTTGCCCTGGACGAGTCCTACAGGTCAAGCTCCCCAGTGGCAGCAGGTTACTGCTCAAGACGACTCACCGGAGTTAGTCATCGATCAAACAACTGAACTCGAACCTCAGATCCAAGTCTACCAAGTCAAACCATCTGAGTTCTTCCTCAACCCAATCCAGCTTGAGCCTATCTCGTTAGCAACACCAGCCTTAAACGATCCTGCTTATCAAAATGCCATCTTAATCGCTCAAAGTGGCTTGTGGTCGCCCGCTTGGAAATGGTTGCAATACATCAAACAACAACAGCCTCGCAATTGGTCGGAGATGGCTCAGACTCAAATGGATTTCATTCGGTTATACGCTCAAGCAACCGAGGCTCAGGCTCGTCAAACTTGGGCGAGTCCAAGTCAGCAAGCCTTAGCCCAGCTAATTGATGGTTGCTGGGGGCAAGGGCTACAGGTGTTTCAGGCATCGTCAGAGAATACGCAAGAAATTGCCACGCTGCTCAAGACAGATTCAGGTCGCCTGTGGCATCGGGTAGAAGCGGCGTTGCGGGTTAACCCACAGCGACCAGAGGTGGAAGCTTGGGGAGCATTGATTGTGGCAGCTCAACAGGGACAAAAAGCGGCACTGACTTGGCTGCAACAACAACCCCAAATGACTTCAGCCACCATTGCCTACATCCAACCCTTACTTAAGCGTTTAGATGGGCAATCTTCAACTCCTAATAACATTAAGAGTCACCCCAGTCGTCTACTAGGTACTGTAGAATCACTGGCCCAAGTTAACCCAGCTCAATGGCTGCTAGCCAACCCAGGGGAAACGCTTGACATAGAAGCTCAGCAATCTTGGTATCAGGTACAAGTAGACACATTCTATGATGGCGAACGCTGGCAACGGGCTCCTTTTACTAACCTCCAGCTCCCAAAAACAACATTAGCCAATACACAGAATATCGGGTCTGCCCTGTGGCAGCTGTTGGGTTTTGATACTAACTCCCAAATTCAAATAGTTATCTGGCAGCCAGATGGACAACAGGAAACGACAATCGCTACGGTTAAAGCTGTGCAATTGCACTCAGGCAAACTGCGATTGTTAGCTACCTCTGATGAAACAATGGTACCAGCAAACTTTGGTGCGCAACCCCAGCCTCTAGCATTGACAGAAGCCACATTACAATGGGTGCAGCCTGAACCGATAACCTTAGCAGAGCTGAGTCAACAGCATCCTCAGATAGTAGCAGCACTCCTACCAGTTTTGTGGCAGGAACTGCAAAAATCTGGTCAGTTGCACCTCAAATCTATGCCTGGTTCTGAGCAGATGCAGGAACAGTTAGAAGATTGGCCAGTGCAGCAGCTGAACTTGACAGGTAACGGCAAGCCTGTAATCGTGCTAACTGTATCATCAGAAGCCATAGTCGCTTTAAACAGCCCAGAATCAGTTGAGTTGGCAGTACCTGGGGATTCATCGCGCCCTCATACCGTCATCTTTTCCGACACTGGTGCTTTACTCTATAGTGAATTTAGTAGTAACACCCACCAATCAGTCACAGCAATTGCCGACTTGAAGGATGGTGGTCCTCCGGCTTTGTTGGTTGAGGCTCATAAAGCCTATAGTCTCCAGCGGTGGTCAGCTCAGCACCAACGCTTCGAGTAATGCAAACTGCTGAGCTTAGTAGAGCTTCTCTTGGATACTATGTCTAAACCGCATAAACTGCTAGCTAATTGCTGTCTTCATGGCTAGCTGCAGCTAATCTTTGCTGTTTCATGATTTGTAACTGCTGTAGCAAAGATTCAACTTCTGCCTGTAGGTGCAGAAATTTGACTTGTTGAGTGACTTGGTACAAGGTTTGAGTTGACTGATGCATATGTCTGTCCTGAAAGGTGGAGGTTGGCGAAAACCCTTTTGCTATCGAGGTTTTACCTACTGTTTGCTCACGCTGGGAAGGAATAGATGAATCAACTGACATCAGCAATTAGTTTATTTATTTTTGTCTGATCGCACGATTCGGTATTCTACCACGTAAGTTGACCAGAAAGCAGATTCATTTCTCCACTTGCTTTTCAACTATAGCTTGCTGCTACTAGGCTGATTTTTACAAGCGATACTTTGAATTTCCTTGACAATGTTAAGTTAACTCCCTCTCCAATCGGGTTTCAAGCGAGATTTTACCGAACTTCGCCAGGACGAATTTTCACTGATATTCTTGTTTGTTTCACTACTATCGCTAATGCCATATAACTTTAGATCTGTACATATCCAAATGCTGAAACTGCTTATTAAAAAAGCTTTTTAATTTACGTTTCCGTACCTTCACGCCTGCAAAACGGTATAAATTACAGGAGTAGATTTACTGTGACGATACGCAAGCCGATCGAGATTGCTAGTTCAAGGAGAAGAGGTAGAATCGAGGAAATTACCTGCTTCTACACATTCATCTGTTAAACTTCTGTGACACTGATCGCTACTGCCAATTCTAACCGCCAAACTTGGTCTGGACTCATTGAAGCCTACAGACCATACCTACCAGTAACGGAAACAACGCCAGTTATTACTTTGCTAGAAGGCAACACGCCCCTGATTCCAATTCCGACAATTGCCCAACAGGTAGGTAGGCAAGTGCGTGTCCTAGTAAAGTACGATGGTCTCAATCCCACGGGTAGTTTCAAAGACCGAGGGATGACAATGGCAATCTCCAAAGCTAAGGAAGCTGGAGCGCAGGCGGTGATTTGCGCCAGCACTGGTAATACCTCAGCGGCAGCGGCGGCCTATGCGCGACGAGCAAGAATGCGAGCATTTGTGCTAATCCCCGATGGCTATGTGGCTCTGGGCAAGTTGGCGCAGGCATTGATGTACGGGGCAGAGGTTCTGGCAATTAAGGGAAATTTTGACCAGGCACTGACAATTGTGCGTGAAATGGCAGAGAGTTACCCAGTCACCTTGGTAAATTCAGTCAATCCTTACCGACTAGAAGGGCAGAAAACAGCCGCTTTTGAACTCGTTGATGTGCTAGGCGATGCTCCTGACTGGCTGTGCATTCCAGTAGGTAATGCCGGGAACATTACGGCTTATTGGATGGGATTTTGTCAGTACCATAGTGTAGGGCTGTGTGAACGCCTACCACGTCTAATGGGATTTCAGGCAGCTGGGGCAGCTCCTTTGATTACAGGTCAACCAGTGGCACATCCAGAAACCCTGGCAACAGCGATTCGGATTGGCAACCCCGCTAACTGGCAACGAGCGATCGCTGTGCAATCAGCAAGTCTGGGAGAATTCAACGCTGTCACCGATGCTGAAATTCTAGCTGCTTATAAGCTTTTAGCCTCGGAAGAGGGCATTTTCTGTGAACCTGCTAGTGCAGCTTCTGTAGCAGGAATGTTGAAGGTGAAAGAGCAGATTCCGACAGGTGCTACGGTAGTTTGTGTGCTAACTGGTAATGGCCTTAAGGATCCAGATACGGCTATTCAACACGGTCAACACTCATTTAAACAAGGGATAGAGCCAGAGATCGCAGCAGTGGCTAAAGCTATGGGATTTTGACGAAGTCAAGCTGCGATCCGCTCTAGCAGAGCGGATCGAGTTCGTTGACATTTTCATGAGCTAAGATGCAGACTTTTCAGCTCCTGGCTGTTTTATAAAGTAGTTTAGGAAAAGTTGCTGCCGCCAAAACACCAATGCTATCGATTCGCTTTTTCCGATTTTTTCGCTACCTCTTCAGATGGTCAACCCTGAAGAAGGTTTTAGTGCGCATAGCTCAACGGCGACTGCCAGGGCTTTCAGGTGAAATTGCGTACAACGCGATGTTTTCGCTATTTCCAGCTATTCTCGCTCTCTTAGCAGCTATTAGTTTGTTTAAAAACTTTTTGGGAGACACTTTTAATGGCTTAGCAACTCAAATTAGTCAAGTCGCACCAGATCAAGCATTGGCTGTGATTCATGCTGTCATCCAAGAAGTCATCCAGACCCAAAGCAGTAGTCTATTTTCTATCAGTTTTGTGGTAGCGATTTGGGTGGCTTCGGCAGCACTTAGTTCCGCGATGTTTGCCTTCGACCAAATTGCTCAAATCCCACCAGAGCAAGTTCGCCCGTTTTGGAAAGCGAAATTAATCTCCATCGGACTGACCATCGGTACAATTGTGCTGCTACTGGTGGCTTCTTTCTTGGTGTTTATTAGTGATTGGCTTTTACAATTGGTGGTACATAAGGTCAGTAAACTTGCCATCTTATTAGTCATGTGGCGACTGTTAAGCTGGCCCTTAGCTTTAGGCATTGTTTCTGCTGCTTTTGCCTTTGTCTATCGTTATGGACCAAGCCGCTGGACTCATGGTACACCTGTAATGCCTGGAGCCGTTGTAGCCGCAGTCTTGTGGGCAGTTGTGTCAGCTATGTTCCGGCTTTACGTGGCTGATATTGCTAACTTCAACCGGACTTACGGCGCGATAGGGGCTGTGATGGTACTCATGCTGTGGCTCTATCTCAGCGCTTTAGTCTTGCTAGTGGGAAACGAGCTAAATGTTACTGTGGGAGAGGATATGCGTGCCGCAGCCAAAAATAATTTGGAGCCGACGCAGTCACTAAGCTCAAAGACAAACAGCAACTAAAATCAATTATGCAGGATTGGTGGCAAGCAACATTCCCGCAGGGGCGACAAACCCTGGAAATTCCTGATGCTAGTGGGCAACCTGTATCGATTGCCTATGGAGAGAAAGGTCAGGGCAAACCACTGAT
>JAFASY010000303.1 GCA_019244235.1 Chroococcidiopsidaceae cyanobacterium CP_BM_ER_R8_30
ACTGACCTTAGTATTAATGATGATTATCCGTCCTGAAGGATTAGTACCTAGTGCGGAACGTCAAGCTGAACTACAGGGTGATGGGGTGAGTCATGAGTCTTTAGCAGATATAAGGAGTTAGTGATGCCACTGTTGGAAGCACGCCAACTAACTATGCGATTCGGTGGCCTAACAGCAGTTAAACAGGTCAACCTTACAGTTGAACAGGGCACAATTTCTAGCTTGATTGGTCCTAATGGTGCAGGCAAGACCACATTCTTTAATATGCTCACGGGCATCTATGTTCCTACTTCTGGGCATTTGCTGCTAGAGGGTAAAGAAATTACAGGAATTACCCCCGATCGGTTCACTTCATTAGGTATTGCTCGGACTTTCCAGAATATCCGTCTGTTCAGCAACATGAGTGTACTGGAAAATGTGTTGGTAGGAAGACATAGTCGACTAAAGACTGGTTTAATTGGAACTTTACTCCGCCCCCCTACTGTATATCGAGAAGAGCGACAAGCTGAACAAAAAGCACTCTCGCTACTGAATTTTGTGGGTTTAGGTGCATCAATTGCTCAGGAGTGGGCAAAAAATCTCTCCTATGGAGATCAGCGACGGCTAGAGATTGCACGAGCTTTAGCATCAGAGCCTAAGCTCCTGCTGTTAGATGAGCCAACTGCTGGAATGAACCCTAACGAAACAGCTGAACTCACTCGCTTTATTCACCGCATCCGTAACGAACTCCAATTGACTATCTTACTCATTGAACATGACATGAAGGTTGTAATGGGGATCTCTGATCGGGTGAGTGTCATGGAGTATGGCTCTAAAATTGCCGAGGGCACTCCAGCAGAGGTGCGTGCTAACCCGCGTGTGATTGAAGCGTATCTAGGCAAAGAAGATGTCCAAGAGCTAGTTCATGGTGGAGTCGAACCATCTGCTCTTAATGCGGGAATCAAGACGGGAAGTGCAGAGACACTACCGCTACAGGGCTCAGATTATGCTTGAAGTTACAGATGTTCATACCTATTACGGGAATATTCATGCCCTCAAGGGAGTTTCGCTCTTAGTTGGGCAGGGTGAGATTGTGACCTTAATTGGTAGTAACGGTGCAGGTAAAACAACAACCCTTCGCACCATCCAAGGGCTACTGCGACCGCGCCAAGGTACCATTCTTTATGAAGGGAAGCCTGTAGATTCGTTGTCTACAGAAGCAATCGTCCGCTTAGGTATTTCCCAAAGCCCTGAAGGTCGTCTGATTTTCCCTCGAATGACGGTGCGAGAAAACTTAGAGATGGGGGCTTTTTCCCGCCGCGACTCGCTTGGCATTAAGTCAGATACAGAGCGAGTCTTAAATCTTTTTCCCCGTCTTAGAGAAAGAATTAATCAAAAAGGAGGAACTCTTAGCGGCGGCGAACAACAAATGCTGGCGATTGGTCGGGCGATGATGGCGCGACCTCGCTTACTCTTATTGGATGAGCCAAGTATGGGTTTAGCACCAATGCTAGTAACCCAAATCTTTTCGATCATTCGTGACATCAATACTCAGGGGACAACTATTTTATTAGTAGAGCAGAATGCACGAATGGCATTGACAGTAGCCCATCGCGGCTATGTGCTGCAAACAGGACAAATTGTGCTTGCAGGTACAGCTACTGCCTTGCAATCCAATGAAATGGTGCGCAAAGCCTACTTGGGTGAAATATAAAAGTGTGAAATCGACGAATCAAGCTGCGTCCGCCGTTGTACGGCGGTCCCTTGTTCGTTGATTCCCAGAATCTCAATTAAGAATCTGTATTCATGAATCGCAGGACATGATTTGTCCCTTTGATGAAGAATATTTTATATCGCCAGTATTTTATATCGTCAGACTGATGTACAGATTCAATAAAAATTCAACACTTTACTATGTAATACTTGATACAATCGAGAGTTTCAATGAATCGAGTCATTTCTTGGTTAAATAGTATTCGGCTGCGCCAGCTCATAACTGTTCTCTTAGTGAGTTTGACGGTTTTCGTTGGCACTGCCTTTGACCTACATGGTAATCCGCTGCAAGCGCAAGCTCAAAAAGTTTCGGCCAGCACCAAGGCTGAAAGAATCAGAGAAGATGCCGAGAAGTCGGCTAAGCTTTTAGCTAAAGAGGGTATACAAGTAAAAAATCAGGCAGCAGGAAGTACTCAAGAGGCAAGCAAAAATCCAGTTAACAATATTCGAGCCAAGCTGAATCTTGACGAACCAATTGATCCAGGGACAAAGCAGGTGGGTGAAGAGATCAAAGATACGTTAACTGGCAAAGACTAACATAGCAGGTGCAGTTGCAAGCTGAGCAGCGCCCTTTGCTCAGCTTGCTTTGTCAAGCATATTTTCTTTCCGCTGTCCAATGGCGATTGGATGACTGATAAACCTGCACACCCTCTAAGCCAGACTTTTGGACAAGTTCGCTTACTTCGTCAAGAGTGAAAGCTGCGTGAAGAGAATCCCGAAATAACTGCTGCTGGTGTTCAGAGTACTCTGTACCAATACTGTTAACTATCCTATCTACGCTTGCTTCATCAACAGGTCGAATCAGATCGCGAATTAAGATAGCACCATTAGGCTTCAGTACACGCTTAATTTCTAGAAGGAATGGCAACGGCTCCGGCAAATGGTGAACTAGACTATTCGAGATTGCCATATCAAACTCTCCTTGCAGATAAGGGAGTTGCTTAGAATCAACTAGCTCCAGATGGATCTGTTTTTGTAAGCCTGCCTGCTTGACATTTTTGAAGCCAATGCACAGCATATGCTGCGCCAAGTCGATGCCAATAATCTGCCATTGCGGGGACTGCTGACAAATTAAAATTGGAATCCGAGCCGTCCCTGTCCCAGCATCAAGCACAATACCTACAGACTGTGGTCCCAACTCGATTGCTCGCTGAGCAAAGGCAGTATTCACTTCCGTGAAGTCCATCGCATCGTACTCGATTGCCTCTTGTAATGTATCCATCACTTCCGGTTCCAGAACTCGCTGCATGAGACAACCTCCTCTAATCCGGCAATAGTCCCTTTACAGCTAACCATTCCCGATCGAATAAGCGCGACTGATACCGGGCACCGCTGTCACAAAGAATTGTCACAATTGTATGACCTGGTCCCATCTGCTTAGCCAGCTCCACAGCTGCTGCCACATTAATGCCTGATGAACCACCCAAAAACAGACCTTCCTCTCTTAATAGTCGGTAGACAACCTGCACGCACTCATGGTCATCAATCCGAATCGCATCATCAATGGGGGCACCCTCCATATTTGCCGTCACTCGGCTATTGCCAATACCTTCTGTAATCGAGCTGCCTTCTGACTTGGTTTCACCCGTCTTAATATAACTGTAGAGCGCGCTGCCCATAGGATCAGCCAAAACCGTCTTAACCGCAGGATTTTTTTCTTTGAGATACATTGCTACACCAGCCAGGGTGCCGCCAGTGCCTGTAGATGTTATCCAAGCATCAACTTTGCCATCTGTCTGTTCCCAGATTTCTTGGCCAGTTGTTTCATAGTGTGCTTGCCGATTTGCCAAGTTATCAAACTGATTTGCCCAAATCGCATTTTCCATTTCTTGCGCCAGCCTGCCGGAGAGCTTGACATAGTTGTTTGGGTCTTTATATGGCACCGCTGGCACTGGACGCACCTCAGCTCCCAGAGTTCTCAAGGCATCCATTTTTTCTTGAGACTGAGTTTCAGGAATCACAATTAGGCACTTGTAGCCTTTGGCATTGCAAATATGAGCTAGACCAATACCAGTATTACCAGCTGTTCCCTCCACCACTGCGCCACCTGGTTTGAGCAAGCCTTTTTGTTCCGCTTCTTGAATAATATAAAGTGCTGCTCGGTCTTTAACCGAGCCACCTGGATTAAGAAACTCAGCTTTACCAAGAATTTCGCACCCAGTCTCTTTACTAAAGCGGTTTAACCGAATCAGCGGTGTGTTGCCAACCGTGCCAACAAAGCCGTTTTTGATATCCATTATGAGCTACCTTCAGGTTATCTCTCTGATAGAGAAAAAATAGGGAAAATTCTAGGAAGCTATAGACCTCCCCCTATAACCCTAGTTTAGGGGGAGGTCTATTGACCGCGGAAGGCGGTCAACTTAGTCACTGCCATTGCGCGGGGCGGTGTACTGTTGACTTTCTGTTTGATTACTAAACTATGGAACCAAACACTACAAAACGATGGAAGGAGCAAAAGATGCCGAACCATGCTTATCAAAACTTCTGGATAGGAGTTGTGTTTGGTGTGATAGCCGTATTGTCATCCAAAGCCATATTAAACACAACTGTGTTAGCACACCAGCAACCACTAGCTTCATCTGTGCTCAATCATAACAAAGAACTGACAAGACTGTTCTTGCAAGACCAGTCGGACCGGAAGCCAGCGAACGGAAAGCCAATTGATTGGACAGTAGTAGAACCACGAGACCGAGCGCGAGAGGCTCGCGTGAAAGAGCTGTATACCACCGATCGCTTGTATACAGGCCCAGACTATTACCATGCCGCGATGATTTTACAGCACGCATTGATGCCCGAAGACTATCTACTTGCCCACGAGCTTTGTGTTGTCGCTATTAGCAAGGGTGTAGAGGATGCAAAATGGTTGGCAGCTGCTAGCGAAGACCGTTTCCTTATGTCCATTAACAGACCTCAGCGTTTCGGAACCCAATACCGCTCTATGGATAACCAACCAATACACCTCTACGAAGTGACCCCTGCTGTAACGGATAGCTTGCGTCATGACTTCAATGTGCCGCCTCTAGCTCAGGCGCGGGAGCGGGAAACTCTATTTAACGTTCATCCCAAACCTAAATTTGACCAGAAGAGGGAGTAGTGCAAGCACTTACTCCCTTCCTGTGCTACTTGTCGGGCTGAGGGGTCACCCGCAAATAGGGCTTGAGTTCTGTATACCCTTTAGGAAATTTCTGCTTCAACTCTTCTGGATCTTTAATAGAGGGGACAATCACGCAGTCGCCTCCTTCTGTCCAGTTGGCTGGTGTAGCCACACTATAATTGTCTGTCAACTGGAGAGAATCAATAACTCGGAGGATTTCGTCAAAGTTACGTCCAGTGCTGGCAGGGTAGGTAAAGGTGAGACGAAGTTTCTTCTTTGGGTCAATGATGAAGACAGAGCGAACCGTTAAGGTGTTGTTGGCGTTGGGATGGATCATATCGTAGAGATCGGAAACTTTCCGATTTGGGTCGGCCAGTATGGGATAGTTGAGACCTACATGTTGGGTTTCTTCAATATCACCGACCCAGCCTTTGTGAGAATTCACATCATCGACACTGAGAGCCAACACCTTAACGTTGCGCTTGTCAAATTCCGGTTTGATCCGGGCGACTTCACCTAGTTCAGTCGTGCAAACTGGGGTAAAGTCAGCAGGATGGGAAAATAGCACGACCCAGCTGTCTCCAGCCCAGTCGTAAAAGTTAATTTCGCCTGCTGTAGAAGCCTGAGTGAAGTTTGGAACTGTATCGCCTAATCGCAGAGCCATAGTGGGTTGCCTCTGAATCTAAAACCAATAGTTTGTTTACTATCAGATCATGACATAACACCCCTATTTTCCGGTCGGGCTGATCGGGTTTTAGAAAAAAAATTTAGAAGCTCTAGAAAGCTGGGAGGAATTTTGCATAAATTCAACTTCTATTACAGTACATTTTCTCCCAGCTCTTGTGCTTGACTATCCAACAACATTCTGCTGGACCGCTAGCACTAGTTGTTCAGTCCAGTGATGGGTAAGTTCTGCGTTAACGGCCTCTACCATAACTCGGATGACAGGTTCTGTACCAGAGGCACGGACTAGAACTCGTCCTTGTTCGCCCATATCAGCTTCAGCTTGTGCGATCGCACATTGTATAGCTTCACACTTCTGCCAGCCCAAGCGAGCTTCACGCTCTTCTACTCGCACATTCCGTAATAGCTGGGGATAGGGTCGAAAGCTTTGATCTACCAGTTCAGCGAGGGAGACACCAGAGCGTTGCACCAAAGCTGCCAAATGTAGCGCCGTCAGCAAACCATCGCCACTCACGCTATAGTGATGGCAAAGAACATGTCCTGCTTGTTCACCACCCAGCATTCCCCCAGTCCGCAGCATTTCTGCCTGAACATACTGATCCCCCACTGGAGTTCGTAAGAGTTTGCCGCCTTGTTTCTGCCAAGCTCGCTCAAAGCCAAGGTTAGACATGACAGTAGAAACAATTAACTGCTCAGGCAGCTGCTGTGCTGCCTTCAATGTCTGACCCCAAAGGTAAAGGATATAATCTCCGTCAACAGCTCTACCTTGACCATCAACAGCCAGAACGCGGTCAGCATCGCCGTCAAAGGCAAAACCCAGGTCAGCAGAATGCTGCAAAACAGCAGTTTGGAGAGGCGTAAGGTGGGTTGAGCCACAATTGACATTGATGCGATCGCCATCTGGCAAGTCATGCAAGCAGATGACTTCCGCGCCCATATCCCTGAATACTTTTGGAGCCAATCCGACTGCTGCTCCCCAAGCAAGATCTAAGACAATTCGCATTCCCGCAAGGTTGAGCGTGCCTAAAAACGGTCTTTTTAGCGACTCAACATAATTCCCCAATAACTCAGGGCGCATATAGTGGCGTCCGTAGGCATTGTGGCTGCCGGGAAATGGTTCACCACTCCTTAGACCTGCTTCAATCTGTTTTTGTAACCCTAAAGGGAGTTTAGTTCCATCTGGTCCAAAAATTTTAATTCCGTTGTCTTCTGGGGGATTGTGGCTAGCAGAAATCATCACCCCACCTACTGCATGACCCCAGCTGGTGAGATAGGCAACGCTAGGAGTGGGGCACAACCCTAGATGCCAAACGTCTAGTCCTGCAGCAGTTAGACCAGCACAGAGAGCTATTGCTAACATATCGCTGGAGTTCCTAGAGTCCTGTCCTACAATGACTGGTCCAAGAGGGGTGCAAGATTGCGTCCGTAGCACTAGTCCTGCCCAGCAGCCTACCTGTAACGCCAAGGAGGCATTGAGTGACTCTCCTACTCGTCCGCGAATACCATCTGTGCCAAATGAAGGAATCGCTGGCATGAGGCGCGTTACCTCTGTTGGCTGTGCTGCTTCTGGCAGACGCAAATACCAACTAGATTCTGAGCTTTCAGCAGTACCTGGGGTACTAGCAGAAGATGCGATCATAAATTCCCTACTCCTCACACAACACACTCACGCTTGGAGAATAACATTTTCTTTTACCCAAAGCAGTGAGGAGTGTGAATGTTAGCTTAGCTCCTCACAAAAGAATTACGAATTCAGAGACAAACGAAGGCATTGAGATGCTATATTTCTGACATCAGTTAGTAAACTAACACTAACTTCGCACTACAACTTTTTATACCAATAAAGATACTCGTTTCAGTTGAGATACATTATGCTCTCGGTACTTATGTACCGTCGAGCATTTGTGTAAAACATCAATTCATCTGTATTTTATCAATCCCCCATTATAACAGCAATACTGAGAAAACTGTTATTTTTGACTAGACACCAACTTCTAACAGCAGTGGTTGCATAGTTTCCCAGGTGAGTCCTCGTTGGATGTAGCGTGGCGATTGGGGATTGTAGGGGGTTGCCAATCGATCGATTGTCAGAATCTTTGCTTGCTCTAGCAAAACAGGTTGCCCAGGGTCAAATGCTGTCGGGCGCATTAAGGAACTAGAGAAGCCTTTAAATATAGCGATCTGATCTGGCTCACCAGCAACTTCTACTGTCACCAGCAGAACTTCATGTACTCGCTTAAGAGTGTACTGTTCCAAGCGCTTTCCTGGGGAACGATCCATAAACAGTTATTTGTGACTTAATTCACTGCT
Source organism: Chroococcidiopsidaceae cyanobacterium CP_BM_ER_R8_30 (assembly GCA_019244235.1). Taxonomy (GTDB): domain Bacteria; phylum Cyanobacteriota; class Cyanobacteriia; order Cyanobacteriales; family Chroococcidiopsidaceae; genus JAFAVL01. The sequence continues at coordinate 7,841 of JAFASY010000303.1, forward strand.
GGATTGCTGAACGTCCCTGCTTACCCAGTTTGACAAAGACAAAGTAGAGAAAACATAGCGTATAAATTGTCAAGCCCACAAGTCCCAGAAAGCCTAGAAACTGGGGCTTGCTATGAGGGTGGACATAGTAGGCGTAGAGTGACGTGGGCTCTAGCCAGACGTGACAAAATGGACTGGCAAGAGCTGTTTTAGAGCCAACACATTGTAGAAATGGCAGTTGAGCTAAGGCACCCAAGATCCCATAAATAGTCACAGCCCAGCGCCATGAGGTAAAGACAAGCTTTAAGGGGCTTGGAGGCTGATCGTCAATTTCCTCGTTAAGATCTATCCAAAACCAGACAGAGATTGGAATCAAAAGGCGGGCTAAGAACCCCGATACAAAACCTACCGACAGCGAACCAATGAATAGGTAGACTGTGATAGCGAGTAAACATGCCACTCGCCAATAGATGGCTAATAGGCGCTGTATGGCTTCTGCCTTCTGCACAAACGCCCAGATTAGCAGAACTAAAGGAATAACTACTGTAAACAAAACTGCCAAGCGATAGTCCATCCAGACTAAGGGGCGAAACCAAATTTCGTTTTGCATAGCTTTTGAACAAAGAGGAAGTAGAGAGTCAGGCAAGAAAACGCACCTGATCTAAAAGCATCATAGACTCTCGTCTCACGCTGCTCCCTACTCCCTCTTAGTTGTTAGTCATCATACACCCGGCACTCAGCGGCCTCGGGGTTATCATCACAGTATTTCTCAAAGGAACTCTTCGGCTTTTTTTGCCGCTGATGGGATGCTTCTGCTTGTAGTTCTTCTACAGCATCCCAAGCAGCTGCACACGCATTTGAAGAATCGCCATTGACATCGCAAGCAGCACGAGCCTGCTCTATCTCTTGTTCAATTTGTTGTTGGATATTGCTCATGGTTAGTTTTACTTCAGTTATCTTCCTTCAGGACAGGAAACCTTCTTAACTGAAAGTTCCGCTCGTTCTTGTTTTCCTCTATTTTACCTAGGCACTTAAAGTGCCAAGTGCCAAGCTCGTTACCAATCAACAGTCATAGCAGGCAACATCAGCTGACCCAATAACTATCTTAGATGTTTTAACATTTGAGTTTGCCTCAGACAAAAGAGGTATTTTTACCTATTCTATCTCCCCAGCTCCCCCAGCTTTCTTCTCTTACCCCAGGGAGAGCTAGGATGCTTTTAAAGAAGAGCAGCATCACAATGGAAAAAATTAAGCTAATAATCGACCAATGGTAGACCAAATGCGATGGACAAATGCCTTATCCACCCGTCCTTCTCTAGAATCAGCCATTACAGAAGTGGTAGAGCGTGCCTTAGATTCGTTGGGTTGTAAAGCGGACTTAGGACTTGTGTTTATTTCGTCTGCTTTTACCAGTGAGTACTCCAGACTCCTACCCTTGCTACAAGAGCGGCTCTCAGTACCAGCTTTAATTGGCTGTAGTGGGGGTGGCATTATAGGGATGAACCCGCAAGGGCAGACGCAAGAGATAGAAGAGTCGCCAGCTCTAAGCTTAAGTCTTGCCCACCTTCCTAAGGTTGATGTGGAGGCTTTTCACCTTGCTCCAGCTACCTTGCCAGACTTAGATAGTCCACCTGATGCTTGGGTTGAGCTGACCAACATATCCCCCTCAAAAACACCACAGTTCATTTTGCTATCCGATCCCTTTACAGAGGGAGTCAATGATTTGCTCCAAGGACTTGATTTTGCCTATCCTCAGTCAGTCAAGGTTGGGGGGCAGGCTAGCGGAAGTTCGGCAATGTCGGGCAAGATTGGCTTGTTCTGTAACAACCAAATGTACCGGGAGGGGACTGTTGGTGTTGCATTGAGTGGTAATGTCGTAATGGAAACGATTGTGGCCCAAGGGTGCCGTCCAATCGGCAAGCCTTACACGGTAAGCAAGGGTGAACGAAATATCTTGCTGGAATTAGAGGATCTGCCGCCACTCTTCGTACTACAGAATTTGATTGAGGGCTTAAGCGAACAAGATCGGCAACTAGCACAGCGGGCTCTATTTGTGGGTATTGCGCGAGATGAATTCAAACAAGACTTAGAGCAGGGAGACTTTTTAATCCGTACACTGCTTGGTGTAGATCCGCAAGCGGGAGCGATCGCGATTGGTGCTCGGATTCGCCCTGGTCAGCGCGTGCAGTTCCACCTGCGGGATGCTCAGACTTCAAGAGAAGACCTAGAATGGCTCCTCCAGTGCTATCAACAACAGACAAAGGAAAACCAGGAGCCTGCTGGAGCATTGATGTTCTCCTGTCTTGGGCGAGGAGAAGGACTGTACGGAAAACCCAATTTCGATTCCCAGCTATTCAGTCATTATTTAAGTGATATCCCTATAGGGGGCTTTTTCTGTAATGGCGAAATTGGTCCGGTTGGTGGCAGCACCTTCCTACATGGCTTTACTTCTGTATTTGGGATTTGTCGGCAAGCAACTGAAGAGAGCAGGAGGAGTGAGTGACCTTTGATTCAGTGGATAATGGTTATACACCACTACTCAACTCTTTGCTGGAGGTAACTCTGGGCATCAAGTTGGGTAAGCTCAACTTAAGGTGGTTGGGTCAGTTTTCAGCCCGAAAGATCCAGCCGAGCCATTACTCAAAGGGGCTGATTGTAAACCATTACAGGAGGACACGGCTTCGGCAGCCACTCAGCTCCCAGATGCGGTGAGGTCGGAGTCGCGTAGTTTTTGATGATTGAGATGAAAGTCGCTGGCATTGCAGTAGATGCGAACCGCAGCCCGATTGTCCTGTTGAAAGACGCTCAAGACAGACGGGCGCTACCGATTTATATCAATCAAGAGCAAGCAAAAGCGATTATTGGGGCTCTGGAGAACCAAAAGCCTCCCAGACCGTTGACTCACGATTTGCTGGTAAACATCCTGACAGGATGGGGCATGACCTTGGAGCGCGTAATTATTCATTCAATTCAGGATCAGACATTTTATGCGATTTTAAGTATTCGTCAGGGCGAAGTCAAAAAGGAGATTGATGCCCGCCCTAGTGATGCGATCGCGATTGCCCTCCGCACGAACACCCCGATCTGGGTAATGGAAGAAGTCGTTGCAGATGCTTCTATTCCTGTCGATCGAGACGCTGATGAGGCTGAACAGAGGGCCTTTCGAGAATTTCTATCCAATCTCCGCCCCGAAGACTTGATCGAGCGTGGAGGCTTGGGCAGTGGTGAAGCTTAGTTATTGGGATTGAGTAAATTGCAAGTCTAAAGTTGTTAGCTCTAATAATTGATACATGCGTTATCGGCGTTTTGGGAAAACAAATCTACAGCTTTCGGTGTTTTCCTTAGGAACTATGCGTTACCTATCTGAAGAAAGTGCTAGAACAACAATCCAACGGGCAGTAGCAGCAGGAATTAACCATCTAGAAACTGCGAGAAGCTATGGCAAAAGCGAGCAGTACCTCGGTGCCGTCCTTAAAGAGGAATTGCCAATGCCACGCTCCCAAATTTATATCACAAGCAAAATTCCGCCTAAGGAAGATGCTGATACAATGCGTCGTTCTATAAACGAATCACTAGAACAATTGGGCTTAGACTACATGGATTGCCTAGCCATTCATGGTCTCAATACCTGGGAACATCTGGATTGGGTGCAGCGCCTTGACGGCTGTATGCGTGCAGTGCAAGAAGCCATAGTTGATGGTCGAGTACGACATGTTGGCTTTTCCACTCATGGACCGCTAGAAGTCATCCTGGCAGCTATGAACACCAATCTATTTGAATTTGTCAATCTACACTATTACTACTTTTTCCAACGTCATGTCTTGGCAATTCAGCAAGCTCAGGAACAAGATTTAGGAGTCTTTATTATTTCCCCTGCTGATAAGGGAGGACGCCTCTACACGCCTCCGCCACTCCTCAAACAATTGTGTGAGCCCCTCTCTCCCCTAGAACTAAACTATCGATTTTTACTTAGCGATCCCCGAATTACGACTCTTAGCGTTGGACCAGCAAACCCAGATGAACTGATTGCACCTCTGGAAGTTGCTGACCAAGACGGCCCCCTAACAGCAATGGAGATTGCAGCATTGCAGCGTTTAGAGACCCAAGCCGACGTGGCTTTAGCAGCAGACTGCTGTAGTCAGTGCTATGCTTGCTTACCCTGCCCAGAGAATATTCAAATCCCAGAGATTTTGCGATTACGCAATCTAGCTGTTGCCTACGATATGACTGAATATGGCAAGTACCGTTACCAGATGTTTGAAAATGCTGGACATTGGTTTCCGGGTGTCAAAGGTAGCCGCTGCAGCCATTGCAGCGACTGCCTACCCCGCTGTCCTGAACGTCTGGATATCCCAGCTCTGCTAGCTGACGCTCACCAGCGCCTCAAGGGACCTTCAGGTCGTCGTTTATGGGAATAAAGATCTATGTAATCAGCATTGCTTGTGGGTCCATTTTTTTATACCCTTGAGTAGTCAAACAAGAGACAGGGGGCATGAGTACTTCTCCTCCCTAACTCTTGGCGTCAATATTGCTCATTCTTTTAGTAGGTGTCGCTTCTGTGACTCAATCCAACAAAGAATTGTGGTTCGGTTCTCTTTTTCGCATAGCAGGCTATGGCCTACTCGTTATATCCTTTCTTGATATCATTGCATCTTTTTTTCCAACACATCTTGGAAACCCCAACTGGGAATTTGCTTTGGTCAAAAGTCTAATAGGAAACTTTCCCGGAGCTCTGATAGGAGTTGTGTTGGTATTTGTCTCAGAAACAAATTTACGGTTATTTAAGCTACTATCTAAGGCTTGTTTAGTAGTGACTGTACTGTATTTGTTGCTGTTGCCTTTAGGCATCAGTTCTGCTGTGCGGATCAATCAGGACAATCAAAGGCAATTTGTTGCTTTCACTAACCAACGCCTGCTCCCACTACAACAGTTACGAGAACAACTCAGCAAGGCAACAACTGCCCAAGATCTGACGCAGTTCTTAACACGTCTCAATCCTCAAGGTCCTCCGCCGGAAATTACTAATCCTCAAGCGACAAAAAAACAACTACTGGCAAAGCTTGACACAACTGAGAACAACTTGAAGACTGAGATCGCCGCAAAGCAATCCGATACACGTCTAAATCTATTTCAACAGGCATTGAGATTGAACCTTGAGGCTATTATCTGTGCTCTTGTGTTTTTCGCTCTTTGGCGTAGTACCAGTAGGGGGTCAAGGCGCTAAAAGTTAGCGTCTCTAGAGATTGAACCCGCTCGACGCAGCCGCTCTATGCTGCCAAGAGTGGCTACATCAAGTTAAGATTCTCATGACGGAACGCAAGATAATGCGATTGTCACTACTATTACTGGGGATCAGTCTCAATGCTGGTTCCCTCTCGCTAACCCCAAGCTCATCTACACAAACCCCACCATTACTTCCCATTACCCACTTGACTCTAGCTAAGTTAAGCAGGAGCATATCCCAAAAAGGTAATGTCAACCCTGGTGAAACCATATCCACAGGGGAAGCTAAGAATCCTGGTCTCTGGTGGGCAAAAGCACAATTTGGAGATGACGTACTGGATAGCTGGTTAATTTATCCCAGCGGCAGCACTACCCCTGGTCAAATCAACCTCCTAGTTAATCCGCAAAACTGGAGTTCACTTGATTACATAGAGCGCTATGCATTCATCAACCATTTCGGTACTGTAGCCCGCAGTCATGGCTATAATCTCAAGGTTTTGGATGCCCAAAAAAAAACATTGGCATCCTATATCTGTGACTTCAGTCAAACTCCACTCTCATGCAATGTTCAACTACAGCCTGTCACCAGGACAGGAGGTCTAGGAGCGTTATCAACCTTCTAATTCTATGACTGACTACTTACTGCATAGGTTGGCGGATGCGCCGCCATAAAGACTCGTACTGGTTGAGTGCAGCAGTAGAAAGAGGTAGGAGAAATTCACTCTTGTGGAAAACCTGAGATGTGTTCAGGAGCAAGCTACGTTCTTCTGCCGGAATGTCGGCCGGGTTGAGCGGCACTGGAATCGGCGAGGTTGCATCGCTAAAGCGCGATATTTGCTGGGCAACATCCAGTTGCCAACAAAAATCAATCCACTTCTGGCTGAGAAACGGGCTAGAATTAACTCCTTGTGGACGCACCCACATGTTTGCCCATAGAGCCGTTCCAGAGAGGGGAACAACTGCCGCAAGTTGCTGATAGCGCTGCATTGCTCTCCACACATCGGTTGACCAACCTACCGCCAGCCATGTATCTCCCAAGATCAGAGGTTGCAGGTAAGTGTCAGAGCTGTAGAACTTGGCTTGTCGATTGAGGGCAACCAATTCCCTTTCCAAGTCTGGGAGAAGCGGCTCTAGCTGCTCGGTGTTATATGATTTGTCCAGTTTCTTTAACGTCAGACCAATGACTTCTCGTGCTTGATCGAGTAAGGAGAGGCGATCGCGAACTTCGGTTCGCCAAAGGTCACTCCAATCTCTAGGCTCCCACCCTAGAGACTTAAATTTGTCGCGGTTATAAGCAATAACGGTGGTACCCCAACTGTAGGGTGCAGCCCAAACCTTTCCTTGCGGATCTAGCTCACCTTTGTCGTTACGTTTCACTAGTTGTTGCCATCGCAAAGGCAGTTTCTGCCACTGACTCAGTTGTGTTGGTTCAAGTGGTTGAATCAACCCCTGCCTAATTGCTGGTGCTAGCCAATAGTCTCCCAGTGTTACCAAGTCTTTTGGTTGAGATTTCGTTGAGGGTAGGTGAGACTTCATCCAAGAAGGAAGGGGAAGTTGCCATTTTTGGTTATCTGTCTCTTCCGGTAACTGTTTCCAGGATAGCAATTGAGTATATAAATCCTTTAACTGCTCAGCTATCGTAAAATTGAGCTGGGGAGCTGGCTTAAACTCATGAGTAAATTTACTTGTTAATTGAGCAGGGATGGAACCATTCAATAACTGGACACTTAGTGCTGCCTGTTGAGAAGTTCCACATCCCACAACTAGCTGACCTAGAGCTATCGTCCCTGTACTTAGCAAAAAAGACCGTCGCTTCATAAGCTCCTTACTCCTTACTCCTCAATATGCACACAAAAATTAAATGATAGTTAAATGATTTATCTATGGACTAAACTTTGCCAAATTGTTGCATAGCATAAAGAGGACACCAAGAGCGAGCTACGAGGGTATTAGATGGAGCCACTACAAAAGCAAGTTAACACTTTAAGCCAAAAAGTGGACGAGCTACACCAGGTTATTGATCAGCTCAGTGGTAAAATGAATGACGCTTTGTCAGAATGCCGATTAGCTCCCATTCCAGAGATGGATAAGGAGAGCCTTAGACGTCACCCAGCACGAGGCTACAGCACTCCAAATTCAACAATGGAACACAAAGATGTTCTGTCAGATGGTACCTGTTTGGATGCAAATCGCCAAAGTGGGGAGAAAGAGTTGACACCGGAAATCCAAATTCAGCGGCTAACAGCTCAATTGACCGCCGCATACAACCGAATCGCTGCTTTAGAAGAACAGTTACTGGCACGCAGAATTCAGTAGCACTCAGCTAGCGACTCATGGCTGAATAGCGCTTTGCCATTGTCTCAATGACCTGGAGAAGTTGGGCTCGATCCAAACCCTGGGTTAAATGAGCGGCAATACAGCAGCCCCCGGCTCCCATACCTTCTTTCACATAGCCCTGCTCATAGGCACGGAGTTGGGTATAGCCAGAGGCAGCAAAGCTCAACTGGGTAGCGAGGAGGGGAACTCCCGCAATCATTTGAGCCAGTTCGACTGCATGACTAGTTGTATCCTCCGCTACCCAGCGAGTTGTTCCTACTACAACCTGTTCTGGTTGCCAAGATAGACTATACTCTCTGGCAATCGCTTGCATCAAAGCGTAGACAGCTAGCATTTGAGTGCCACCAGCTAGTATGACGCCACAGGTGCGGCTGGCAGCGATCGCGATCCCAGCTGCAGCGACTTGCATGGGATCGCCCACTGCTGCAACCAGTTGTAGGGGGTCGGGAAGAGAGCTGGGGGAGCTGGGGGAGCTGGGGGAGCTGGGGGAGAGAAGAGAGCTATTTGGAAAATTTTTTAGTCCGGCGCGTTGTAAGCCTGCTTGGACTAGTGCCCATTTTTGAGCGTGATTACATACTGGATGGCTACTGCTGACTTTTCCTTGAGCGGCAATGCCTAAACCAGTTAAGACTGCTAGTGCTGTTGTGGTTCCTCCTACAACGCACTCGCCTACGATTAGATAGCCTTGGGATATGTTTGCTGCTAGTTTTTCGCCCCAAGCTAATCCTTGCTCTAGTAAATGCTTTACTGTTGATAGTTCTAGAGCACAGCCTTGACTCAAACACCTGGCTGGCTCTCCATCTAAATCGATTGTTGGCACTGGTGGTGGTTCAGGTAGCCCAGCGTTAAACAGATAAATCGGCAATGAGAGCGTCTCGACGACAGCGCGAGAAATTAGGACTGGTGATGCTCCAGCTTGAAGTGGTGGCAGGGGATACTGGGGCTGTAGCAAAGGACCATGGTACAAAAACTCAGCATCGGCAAGTGCCGTGAATCGACGCGCCTCTGGAGTGGCACCAGCCGCTGAAATCCCAGGGAGCAAGCCAGTCTCAGTAAACCCTAAAATACAGATTAATACCGACGGATGGCCCTGATACCGTGAAAGCCACTGCTGACCCAACTTAATTTGGGTATAAACTTTAACATTTTCATCCTTCATAATCCATCATAACTTGTACCCAGTTAGGGGGGCGAGGAATTGGGTTGCCTAACCGATCCAGTAAAAACCAAGATGCCAGATGTACTGTGAATAAGTAGATGGCATTGCTGACAAACACGCTAGCAATAGCGAATGCCTGAATCAGCAAGATGCTGGGCTCGGCTAACCATCCTAGCTTGACAAATAACCACTGCAAAAAATCTGTCATTTGGGTAATCGTATAAACCCAGAGATCTTCACCCGACAGTATCCACAGTAGCCAAATGTAAAAGAAGAATCCCAATACTCCTAGTAACGTCCCCAGGCTAATGGAGACAATCCAAGGAGAGCGGCGCTGCCAAGTTGCTCCTAGCAAAACTCCCATGAGACCGAAGGGGACGAGAAATAAGACACTGCGGGTGGGTCCCATCAGCACCGAAAGCAGCAAGGTGGAGACTAAGGTTGCCATCCAAGCAGCCCTCTTACCCCAGCGGAGGTAAACTAAAGCTAGTGGCACAGGAAAAAAGATCCGCAATACTGGCCCCAGCGGAAAGTAGGAATTAATCAACCACAGCAGGCTGGCAGTACTTGCGAGAAAGGCTGTTTCTACCATCCTTAGAGGAACATCCGCTCTCACCTGGGGTGGGGATAAATTGTCTTGCTCGTCAAAGCTTTCACTAACTGAAGGATCGGCATCAGAAGCATCGTTCATATCAATCAAACAATCCAAAATTCTCTACTCAATCTGGCTTTCTAGCGCTTGGCGATCGGGAATAGAGATAGTCTCTTGATGGCGTAGAATCAACCCTTTCTTCTCCAGCTTTGTGAGCACGCGCGTCACGGTTTCCCGTGCCAATCCACAAAGACTACTCAATTCCCGGTGTGGCAAGTTGGGAATTTCTATCCCAGTCTGACTTTGCTTTCCCTGTCCTTCAGCTAAGAATAGCAATGTGTCTGCCACCCTCGACACACTGTCTGATTCCCGGAGCCGCAAGCGTTGATTCACTTGCCGCAGGCGTCGTGCCATCAGTTGAGCTAGCCGAATTCCCGCTAGGGGTTCAGTCTGAATCAACTGAACGAAATCAAGTGCTGGTATGTTGCCAGTTGTAGCAGGAGTAAGAGCGATGGCATCCGTAGAGCGCGGGGCTTCATTAAGAGCTGCCATTTCACCAAATATTTCTCCCTTGCCTAGTATGTTCAGCGTCACCTCTTTTCCGTCTAAATTGTAGGTGCGAATCTTCACCCAACCTTCCAAAATGAAGTAGACAGAACTACCCCAGTCATTTTCTAGCAAAATCACTTGATTAATCGGGTGAGAGCGGGTAACGATGTGGGTTAGGGCTCTATCCACAGCGATCTGTGGCAAACCCTCAAAAAAGGGAGCTGAGTATATCAATTGCTCGCTTGGTGCGTGGTAGCTGTGTTGGTCTTGCATGAGGTCATCAAAGAACCGAAGGCTAAAATCAAACTTTATACTTCACATTTCTTCATGACGCTGCCTAACTGGATTACATTATCAAGGGTTTTAGGGTTACCAGTGTTACTATTTTGCCTACAAAACCCTACGTTTGAAACTCGTTCTTTCAGTTTACTCATCTTTCTGATTGCCGCCGCAACGGATTGGCTAGATGGCTACCTAGCCCGAAAACTTAACCTAGTGACTGAACTAGGTAAATTCCTTGATCCCCTAGTAGATAAATTGTTGATTTTAGGACCCTTACTATCACTAATCCAGTTAGGACAAGTACCAG
>JAFASY010000094.1 GCA_019244235.1 Chroococcidiopsidaceae cyanobacterium CP_BM_ER_R8_30
AAACTAGCCCTGCATGCGATAGGCATTCTCGTTTCAGCTTTTATCTAAGTCTCGGTAAAATCAAACAATTGCAAGAGGTCTTATGTTTGTCATTGATGTTGCTCAAATCAATCCTCATAATGGGAGAGCACTGTGAGACGCTTTACTGTGTTTACGCTACTCCCGGATTTCTCACTACGCTTCCCTAAAATAGCTTGAAAAGCCTGTGCATCAAGGCTTATAGAAAAAACTTCCTAAAACAGTCTGTCATGCCAGCAAGATTGTCTAGAACGCTATGAGTGTTCAAGGCAACTAGCTCCTAAAATGGCTCAGGCTGATGAGAAATTCGGGGGGTTCGCTCTTCACAATAAGAATCTGACAAATCGTCGTAAGAATCTGAAAGCAGTCAAGCATTTGAACTCAATACACTTTAGATAGAACGGTGGTGTTCTAGAAACAGTTGCTATGAGCCTGAAGGGTTTATATGTTGCACGTTTCAGGAGTCTTAACCACTAATCTAGAACACTACCCATAAATCGAAACCAAGGAGCTCTCTCATGTCTATAGAGCAGACACTTGAACAGAATTAGACATTCATCCGCAATCACTTTGAGGAGCTTGTGAACCGCAAGAATTCTGCCATTGCTTACCAAAACTTCGCACCGAACTTTTTAGATCACACTGAACCTTGTGGAGCGGTGAGTCCCGAACTGGTTAAGCAGACGATGGAGAAGGCATACGTAAAGTATCCCGATTTGTACGTTGGTCATGGTCTAGAGGTGACGCGCAAGCAAAGCGGCAGAAACCTGTAGCGATTGAGCCAATAATAGCTATGCGTAGCTTGTTTTATCAAAGGAGAAATCATGAAATCCAGCCAAAGCAAGGTCATAGAGCGATTGCAACAAGCACAAAACGCACAAGACCTGGAGGCATTTTTAGCCTGTTTTGCACCTAATTTTCAGAGTGAGCATCCACTCCATCCTGAAAGGGCTATCCAGGGAATCCAGGGAGTTGAGCATGTCCGTAAGAATTGGTCTACCGTGTTCCACAACATCCCCGATTTCACTCAGAGTTACTTCGTTCGGCAGTTGAGGGTGATACGCTCTGGGCTGAGTGGCACTGGTGCGGCACCCGTCGCGACAGCACTCGGTATGGTATGCGCGGAGTGACCATTCTGGGCGTACAAGCGGATCGGATCGAGTGGGCACGCCTCTACATGGAACCACGGGTTTTCTTAGCAGCGGATGCTGTTGGCGAATGTACTACACTTGGTTTTAAATTGGACCCAAAGGTGAATCGCTTGCTAACGCAGCAAAGCGAGAAATGCGAGTCCGTGTATGAGGGATTCCCAGCAACCAAGACACAATTCGAGTGATATTCATGGCAATGCTGGTGAGAACGTGCTGAAGATGCGTTTTTGCTAATCCAATATATCGAGTTCGACGTAGTCCGAAACAATGAATTCCTTGCGATAATGTCCCTTCAATTCCAGCTCGTTGACTGTACTTTGCTAGCCATTGTTGAGTTGGTTCCTGCTGACGCATTTTCTGTAATAGCTGATGTTCAGCTTTCGGTCGCAAGGTCAAGCTACGAGCCTCAGTTGCACAACGGGTACAGCGTGTCCGTGTGGGACACAGACGGCAATGAGTGCGGGAGAATTTGACATAGATGATGGGATTGCCCCAGGCATCTTGCGTTGGAGTCCAACTTTTGCTTTTCTTTCCTTGAGGGCAGGTCACCTTTTTCGTGTTCCAGTTGATGCGAAACTGACTCAGGTCATAAGCTTCAGGTTCCTTAGTTTGCCAACTCCCGTTGGGGCGCGTCGGTCCAATTAATTCGATGCCATATTTTTTCGGGCTGTCGAGCAACAACCTAGTATCCACATAACCTGCATCTACCAAATGAACTCCAGGTAACAGTTGTTTGGCTTTCAGGGCTTGGTGCGTCGGTTCAGTTTGTGCAATGTCCGGGACATTCGCAGTAGACGTGATGACATTGGTCACTAAATGCATCGCATCTTCATCACAGGTTTCGCTCAAATGCACTTTGTACCCTGTCCAACTTTGTGAGCGCTTGTTGCCATAACGCGCTTCTGGGTCATAGGGAGAGTCCGAGCGCTTTCCCACAGGTGGTAGGTCTTTGGCTTCCCGCAGGTGCAATCTGCCGTTATCCACCCAAAATTGATGTATCCAGGTTTGACGCAGGTGGTCTACCGTGGGAATTTCCCGTAAGTAATGGGGGGCGGCTTCTGACCAAATTTGCGCTAATAACTCCATCCCATCATCTCCAATCATCTCAGCATAACTCTGACGAGCCTCTTTGCCTTTGGGCAGGCGATACTCCTCAACGGGTCTACCATAGCGCTCAAACCATACTGAGGGAACCCAGCTTTTGAGCCACTCCGGCTCCACAGTTGCGATGGCGTTGAGCGCGGCTCTGAGCGCCTCACCAATGCTTTCCAGTCGATTCAAGGTTCGGATCGCAGCAAGCACATGCGTCGAGTCCGTGCGTTGCTTGCCGCGTTCTTTAATCCAGCCTTTTTGTTTGCATTGTTCTAACAGCCGTTCGAGTAGCCATTGTTCCAGATGTCCTGCAATCACTCGGCTACGAAACTCCGATAGCACCGAGAAATCGAAGCCTGGATCGCCTAAATCTAGGCTCAGTAAGTACTTCCAATCAATCCGACTCCGAACGGCATCAGCAGCTTGGCGGTCGGTTAAATCCTCCAAAAATTGCATGACACAAATGAGAGCCAGTCGCCAAGGGCTAATTGCCGATTGCCCACAAACCGAAAACAGAGTCGTAAACTCTTCATCAGAGTAGATCGTACCTAACTCATCGCGCAGCAGGATATAGCGATTGCCTTTGGGAAAAGCTTGACGAGCAAAAGCAGCAGTGGCTTCAGGAATCGGTTCAATCGGATGAGGATGCAACGACATGGCTGTTTGCTCCTAAAACGTATGAGGATAAGGTGATCGTAGGGAAATCATGTTGTGTCTTAGCCATGCGTTCACCCTTTGTCACATCTATACTACATGGACAACGGTAGAATCAGCATTTCAGGCTCTTCAAAACCATTCGCCAACAGCATCAACTTATGCTTTAAAAACAGTGTAGAGATCAAAATGGTTTGAGAGTTCAAATCATTTCGATCCAAGAGTCAAACAGTTACACATAAAAGATTGTCCTAGACCTGAAAGCCTTAAACTAAGTAGCTAGCCGGAATTAAACTTAAAACGCTTCAGAGTGTATCCACCTTTAATTTATGGTGGAAGTCACAGTTGCCACTGTCACCACTCCTGATTTCTCAGTAGGAGTGTACGCAAAAACACCTCATCCTGCGCAAGACACCAATTTCTGATCTATGTGTTAGGAACATGGATGCACTCAAACTAAATACTGTGTTAACGTAGGTCGTGAGAATAACTTTGGTCACAGCGTTTGTTTTTAATATTGATCGGCTTCTTCCTTTTGGTATTGGCAGGCAGTTTGCCAAAATCTATGTCTCTACACTTTGATGATTTGGGAGACAGTTAATGTCACTTTATGTAGGCAACCTTTCTTATGAGGTTGGAGAAGAAGACCTAAGCAGCGTATTTGCCGAGTACGGTTCTGTAAAACGAGTGCAGCTACCTACTGACCGTGAGACAGGTCGTCCGCGCGGCTTTGGTTTTGTAGAAATGGGTACAGAAGCCGAAGAAGATGCGGCGATCGAGGCACTTGATGGTGCTGAATGGATGGGTCGCGCTCTCAAGGTAAATAAAGCTAAGCCTCGCGAAGACCGAGGCGGAAATAGCAGAGGCGGATACTCTAAACGCTACTAAGCTTGAAGACAAAAATCAATTTTAATGTCTTAAAGGCGATAAACAGTCTGTCCTTTTTTGTGACTAAGTTACCATTCACTGTTCAGCAGTCATTTAAGTCAAAGTTGTTCCGAACCAGACTATTAGAGAAAATCATAGTTTGGTCAAGTTGTCGCTCATAGTAGCTGTTAAACAATAGGTTTAGTGGTTTAACACTCTGTTACCTATGAGCCGAGCAAGTGTTGGAAGCCAAGGGCGGTTTGATTAAGACTTAGGCATCTGGAAGTGTCACTGATAGCAGCGCTCAGGATAGTTGCGCGATAGCACGAACGACTGTGGCAATAATCTGTGGTTGACAGGTAAGTCGAGCACTCATACTGCGAGACGTTGGCGGTTGAAACAACCGAACCATAGATAAAACACCTAAAGGCAGAATCAACGAAAGTCATACAGAGAAAAGAAACAAGGCAAGAATTCATGACCAAGCAGAAATCATTAGCAAATGAAGAGCCGCCAACTCACCACTCTGGTACCGAAGCACTTGAGGCGGCTGAAGCAAAGCAAGCCGGAGCCGAGTTTGAGTGGCACCTGGGTCGGGTTACACGCATGGGACACTTCGAGATTGCCGGGGGCAGA
>JAFASY010000156.1 GCA_019244235.1 Chroococcidiopsidaceae cyanobacterium CP_BM_ER_R8_30
TAGCTGCCTACCTACTGCAATATGACTCTGTGTATGGACGTTTTCAAGGTGAGGTAGGTCACAACGAAAACGGAATCTTAATTGACAATCAGCACATTGACCTTCTGGCTGAAAGAGATCCAGCAGCTCTCCCTTGGAAGCAAGCAGGGATAGATGTTGTCATTGAGTCAACAGGTGTGTTCCGCACTGCAGAAAAAGCTGGTTTGCACCTGCAAGCTGGAGCTAAAAAGGTGATTATCAGTGCCCCAGCTAAAGGAGCAGTCCCCACATTTGTGTATGGTGTTAATCATGCAGCATACGACCAAGAGCGAGATCATGTCATTTCAGCTGCCTCTTGCACCACGAACTGTCTGGCACCCATCGCCAAAATCCTACTTGACAGTTTTGGCATTGACAAAGGCTGGATGACGACTGTCCACTCCTATACTGCCGATCAGCGCCTAGTAGATATGGGGCATCCTGAGGAGTGGGCGCGGGGTCGTAACGCGGCGCAGAATATTGTCCCTACCACGACGGGAGCGGCAACAGCAGTGGCATTAGTCTTGCCAGAATTAAAGGGGCGTTTGGATGGTATTGCCTTGCGCGTTCCTACCCCGACTGGCTCAGTAACAGACCTCAGCGCTGTGTTGCATAAATCTGTCACTGTGGATGAAGTGAATGATGTCTTCCGGCATTATGCCAGCAATTCGATGAGTCAAGTTCTCAAAGTGAGTGAGCTGCCTTTGGTATCTTCAGATTGTGTGGGAGACAGCCACTCCGCAATTGTTAACCTGCGCTCAACTAGCGTGCTTGACCAAAACTTCGTCAAAGTGCTGGCATATTACGATAATGAGTGGGGGTATACAAATCGCCTGGTGAATTTAACCAGCTACATTTAGGGCAATCGGCAATCCTGCTCTAGCTGGAGGGAGGAATCTTGGGGATAGCAAAAGGAGCAAGGATCTATGGTTAAAGCAGCCGCAGAACAGTCGTCCCAGTCCTCCAAGGAGCAATCCCTGGTTCTCTGGTTTGATGAGGTTGGGATTGCCGATGTCGCCATTGTGGGTGGCAAGAATGCTTCGCTAGGAGAAATGATTCAGCAACTGGCATCTCAGGGGGGAGTCAGTGTCCCTATGGGGTTTAGTACCACTGCTGGAGCCTATCGATACTTCATTCAGGTATCTGGGTTAGAACAAAAGTTGCGATCGCTCTTCTTAGATCTAGATGTAGCGGATATCAAAAACTTAAGGGCTAGGGGTAAGCAAGCCCGATCGTTAATGCTCAATACACCATTCCCTGTCGAACTCCGAGAGACGATCACCACTGCTTACCAAGAGCTATGCAACCGCTACGGCTCTGACACAGATGTTGCAGTCCGCTCTAGTGCTACAGCAGAAGATCTCCCAGATGCCAGTTTTGCGGGTCAACAAGAAACATATCTCAATATTCATGGCATCGAAGGAGTATTGGCAGCTTGTCATCGCTGCTTTGCCTCCCTCTTTACCGATAGAGCTATTTCCTATCGTCAGAGTCGAAGCTTTGACCATCTAGGTGTAGCCCTCTCCATTGGTGTGCAAAAAATGGTGCGTTCCGATTTGGCTGCTTCTGGGGTGATGTTTTCGATTGACACCGAATCTGGCTTTCAGAATGCTGCATTAATCACAGCTGCCTACGGTTTAGGGGAAAACGTTGTCCAAGGAGCGGTTAATCCTGATGAATATTTGGTGTTCAAGCCAACTTTAAAATCGGGATTTCGCCCAATCTTGACTAAAAGACTGGGCTCGAAAGAATTCAAACTGATTTACGATAGTGGCGGCTCTAGGTTAACGAAAAATGTCCCTGTACCACTACGAGATCGAGGGAGATTTGCTCTTGCAGATGAAGACATCCTCCAGCTGGGGCGCTGGGCTTGCCTGATTGAAGACCACTATTCACAGGTGCGCGGTACGTACACACCTATGGATATTGAGTGGGCGAAGGACGGCATGACTGGAGAATTGTTTGTTGTCCAAGCTCGTCCAGAAACAGTCCAATCTCAGCGGACGAGGAATATCCTACGAAGCTATCACCTGCAACAGCAAGGCGAAATTTTAGCAACAGGTCGCAGTGTGGGGGATTCTATTGGGCAGGGAAAAGCTAGGGTCATTCTAGATGCCAACAAACTTGAGCAATTTTGTGAGGGAGAAGTCTTAGTTACAGAAAAGACTGATCCAGACTGGGAACCAATCTTGAAAAAAGCTGGAGCAATCGTCACGAACCAAGGTGGACGCACTTGCCACGCCGCAATTATTGCTAGGGAGTTAGGCATCCCGGCAATTGTCGGCTGTGGTAATGCCACAACTTTATTACAGACAGGTCAAGAGGTGACTGTTTCTTGTGCTGAGGGAGAAGAAGGACGAGTTTATGCTGGGCTGCTGCCGTTTGAGGTGAAAGAGGTAGAACTTAGCAACCTACCCCGTACCCGTACTCGAATCATGATGAACGTAGGCAAGCCAGCAGAAGCTTTCAGTCTGGCGGCTATTCCTAACGATGGAGTAGGCTTAACTCGCTCTGAATTCATCATTGCCAACCACATTCAAGTACATCCTCTCGCCCTCATTCACTTTGACCAGCTAGAGGATGAAGCCGCTAAAGCAAAAATAGCTGAGCTGACAGCACTTTATGCAAATAAGTCTCAATACTTTGTCGAGAGATTAGCTCACGGAGTGGGGACAATTGCTGCTGCCTTTTACCCCAATCCGGTAATTTTGCGGATGAGTGATTTTAAGAGTAATGAGTATGCCAATCTCTTGGGTGGTAGGCAGTTTGAACCGAAAGAAGAAAACCCGATGCTGGGATGGCGGGGAGCTTCTCGCTACTACGATGAACGCTACCGTGATGCTTATGCTTTGGAGTGTCAGGCGCTCAGGCAGGTGCGGGAAGAAATGGGTTTGACAAATATCATCCCCATGATTCCATTCTGTCGGACACCCGATGAAGGTCGGCGGGTGTTGGCAGAAATGACAAAGCATGGATTAGAGCAAGGTAAGAATGGACTCCAGGTCTATGTCATGTGTGAATTGCCTAGCAATGTAATTATGGCTGAGGAATTTTGTGAGGTGTTTGATGGGCTTTCCATCGGTTCTAATGACCTAACTCAGCTAACATTGGGTTTAGATCGCGATTCGTCCCTAGTTGCCCATTTATTTGATGAGCGCTTTTTGGGAGTGAAGCGAATGGTGCAAATGGCGATCGCCGCAGCGAAGCGCAAGGGTCGTAAAATTGGTATCTGCGGTCAGGCTCCTAGTGACTATCCTGAGTTTGCTCAGTTTTTAGTTGAACAGGGGATTGACTCGATGAGCTTGAATCCAGATTCTGTGCTGAAGACGCTGTTAGCGGTGGCGAAAGTAGAAGGCATTTAACCCAAATTCTTGGTTAGGCATGAGCCATTTCTCTTAGCTTCTTGGCTACAGCCTCTGGCACTGGCATCACCGATAACCGATTGCCTCGTCTGACTACCCAAAGCTCCTCAGCACTGAACTCTTGTTTAAGTGTTTCTAGAGAAATCAGTTGTGGGAAAGCCTCAATAAATTCCACAGCTACCGTATGCCATCGCGGTGATTCTGTACTGGATTTGGGGTCGTAGTATTGACTATTTGCGTCAAACTGGGTAAGGTCAACGATATTTGGGGTAATCACCTGCATTAACCCGGCTATGCCTGGTGGAGAAGAATTGGAGTGGTAGAAGAAGGCTAAGTCTCCCTTGCTCATTGCTTTTAGGAAGTTGCGTGCCTGATAATTACGCACCCCCTCCCAAATTGTCTTGCGCTCTCGCTGCAAGTCAGCGATGCTGTAGACATTGGGTTCCGACTTCATTAACCAGTAATTCACTTTTTTTTGAAAACGTACTAAACTTAGCTTGCTCGACAGTGCAAGTCAGTCTACCTTTGGGAGAACAGGACATTAACGCCAAGGTGCCTTGCGGCTTGTGCTAGAGCGTTATCGAGTGTCGCAAGATGTAATCCTGCGCGGAGGGCAAGTTCTAAATAGGCTGCATCGTAGGAAGTCAGCCCGTTAGCTCGTGCAAGGACAAGTATATCCGTCAATGCCTTTTCCGCTGTCTTTGAATCAATAGTAATTGGCAGATCGCGTAGAAGCTGAAGGAACGTGGTAATTTTAGCCTGGTTGGTTCGTCCTCTCCGTTCGCTTATTGTTAGAACATTCGCCACCTCGATCGGCCAAAGGGACGGAACCAGGGCATTTTCTTCGCACAAGCGCTCAAGTAGCTCATCAGTAAAATCTGTTGCCTCATCCTCGAAACACCACGCCATTGCGACCGAGCAATCAATAACAAAACTCAACGGTTCGCCGGAGACAGCAAGGCGCGACTTCCAAAGAGCAAGCTCAATGTCTGCCCTCATTGATCAGATCTCGAACCGAAATTCCTCCCAAGGTGTGGTCTTTTCGAAAACTCTTTAACTCTTTAATGACTGACCGAACGTCCCGGTGTTGGTTGTTCTCTATAGGTACAAGTCGAGCAATGGGCGTCCCATGCTTAGTAATCACGATTTCTTCTCCTTTTGCCACCCGTTCTAGGAGTGCTGGGAGATGAGTTTTTGCTTCGTACGCTCCGATTAATTCCATAACTGCCCTTGACTTTAAACCAGTCTAAGACTAGTTTAATCGCTGGTTAGAAAATTAACAAGTACTCTGCCTCTAAAACCGAAGACACTGTTTCTACCCCTCCTACTGCAGCTAATGACTTAAATCTTAAGCTGTTTAGACCTTTAGGCGATGTATTATCCTTCTATTCCATTGCCACTCGTAAGCAGTAATCTCTTGTCTAACTAAGCTCGTCGAACCTTTCTATCAAAAGTACAAAAAGCCTCTAGCTCAAAGCAAACTAGAAGCTAAGGATCATGTGTGTGGTAGAGCTTTTACTGTGACGTTACTTAGCCTAGATTTACTGACTTTTGTAAACTTCTTCCAGATGGAAGATCTAGCGTTAAGATACAAAGTTATGACTTATACAAATACGATAAGCATCTATCTCTGTCTAAGTTACAGTCCTGTTGCAAGCGTTCAATCTAATTCTATAAATGAGTCTTCTCAACAATGAAGAAGCCGAACAAGAGCGTGTTCTACAGGCTTGTCATTCTGCCTAAACATTAGGGCAGATTGTCCCGGGTTGTAGGGTTGGAAAGGACTGCCAACCTGAAAGTAATCCCTTCAGTTCAGTCTGTAATGTCAGTAATTGCTCAATTTGACGGTCGATCTCTTGCAGCTTATCTTCCAGCTTCTGTTTCATTTCACCGCAAGGTAGCTCTCCTTGGTCATAAACCTTAAGAATTTCTGCTATCTCCTGAAGACTAAGACCAAGCCCTTGGGCCCGTTTAATGAATGCTAGACGGGGAAGTACATCTAATGAAAACAGCCGGAACCCCCCCTCACTGCGACCTGACGACCTCAGTAGTCCTAATTCCTCATAATAACGAATGGTTTTAATCGGAATACCGCTTTGAGCCGTTACCTGACCAATAAAGAGCAACCCTTGCTCTTGAAATAACATAGTATATTTTCCCTTTAATCTATCAGCTTTAAAAGAATTTGTAGAACTTCAATTATCTAATAATTTTAACAAAATATTGTGACGAATCGGTTAATAGTGCATCAATCTGGCTATGGAAATTTAATGATTAAGCGCTCAATCTTTGAAATTTTTCTTTTCAAAACAAATTCTCTCTAAAAAGGGCTATCCTAGCCTATAGGCAAACATGCAACATCTGAGTAGGCATACGACCAAAAAAGTTCCCTTGAATTGCTAGAGGATAAGAGCATGACAAGAAAAACAACGCGGCGTACTTTTCTGGTGACTAGTACCACTGCGGCTGGTGGTATTGTAGCAGGAGCTGCAGCCCAACAGAATCTAACTAGCACTCTAGCTACAACAACGGTAGTCATGCCGGAACGATGGCTAGGACGTACAGGAGTAAAATTACCCATCTTTGGATTAGGGGGAGCAGGTCAAACGCCATTATCTTGGGATAATGCTGAAAAAGATGCTGTAGCGATTATCCAACGAGCATTGGAGCTTGGCATTCGTTACTTTGACACAGCTGCCAGTTACGGACCAAGTGAAGATTACTTAGGTAAAGTACTACCGCCGCATCGCTCACAGCTATTTCTAGCTAGTAAGACAGCTGTTAGAGAGCGGGATGGTGCGTGGCGAGAATTGGAGCGATCGCTGACTCGCCTAAAAACGAGTTATTTAGATCTGTGGCAACTGCACCACGTTTCTTTTGCACAGGAACTAGATACTATCTTTGGTAAAGATGGAGCGGTACATGCTTTAGAAGAAGCAATGCAGCAGAAGCTTGTACGCTTTACTGGTATTACAGGTCATCACGACCCCACAATTATTGCCCAAGGTTTACGTCGATACCCATTTCACACCGCCCTCATTCCGGTTAATGCCGCAGACAAACATCATCCACACCCCTTCATCCCTGTCGTACTGCCAGTTGCTCAGCAGCAAAAGGTAGGTGTAATTGCTATGAAGGTACCAGCTTACGGTCGGTTATTCAAGCCAGGGGCATTAGAGGGTATGCACCAAGCCTTAGGATATAGC
>JAFASY010000286.1 GCA_019244235.1 Chroococcidiopsidaceae cyanobacterium CP_BM_ER_R8_30
CTACGCGAACAACAAGAAGCAGTGACTTCAATGCGGCGATCGCAAGTGGGAACAGGGTCGCGCTCAGAAAAAATTCGTACCTACAATTATAAAGATAACCGCGCGACTGACCATCGCTTGGGACAGAACTACGCTCTTAACC
This sequence comes from Chroococcidiopsidaceae cyanobacterium CP_BM_ER_R8_30, assembly GCA_019244235.1. Classification (GTDB taxonomy): domain Bacteria; phylum Cyanobacteriota; class Cyanobacteriia; order Cyanobacteriales; family Chroococcidiopsidaceae; genus JAFAVL01. Next base: position 143 of record JAFASY010000286.1, read on the forward strand.
CAGTACTTGAAGGTGATTTGGAGCCAATCATTCAAGCGTGTATCTCGCAAGATCAGCAAGAACGCCTGGCGGAGTTGGCGGCTTCTGGAGCTAATGGTTAACTTGAAGATTGTCAGTAGGGTCGAGCCATGACCATGCCAACGTTGACATTGACCGACGAACAAGTGATTGAGCTAGTCAAGCAATTGCCGCCTGAACAGCAAGAGATACTTTTCCAATTCTTACTTACGAGGAATTGGGTTACTTGGGCGGACTTGTCACGCTACGGCGAAGAGCGTGTACGAATGGCTGCAGCCCAGCGGGATCGAAATTGGGACAAGATGACCGAAGTCGAGCGCGAAGCGCTCATTGATGACTTGGTGCATGAAGACTGACTGTGTACTGGGTAGTTGTATTCGACACCAACATCCTGCTATCCGCACTCTTCTCACTACGGGGTAACCCGTTTCGCTGTCTAGCATTGGCAAAGATGGGCATGGTGCAATCGGTAACCTGCCAGGAAATTCTTGAGGAGTTTCGGGAGAAACTTCTAGTTAAGTTCACCTATTCGTCGGAGCGCGCCCAAGCTGCATCTGATGAGGTACAGAACTACTCACGGCTAGTAACCATTACTGGTACCCTCAAAGCTATCAGCACCGACTCCGATGATGACATGGTGTTGGAATGTGCAATGGTGGGAGGCGCAACTCACATCGTCACAGGCGATCGCCATCTACTGTCTCTAGGGATTTATCAGGGTATCCCGATTGTTAAAGCCACAGATTTTCTGGCAATAGTTTCTCAACCGAGATTAGAGGGTCATGAGAAATAAATGAGCCAAGGAGGCAGAAAATGGCACGTTTGCGCTCTGATTGAGATCAAAAGATTTTTGTACAGATGGATGGGGTGCCTATCAACGATATCTACCAACAGAAAAGCATGAAGTAGGGACATCTTGTATAGTGGCTTACTAAAGCAAGTTTATAACACTCTTTCACTCTGAGAGTGAAGAGTTACTTTGCCTCTGATAAGCAGGGATATTGACAGTATCAGAGGGTTTAGATTGCTGATTAAATTTATTGTCAGATGCCGCAAGCAGTTTTATGCCTTTCACCATCTTCTTGTCAAATCTAATAGGTTTGTTTCCTGATACTTCTAAAACATAAAATTCATTTTCTTCAAAAAGTATTTTAAGAGGTTTTGATAATTGCTCCGATTCAAAAGGAATTCCAATCTGTTTAGCATCAGCTATTGAATCTTTTGCAACAAGTATCTCCACTGGTAGTGAACTACCACCACCAATTTGCTGAGGAAGCGCAGGATAAACTAGCAAGGAAAAGTCACCTATGTAATTAGTAAAACAATATAAGCAGAATACACTTAACAAAGAAAAAAAGAGCCATTTATGATCAAGATAGACAATAGGGAGAAAATATTGCTTTTCTCCTTTGATAGCTGTTAAGCATTTTTCTTCTGGAGAGTAAAACAATTTTACAAGGAAAATCATTCCTATGCAAAATCCTAAGCCATATAGATATAAAAATAGAGTATGTAAAAGTGTAACTATACTAAATAAAGAATTTTTAGTAACGAGAGTAATATAAAAGAAAAGAAGAACTACTAGTGCGAAAGATAAGATAATAAAAGGGAAATGAGGTATTAGTTTGTTCAAAGCCTGCAAATTCTTTTTTCTACCTATATAGTTGATCAGTCCATTAGGAGTTATAGAAATTATAATAAGAGAACCTACAACCCATGCTCCCGTATAGATAAAGTGAATCTTGAGAAGAGAGAAGTCAGACGTATATATACCTAATGTGCGTAAATAACTGTTAACTGTAAGTAAGCCAATAACGTAAAAGACTAGTCCCACCAAGGTAGTTGTTTTAGTTATTGTTTCCAATTTTATAGATTGTTTATCTGGCAACTCTTGTGAGAGTGAACGAGATAAAAATCTCTGATTTTCGCTCATAACTTTCCTCCCTTATAGAATCTACTTTTGTAGATTAGGTGACCTTAACGGATGCGCGTAGGAAACTAGACTCTTGCCTGATATCAAGTTATACAGTAGCGCGAAAAGCAATTTCAGATACGTTTGTAAAACTTCAGTAGTTATACCCGAAGGTGACTTGGAGCCAATCATTCAAGCGTGTATCTCGCAAGATCAGCAGGAACGCTTGGCAGAGTTGGCGGCTTCTGGAGCTAATGGTTGAGGTTTTCGCGCCGTCCCATGTGGTCACGCCGTGCTATTATATGAAGCTATACGAAGCCCCCTGCAAGGATATGCTCTCAATTCAAGAAAGGCGCAATAGATAAGAACAAAATCCTCATAATCATATAGACTCGATCGATATAATCCCGATCGAGCCAATAACAACATGGTTTTTCTCTGCTAACCATGAGAGGATCCAAGGTTCTGATATGGTTTCGGTCAGCACTCATTAGAGCTGCTTTATGTATCCCCTATCCCTAACCTACTTTTTCTCCTCATATTTTATTTAAAAATTGTTTCTCAGCCCCGGCGACGATGCCATATTAGAAGAGCAACAGCGCCAGCCGCAAGGGGCGTTAAACCGGATGGCTCCGGCACTGCGGTTGCCGAAAAGCTTGTCAGGTTGGCGTTCAGTTGGGTGAGAACGTTACTATTAGCATCGCGCGAGATGTAGGAAATCGTGCTTACGCCTGGATCTGTTGGGTCAGTAATGTAGGTGCCAGGGTTGGTAACGAACGCCACCAAGTCAGTCGTGTTGAATTCATTATTGGTGAACGGCGCTTCCAAATTGACGCTGAGGTCTGTGTAGCCGCTGGACCCATTCCCACTTGGGGATTGATTAGCCTCGAAAATGGCAGAGGAGGTCTTTTGAAGGGGAGGTGGAGCATAGCTACTGAAGCTGCCGGAGGGCAACCCGTATCCAGCGATATCGAAGCTGTCATACCGTCCGGTGCTGGTGTCGTAATCAAAGCTGCCGGAAATTAGGTTGCCAACGTTGTAGGTAGTGCCAATCTGATTGCTGACTGTGCCTGAGAAGTTAGCAAGGATGGAAGCTGCTTCGGCGGGCGGTGTCGCGGCGGTGGCAAACATCGCTAGTGCAAGACCAGCGACAGGAAGACGCAACTGCATGGAAACTCTCCTAATTCATGTCCTTGAGGTTTTACCGGCTAGCAAACCTGTGGCGGCTTGCCAGCCCGTTCACGTTACTTCTGTGATGATGCCTGGGCCACCTTCTTAGTCTCTTGGCCGTGCATCACGAGACCACTCCGCTCAGTCGGATAGGGCTTGTTGCCCATCATCCCCCTCCATATAACTCTGTTGAACTGGTCCGCAGGCAGGCGATCCTCAGAAGAGAAGTCGAAGCTCCGCGTCTGGTACGCCCACCAAGCTGCTTTATGCGTTGGCTTGAGGTCGGGTCCTTTGGCATACTGCACTGGCTTACCCTGCGGATCGGCCTTGGAAAGGTTGAGCGTTGTTGTCTTCAGGAGGGTGGAAGCCACAGCGCTATAAGTCCAGGCGGGCCCTTGGTTGATGTTGAACACATCGCTCATCGGTCGCTGATAAGCGTCAAACAGATTCAGATGGGAGATGCCCAGCACGTCCTCGATGGTGCGGAGCATATTCACCGTCGAGTAGCGCGTGCTAACAATGGCGTGCTGCCTGACATAGGGACCAACGATGTAGGCAGTGCTGCGATGAGCATCCATGTGATCTGGACCATCCTGTGCGTCATCCTCAAGGACGAACACGAGAGTGTTGCCAGCATACGGGCTGTTCGCCAGTAGTTCGAGCGTCTTGCCTACAGCGAAATCGTTGTCCGCTTGCTCGACCTCCGCTGAACTTTCCGCGCCGCCGAGCCCACTGCCTGATTTTGGAAAGTTACCCATATGGTCGTGCATATAGCGGAGCAGGACTAGGTTGGGCAGGTTGCCGTTTTTCACAAATCCGGCAAACTCACGCTCCCACTCCTCCAGACGCCAGACGTCGGGATAGGCGTTGTCGAACCCGTGGAAGTAAATGTCAGTATAGGGGATCAAACTCTGAGCTGCGGTCCATTCCTGACGGGCACCGATCGCCTCGGGATCCTCCACCGGGTTGACGTAGCCCGGATCGCCTGGGTTGAGACCGTAATGAGAGTTATCGGAGAAGAACCCGTAATTGCGCACGGTCAGACCAGCAGCGAGCGCAGCGTCCCAGATGTAACCGCTCTGGTAGGCGCTGGGGCTGTTATTTTCGCCGGGACCGTCAGGCGCGCCGTCGTCGCCTGGACCAGGCAGTAGGTTGTCTACCCCACCCGGCAATGAATTGCCCACTTGGGTATAGTCGTAGCCACCAGCTTCAGCCTGGCGCTGTTGGACAGTATCAGACGGCGTCGGTCCAAAATAGTGGACGCTGATATTTCTGTTCTGACCTTCTGCGTCATATGGTGCGTTTTCACGAGTGACACTGAAAGCGTAGTCCATTGGGATATTCTTCTCGTTCCAGTCGGTCTCTCGCGAGGCTGTAGACCAAGGCCAGCCATTGCCGCTGACCTCGCCACTACAGAAGAAATTATCGAGGGTGACGAAATTCTGCGAGATACTGTGGAAGTTCGGGGTGATTCGCTGACCGAAGATTGCAAGGCTGGGGTCGCCGTTAGCGCCGTTATTTAGGTCACCCAGGATCTGGTCGTAAGTGCGGTTCTCCTTGACGATATAGATGACATGCTGGATGTGCTGGTGCAGAAAATTCATCACTGTGTCATCAGAGGGGTAGTCCGCAACATTCCAGTGATTGTTCGCCGCGACTTGGCTAGTCAGACTCGCATAGTCACTTGAGGACGGAGTCGGCAGGGTTTGAATTCCAGATCCCTCAAGCTGGAGGATGTATTGGTTCGATCCGTAGGTAGTGGCGGAGGTGTTCCCACCTGGATAGGTAACCGTCGCTAGATGCGGGGTAGACGACGTATGATGTTGCGGGTTGGCACCAGGGTCGCTCTTGTTGTTGAACACGTAGAGCGTGCCACCATCTTGGCTGACGGTTACGGTGGTCGGATACCAACCGGTTGGCACCAGGGCGGCGACGGTATGCGGCCCCGGACCGTTCACTGGGATAATTGCCAGAGCATTGGCACCGCCATTGGTCACGTACAGCGTGTTGCCATCAGGCGATAGCGCGAGGTTGTTGGTCGCTGCGCCAGTGTATCGAGCGGACCTGTTGGTCAGCTTGCCGGGCGGCGCAATGGCGTCGATTTCTTCTGAGATCGCATTCGTTGCGGTGTTGATCGCTGCTACCTCGTCGCTATTGTCCTGGGTGACATACAACGTACTCTGGTTCTGGTCGTTGCTCAACAGTATGTTGTTCGGGCTACCCGGCACTTGAATACGCTTGATCAGGCTTGGGCTAGCTGTGTTGCTGATGTCTACCACATCAACCTCGCGGTCGCGCACCGAGGCCGCATAAACAGTGTTGTTGCCTTTGATCGCCACACCGTAGAGCGTCTCGCCGCCAGGAACGCCGTTCTGACCCGAAGTATTGTATGGGCGCAGGTCGTATTCAAGTAGCTTGGGATAGTTGTTCTGCGTTAGGTCATACACCGAGATCGAGTCGTTGAGGGAGTTAGCCACTACGAGCCGGGAACCGTCCTTCGACACGGCGAGGCCAGCGGCTTGTGGGTACTGACCTGCACCATTACCCTGCTTGTTATGACCGAGCGAGATGGTAGTACTTAGTGCATACTGCCCGCTCTGATTCTTGTAGACCAGCACTTGGTCGTCGTTGCCACCAGATACGTAGAGCGTGCCGTCGGGTCCAAAGACGAGCCCATCGAAGGTATTGGCTGGGCGTAGCGTTTGCTTCATCACCGGAGAGCGCGGATTACTAACGTCAAACAGCACGACGAATTCAGCGCCAGTACCGAGGAGATTCCCCTGCGGGTTGTCCAGCGTGTTGTAGCCGCTAGTCACCACCGCAAGCGTCTTGCCATCAGGGCTTAATGTGGATGAGATTGCCCCGTCCGGAGTGAAATATGGATAATTCCCGACCTGCTGTGTGTATTCCTGGTCTGTATAGGGCAACTGTTTGAACGCGGCACCAGTCGCGAAGGTTGGCGTGATCAGCTGACCTGTTGGCAGCGGAGCTGCCCCAGTGTTATCGGCGTCACCGTCACCGCCCTCCGCCTTGGCGGGACGCCCAGCAATAGTTGTGAAAAGAGCTGCCGAAAGAAGTGCGGCTGTGAACGCTGTTCTGCGTCGCTTAGATAGCACTAGGGACCCTCCCAAAATCATATACCACCCATTACAAATACGATGAACGGAGGCTGTCGGTTGCAGGCAGTTCGATGCTGCCATCCACTTATTGTTTTTGCCTCTTGTTTGGCTCACTCTAGGAAGGTACCAATCACATATTAAGTTTTTCCTAAAATTAAATTAAGAATTAATTAAGAACAGTTTATAAATACAAAAGCATTGAGCTATCTTGCAAGTTCGTGCGACGATTGTTGAAGAAGGCAATGTAGCATTAGCCGAATCATCGCTACACAAATCCTCCCATCGCAATTCTTCCGGTAACATTTCATAATCAAGGCATAGTACTCGGGCATTGTCTAACCAAGTGAAGGTCCATTCCACAATCCAGCGCAATGGATAAGCTCAATTAAACAGTGCTAGGCAATACTGAATCACAGCGCTTTTGTAGGAGAATAATTTATACTAAAAATTTCGTGGATACTTGCTCAAAATCACGTGTGTAAACTTCTTGACTATATTCCTGCCACGCTTGGTCTGACTTGTGAGGAAATTGTGTTAATGTTGCCTCTTGAACATATTCCATAAACGGACGACGAAGACGCTCATATTTCTCGAAGGCAGAGGCTATGGCTTGCTTGTTATCCCAATTATTGTTTTTGGCAATGTTGGCAATTAATGTTGTAATTACCATTGCATCTTCAAATCCTTGATTAGCTCCTTGAGCCATAAAAGGAGGCATGCCATGTGCGGCATCACCAACTAGTACAACTCGTCCTGCACTCCAGGTTGCTGAGCTATTCTCAGAAATAGCGGCACAATGAATGTAATACGGACGTTGCCTCACATTTTCTGGCGGAGATAATTGCACTAACTCTTTTAGTGTATCGGGAAAATCAGCTTTTTCTAACTCTTGCAAAGCCAAGTCAAGCAAGTCACAACCAGACTTCCCTTGTACCGAATGCAAAGGTACATGTACATGCATTAGATAACCTATGCTTTGCCTGTTGATTAACATTATTCTTGGGCATTCACTAAAAGCATGACTACTTGATAGCTTGAAGTTAGTCACTGTTACAATTGGCGAACCTGATAAAAATTTCTCTTCGATATATGAGCGCAGTTCGTTTGGTATATCAAGTACTTCGCTACAATATATTGCAGCAAATCCAGAATATTTTGGTTTGGCAAAAGCTTGGTTAGGGCTATCAGTATAAAGTAACTTACGAACCGTAGAATTAATACCATCTGCTGCAACAACTAGCTTAGCTCGGAAAGATTTAGCGATCGGTGATTGAGAAGTGCTGTCTAAATCTTGCAACTGTATATTATTTTGTCCATCTGCCCAATATGCATAAGGGTTGGCTTCTACACTAGCGTCAGAAACGCAATCAAGCCGGACGCATTCATTTTCTGACTCATCCACAACCTTGATGCAACGGTGATTAAGTTTAACCTGGTTTTCGGGAATCTGTTGTCTTAAGGTAGTTTGCAAATCGTACCAAGAAATTGACACTCGACCTTCACCATATTTTTTTAACCAAGTATCAAAACTTAGAGAAATTGACCGAACTCTTTGACCCTGAAAGTTTTTAGAAACCCATTCTAGTGAAGCCTTTGGAGGTTTTGGCTCAATGACTTCACCGGTTTTCCCATCGTCAGACTGCTGGGAATTAGCGAAGGTAAGACTCGCTGCTTTGACTGCTTCGTAAGCGTTGGAATCTAAATATTTCAGGGCTTTCAACCCGTTAGGCAGAAGATCCACAACCTGACCAACCCGGCGAAAAGCACGAGCTTGGTCTACTACGAGAATATTGTCGATACCGCGTTTGCGTAAACCAACAGCAGTTGCTAAACCAACAGGTCCAGCACCAACTATGACAACATCGTAGATTTTGTTGATTGGTGTATCTGTGAGCGGAATTTCGATATTCTTTCCTACCATCTCAGTTGTCTCCGACTGCATAATGACGGTTCCTAAAAACTCTACTAATTGCCTGCCAAAGAACTTGCGCCAGAATATTGGGTTGGAATAGTGCTGTCGGAGGTTTGAGCATGTGAACGACTTCCGCAAAAGTCTGCAAAATCTCCGGTTGGTCTAATGCAGGCATTAGCATTTTGTCCATATATTCGTGCATCAGTCGGGACATCCCGTCTAGTTGCCCGCCTTCCGTAGTTGACCAACACAAATCCTCCCCCGTCGCCATGAGCCAAGGAGTTGCGATGACTTGTGCTAGTTGCTGTTGAAAGCGCTTGGTTAAACCTGCCAGGTCGCTCTTACCATAAGGGAGTTGCTGATGCAAGCACTCGTCTAGGATTGAGGCTCCCAAGGCAGCAACAGTCATCCCCTGACCATAAACTGGATTGAAGGCACACACGGCATCCCCAACTACTACCAAACCCTCCGGCAATCTAGACAGCTTCTCGTAGTGAAACAGGCGATTTTCCGTACCCCGGTAGCTATAAATGGGAGAAATGGGTTGGGCGTTTTTGATGGCTTCGTAAATGATGGGGCTACGCAGGCTACGAGCAAAGTCAAGAAAGCCAGCTTCATTATTAGGGGGATAGTCACGACCTATACCTCCTAGAGTGACTACCCAGCGGTTGCCTTCTATAGGATAGAGTACCCCTCCGCGCCGCTCGCTTGGTGGTTTGGATGCTACTGTTACTCCTTTCCAGTCTGCTTGGAACCCTTCAGGTTGCTCGTACCATCGACTGGCATAGCCTAAGAAAGAGTTGATCACCGTTTCTTGAGGAGGGTTGTAGCCTAAGCCAATCAACCATTTGGGAGTAGAGGAATTACGACCGGAAGCATCCACAACCAGATCGGCAGCTAACTCATGCGGCTGGGATTGAGCTACTTGAGCAGCTCTGTGGAAGTCGAGGCGGTTGGGGTCGATCGCATCGACACGGGACTTATAGGGGACGGGTTGCCCGTCCCCACGTCCCTCCCCTTTATCCGCCGTGCCGGAGCCATCTCCGGCGAACCCTTGAGATTCACGAAAGTGAAGCCTTACCCCTGTCACTCTAGATCGATTAGCATCAGTCAATAGCCCAGCGACGTGACAGCCTTCTAGAAACTGCAAGCGATCACTCTGAGCCAGACGACAGCGAATCGACCATTCAAGTAAATTGCGGCTACAGGTTCGACCAATTAAGCCTGAAGAGAAGCGAGGCATCCAACCCCAAGCACCAAACATAGCCCAGTCAGCAACCCAGTCTACTGTGGGCGCACCTGCTGCCGTCAGCTCAGCTTCTAAACCTGGGAAAAGTTGCTCTAGAATCCGTTGCCCCTGGGTAAGCAGCACATGGACATGGATGGCTTGGGGGACTCCTTGACGAGATATGGGCTGTTTGGGAAAGCAATCTCGTTCGACAAGCGTTACGGAGTCAAAGTGATTAGTCAACACTCTCGCTGCCAGCAAGCCAGTTATGCTACCACCAATCACTAAGGCATGCCTGCCGTTGCTTTTTGCTGGGTTTTGCTCTGTAGGTGTCAACATCTTTAAATGAGATAGATTAACGTTATTCCTCTAATTGAACTTCAATTGTCTACAAAAGGAGAATTCAATCAGTCATAGCTCCATGAGGTCGTGATGAAAAGTGTTGTGATTACTGGTGTATCAACTGGTATTGGCTGGGGTGCAACAAAGGTGTTGTCACAGAAAGGTATTCGTGTCTTTGGCAGCGTCAGGAAGCTAGAGGATGCGGAAAGATTATCAGCCGAATTCGGTAATGGGTTCATACCACTTGTTTTCGACGTCAGGGATGAAAGTGCTGTCAGCGCAGCCGCTAAGCAGGTACGAGAACATCTCAACGAGGAAACCCTATTGGGGCTGGTGAATAATGCAGGCATTGGTCTGTTTGGACCACTCATGCACCAACCTATTGACGAGTATCGATTACAAATCGAAGTTAATCTAATCGCTCCGTTAATTGTCACACAGGCATTCCTACCAGTGCTAGGGGTAGATCGCTCTCTTAAAGGCAATCCAGGTCGAATTATCAATGTTAGCTCAGTCGCTGGGAAGATGGCCTCACCCTTTCTTGGTGCTTATGCAGCTTCGAAGCATGGCTTGGAAGGATTTTCTGAGAGTTTACGCCGCGAACTCATGCTTTATGGGATCGATGTCATTATTATCGGACCTGAAGCGGTAGCTACACTGATCTGGGATAAGGCGGAAACAACTGACTTGTCTGGTTACAACAACACTGAGTATGCAGGAGCGTTGGAGAAGTTTAGTGAGTATATGATTCCCAGAGGGCGTAAAGGGTATTTACCAGAGCGGATCGGTGAGGTGATTTGGCAAGCCCTGACGAGCCCTAAACCACAAGTCCGTTATGCAGTCGTGCCACAACGCTTGTCAAACTGGTCAATTCCAATGGCACTGCCTAAGCGAGTTGTCGATTGGCTTATTGCAAAGCGATTTGGTCTCATGAATAGTAAAGTTAATATCATTGCCCCACCTAGGTAGTTAGAAATTGCTCCTTCTTGGCTTCCACTGCGCTTGCAATCGTTCAACTTTTTAATGTAAGGTTATAGTTTTGCAGTATCGCGAAGCTTGCTGGAAGGAGTTGCCATTATGGCCCGGATGTATTATGACGCTGATGCAAATCTAGACTTGTTGGCTCAGAAAACGCTTGCAATTATCGGTTATGGTTCTCAAGGTCACGCTCACGCTTTGAATCTCCAAGATAGTGGGATGAAGGTAATTGTAGGGTTGTATCCGGGTAGTAAGTCAGCTCAAAAGGCAGAGGCAGCAGGGCTAACGGTGCATACGGTGGCTGAGGCAGCTCAAGCAGCCGACTTCATCATGATTCTTTTACCGGATGAAGTACAAAAGACAGTCTACAAGCAAGAAATTGAACCAAATTTGACGGCAGGAAAGGTACTAGCTTTTGCCCACGGCTTTAATATTCATTTTGGGCAGATCGTACCGCCAGATGATGTCGATGTGGTGATGATTGCACCAAAAGGACCAGGACATTTGGTGCGACGGACTTACGAACAAGGACAAGGGGTGCCTTGTTTATTTGCTGTATATCAGGATGCAACGGGTCAAGCAAGTGATCGCGCATTGGCATATGCTAAGGGGATCGGTGGCACTCGCGCTGGCGTTCTAGAAACAAGTTTTCGGGAAGAAACAGAAACGGACCTATTTGGCGAACAAGTTGTGCTGTGTGGAGGTCTTTGCGCCCTGATTAAAGCAGGCTATGAAACTCTTGTGAATGCTGGTTATCAGCCAGAGTTAGCCTACTTTGAATGTCTGCATGAGGTGAAACTGATTGTTGACCTCATTGTGGAAGGGGGCTTAGCCAAAATGCGTGATAGTATCTCCAATACTGCTGAGTATGGCGACTACACCCGTGGTCCTCGCCTTGTAACCGATCAGACTCGCGCTGAGATGCGCAAGATTCTTCAAGAAATTCAATCAGGTCAATTTGCGCGGGAATTCGTTTTAGAGAACCAATCGGGTAAACCAGGCTTCACTGCTATGCGCCGTCAAGAGGCAGAACACCCAATTGAGGAAGTCGGCAGAGATTTACGAGCGATGTTTAGTTGGCAGCAAAAATAAGTGTCAGAGAGCCATATCGATAGCAACAACAACATCATCCCTCAAGCTCCACCTGGATACAGGTCGGGCTTTGTCGGCTTGATCGGACGCCCCAATGTCGGCAAATCAACATTAATGAACCAACTGGTGGGGCAAAAGGTTGCTATCACTTCACCAGTGGCACAGACAACTCGCAATCGGCTACGGGGCATCCTAACGACACCAGAAGCTCAATTAATTTTTGTGGATACACCAGGAATCCATAAACCCCACCACCAATTAGGGGAAGTGTTGGTGCAAAATGCCAAACTGTCGATTGATGCAGTTGATGTGGTGCTATTTGTCGTAGATGGTTCCGTGAGGGCAGGAGGCGGTGATCGCTACATAGTCGAGTTGCTCAGTCACTCCACAACACCAGTCGTCTTGGGGCTGAATAAGATAGACCAACAACCTCCAGATGCTCAAAATCTAGACAGTAGTTACGTTCAACTCGTGCAACCCCATCCCTGGCAAATGGTCAAATTCTCTGCCGAGAGCAGTGAGGGTATAGAATTACTCAAGCAGTTGTTAATTGAACTTTTAGAACCAGGGCCTTACTACTATCCTCCCGATTTGGTAACCGACCAACCAGAACGCTTCATCATGGGGGAGCTAATCCGGGAACAGATTTTGCTCCTCACTCGTGAAGAAGTGCCGCACTCGGTTGCGATCGCCATTGATAAAGTGGAGGAAGCACCAACAATTACCCGTGTTTTCGCCACTATTCACGTTGAGCGCTCCTCCCAAAAAGCCATTCTTATTGGCAAAGGTGGTAGTATGCTTAAGGCAATCGGCACTGCCGCTCGCGCACAAATCCAAAAGTTGATTGCGGGCTCAGTCTACCTTGAGTTATTTGTGAAGGTGCAACCTAAATGGCGTCAGTCTCGACTCCGCTTAGCAGAGTTGGGATATCAAGTGGAAGACTAGAAAGTGAGTAATATAAATTCTGTCCGAAGGGCTACAGATTAGAAAACATTATATCTTTTTTTAGAAAGATGCACTAATTCCGTTGATCAACTTAAATAGAGTGTTAAATGTCATAAGAGAAAACACTTCTATGGGATGGTTACAACGACTTTTTGGACTCGATCGGCCTCCTGAAAATGCCCAAGTCAATCCTGATCCAGCATCTGACCCTAATGCAGCGTCAGGCGATGCAAGTGCGGCAACAGCAGAATCTTCTGATGCTTCGATTCCTCCAGAGCGTGTGGGATTGAATGGAGAGTACGATCAAAGTGGACTGGCAAAGCGCGTAGCACTTGCATTTGACCAAGATCCGAGTTTGCAGGATATTGAAACCGTCTATGTTGCTCAGACAGGCGGCACAGTGGTTCTGAAAGGAGAAGCACCAAGTCAGGAAATTCTTGACCAAATGGTTTCTGTGGCTTCAGGAGTTAGTGGTGCCACGAATGTTGCAACCGATCAGGTAACGGTTGGTTAGAACAATTCTCTTTTCTCTAAAGAGTTTGGCTGCCAAAACTCTCTACTAGCAAGTTAGTGGAGAGTTTTATCTTCGCAATCCAATCTAGAATGATCTGATTGACTTGCTCAGGGCATTCATCATGCGGACAGTGTCCAGCTTGCTCCAGCTTCACAAGCTGTAAATTGGGGTTGTACTTACTCAACTGACTCGCTAGCGCTGGAGGAACCATTCGGTCTTGTTGACCCCAGATCAGTAGCATAGGAATCTCTAAATTTGAGAGCACTGCTTTCACATTAGGACTAAACTGAGCGCTAATCATGGCTTTAAGGATAGCGCTAAAGGCTTGGGCTGCCCTCCGATCGTAGGCGGGATAGAGGAGAATCTCTACCAATTCATCGGTAACTGCATCTGGATTAGCATAAGCTACGCCAGCCCAGCGACGCACGATGGAGGGTCTACGAACTACCCGAAACAGGGTTCTCAGAACCGGAGGAGAGGCAACCAGAGATTTAATTGCTGCTACAGCAGGTTGCAGGGACTGGGGGATTGCTTCTGCCTCTATTGATAGATCGGGCAGACTCATCATCACCAAACCTTGCACCATTTCTGGATGTGCAGCAGCAGCAGCTAGAATGACCAGTGAACCAATAGAATTACCAAGTAGCACTACGGGTTTCTGGATAAATGTGCGCCAGAAGTCGTAGACTTGCTCAACCCAAAGGTTAACTTTATAGCTCACTGGAGCCTTTTGGGAAGCACCAAAACCTAGTAGATCCAACGCGTAAACAGTATGATACTCACTAAGCACTGGTATGTTGTGCCGCCAATGCCCAATCGAGGCTCCGAATCCATGCACCAGAATCAGCGGTGTCGCATACTGGTTTGGCTTAGAGGAGCGCATATACGTGTAGCGAGTTTGCCATCCGCGCCAGACCCAGTCTCTTTGACTGCCAACCCTTTGCTGCCAGTGCTGGGAATTCATCTTGTTTGCCTTGATTAAAGTCTTAATAAAGTCACAGATATTATAACGATTTGTATCTAGTCTCAGCGGCACTTATGATAAAAGCTTTTGCCAAAGAGCATTACGCTTTCACCCCCTAGAATGTTGGGGAATTTCCCTACTCCTTGGCGGCTAAAAAATTTGCTAAAGTGAATTGCAAGTACTATTGAAAGACACCTGTTTTGTATGGATTGACGGTGCGAGTAGCTTGCCTCGCTCATAACCCCAAGTTATTTTACATAGCTTTCGAGCTTTTTAGAAATAAATTGTGGTTGTCTAGTCGATCCGATAGCCGAAAGTGAAGCCATAAAAACAGTTGCCATTGATTCTTAACGCCTGTGATAGAAAAAAGAAGAACTCGCGATTTACCCCAAATTAACGAACGCATTCGCTTCCCGAAGATTCGGGTGATTGATACTGATGGTTCACAGCTGGGGATCATTACCCCACAAGAAGCGCTGCAACTAGCAGAAGAAAAAGAGCTAGATCTCGTTCTGCTCAGCGATAAGGCCGATCCTCCTGTTTGCCGAATTATGGACTACGGTAAGTATAAGTTTGAACAGGAGAAGAAGGCGCGGGAAGCCCGGAAAAAGCAGCATACTGCCGATGTTAAAGAAGTCAAGATGCGCTACAAGATTGAAGAGCATGATTATAAGGTGCGGATTAACCAGGCAGAGCGCTTTCTTAAAGATGGTGATAAAGTGAAAGCAACCGTCATGTTCCGGGGTCGGGAGATTCAACACAGCGACTTAGCAGAGACACTGTTGAAGCGCATGGCAACCGACCTTCAGGAAGTTGGAGAGGTGCAGCAAGCGCCTAAGAAAGAAGGGAGAAATATGATGATGCTGATCTCTCCTAAGAGATAGTTTACTTCAAGTCGGAAGCTAAATTGACGAAGTCAACGTTTTCCTGCCGTGCCCCGGCAGGAAAACGTTGACTGAATGAAAAAGCCTGGGGGCTTCTCCCTGGGCTTTTGTTTTAAATAAACTTTTGAGCTAAATTCATGTACTCTAGGCTAGTTGTTTTTGCCCCTTCTTTATCATCAAGAGACCTACTCCTCCAAATGAACTAATCCCTAGAATGTTACTGGGCTCAGGGACTGCCGTCACTGGCGAAGCAGAGTAGTTGTACGTAATTGTAGCTGTTGCACTAGCAAAGGTATCGAAACCTACGTTGAAATTGCCAGTACCACTGAAAGATGAAGAACTAGTGGGAGTCAAACCCAAACCAACACTGCTACCCGAAGGACCAGTGAAAAAACTGAGTATACTTCCATCCGTGTATGTGTTGCTTACGGAATTCGTAGCTGGCGTGAATGTTACAGAGCCCGATCCACTTGGAGGAACACTAAGACTCATTGGACTACTCGGTATAACCTCAGCTAGGAGAGTACCATTTGAATCTTCCGCATTCAGGTCTACAGTGGCCGAGAGAGCTGCATTGATGTTAGCTGCCTTCGTTCTACTTTTATTTGTATATGTTAAGTCCCCCTGGACAGTTCCCGACAGATCGATTGCAACGCTTTGGAGCGTACCTAAACTTGGATCGAATTTTGGAATAGGACCGAAATTCGGATTAGTGGTAGCGTCGTATGTGGTGCCGTCGGCTAGTACAGTAGGAGTAGAAGAGTTTTGTGGAGGAAAGGCAGCAGAATAACTTAGTGTAGCTGCCTTCGCAGCACTGGAAGCTGATAGAACACTGACTAAAGTCGCAGTTGGCAAAAGCCACTTACGCTTGTTAATCCTTTTAACCTGCTTGATCATACGTTCGTTCCTTGTTCTGTGGTTGTTGCCTGGTTTTACGAATTTGAAGTCGGTTGCTAAGGTGGGAAGGTAACTTCTTTGCCCTACTGACTAAGAAGCAGCCTAAAGGTCTACCACTAAAATTTCTGCAAGGAACCCTTCACTCCGAGCTTTTAGTAGATATGTGCTTTATTTGACTTCAGCTATGCACTACCTAATCTACATTCAGCTTTACTCGATTTCTCACCGTAGCTCTACTGAAATATTTTTCAAGATCTTTTAAAGCTACAGAGCCATTCTAAGTAAATCTACGCTATAGGCGTTAGCCGGATACTTCCCAAAACTTGTAGGCAGCGTAATATGTCTGCGGCTCTATGTAAAATAATATTAAGAAAATCAGCGCGATACCTCTGATTAGCTTGCCAGCTGGTAAGCAGTACGGTTATGCCTACTCAGCTAGAGCGTCTGGGCAATCGCATCGCCCTAAGTTTGATTAGTACCCTTCAATCGTATAACCTGCAGCCGTAATCGCCTGTTTAATACTCTCTTCAGAAGCCGCAGATTCTACGCTAACTGTCTTAGCCTTCACATCCACGTCCACTTTGGCATCTGGTTCCATCGTGGTGATGGCCTCAGTGATCGTTTCTGCACAGCCGGAACACATTACATTTGGGACTTTGAGTTTAAGTGCCATAGTAAAACTCAGTAGGTTTAAATCGTTTTCAAGCCATCATTTTACTGCTGTCAGTGCAATCACTCACGATACCCAGGGAATAGAGGTCGGAGATGGGGTGAACTTGTATGGCTCTAACCTAATGCAAAATGTAAAAATAGCTAAGAGAGACGTAATGCTTTTGCATCTTTAAGACGTAACCTCGTGCGTCTGGACACAAATCGCAACTTTTAAAACCCATGCCTTCTTCTTTGCAGTATCTCAGTGGTGACGAAATTCGGCAAAAATTCCTTGACTTCTATGCTCAGAGGGGACACAAAGTCCTCCCTAGTGCCTCTTTGGTGCCAGAAGATCCCACTGTGCTGCTGACAATTGCTGGGATGCTGCCGTTTAAACCGATCTTTTTGGGACAGCGATCACCAGAATCTCCCCGCGCTACTTCTGCCCAAAAGTGCATCCGTACTAATGATATTGAGAATGTAGGACGCACTGCTAGGCACCAGACCTTTTTCGAGATGCTTGGTAATTTTAGCTTTGGAGACTATTTCAAAGAGCAGGCGATCGCTTATGCCTGGGAACTGTCAACAACAGCCTTTGGCTTACCACCAGAACACCTGGTTGTCAGTGTTTACGAAGAAGATGACGAAGCTTTTGCCATCTGGCGGGACCAAATTGGTTTTCCGGAAGCTCGGATTAAACGCCTGGGGAAAGATGACAATTTTTGGCAGGTAGGACCCACTGGTCCTTGTGGTCCCTGCTCAGAAATCTACTATGACTTCTATCCCGAACGCGGCGATGCGGCGATTGACCTAGAGGATGACACCCGGTTTATCGAATTTTACAACTTGGTATTCATGCAGTACAACCAGGATAGTGGTGGCAATCTGACACCGCTTCAGACGCAGAACATTGATACTGGCATGGGCTTGGAGCGGATGGCGCAGATCCTTCAGGGGGTCCCAAATAATTACGAAACTGATCTAATATTCCCAATTATCAAGACTGCGGCTGAGATTGCAGGGGTTGACTACTGCAAGAGTGATGAGCAGACCAAAATTTCCCTCAAGGTGATTGGCGATCATAGTCGCGCTGTGGTTCATATGGTTGCCGATGGCATTACATCAAGTAATACTGGACGCGGTTACGTATTGCGGCGATTAATTCGTCGAGTGGTGCGACATGGACGACTAATTGGGATTTCTGGAGAATTTTTGACGGAGGTGGCAGAGACGGCGATCATGCTCTCCGAATCTGTCTATCCCAACGTGCGCGAACGGGAATCTGCCATTAAAACTGAGCTGCAACGAGAAGAATCTAGCTTTCTCAAAACCCTGGAGCGGGGCGAGAAACTACTTACTGAAATTATAGAGCGTGAACCAAAGCAGATTCCAGGACGCGATGCATTTATTCTCTACGACACCTATGGCTTCCCCTTAGAACTGACTCAGGAAATTGCCGCCGAGCATGACATGATAGTAGACGTTGAGGGCTTTGAAGTCGCAATGGAGGAGCAAAGAGATCGCTCGCGGGAAGCGCATGAAACCATCGATCTCACAGCACCGGACTTACTCAACCAGTTATCGGCGGGAATTAATGCCACTCAGTTTCTGGGCTACACCCAACCTTCAACCCCAGCTCAAGTCTTTTCTCTGATTGCTAATGGCAAGCAAGTCGAGTCTGCAGAAGCGGGAGCCCAGGTGCAGGTGGTTTTAGATCAAACCCCTTTCTATGCTGAATCTGGCGGACAGATTGGCGATCGCGGTTATCTATTAGGTGACGCTGTATTGGTACGGATTGAAGATGTCCAGAAAAAAGCTGGCATTTACATCCACTACGGTCGCATTGAGCGCGGCACATTGCAACTAGGCGATCCTGTCACTGCTCAAATTGACCGCGCCTGCCGTCTCCGAGCACAAGCCAACCACACCGCTACCCATCTCCTGCAAGCTGCCTTGAAGCAGATCGTTGATGACTCAATTTCTCAGGCTGGCTCCCTTGTCGCCTTCGATCGACTGCGCTTTGACTTTAACTGTCCTCGTCCCCTGACTCCCGAAGAGTTGCAACAGGTAGAAGAGCAAGTCAATACCTGGATTGCCGAAGCTCATTCAGCCCAGATTGAGCTACTGCCAATTGCCGAAGCCAAAGCTAAGGGCGCGATCGCCATGTTTGGAGAGAAGTATGGCGATGTTGTACGAGTGATTGACTTTCCTGGAGTGTCAATGGAATTGTGTGGTGGCACCCATGTGGGTAACACAGCTGAAATTGGCGTGTTTAAAATTATCTCGGAAACAGGGATTGCCTCCGGTGTGCGCCGGATTGAAGCAGTGGCAGGACCAGCTGTATTAGACTACCTGAATGTCCGGGATCGGATCGTGCGGGAATTAAGCGAACGATTTAAAGTCAAACCAGAAGAACTCCCCGAACGAGTCACCAGCCTTCAGAACGAACTCAGAACCACTCAAAAACAACTAGAAACTCTCAAAGCCCAACTTGCTCTAGCGAAATCTGATCAATTACTGACAACAGCCCAATTTGTGGGTGATTACAAAGTTTTAGTTGCTCAACTAGAAGATGTCGATCCAGAATCTTTAAAAACAGTAGCTGAACGGTTACTGCAAAAACTGGGTAACGGTGCTGTGGTACTAGGATCAGCACCTGAAGCTGGAAAAGTCAGTCTAGTAGCAGCATTTAGCCCAGCAGTTAACAAAAAAGGATTAGCTGCTGCAAGTTTATTGGAGAA
Source organism: Chroococcidiopsidaceae cyanobacterium CP_BM_ER_R8_30 (assembly GCA_019244235.1). Taxonomy (GTDB): domain Bacteria; phylum Cyanobacteriota; class Cyanobacteriia; order Cyanobacteriales; family Chroococcidiopsidaceae; genus JAFAVL01. The sequence continues at coordinate 19,510 of JAFASY010000286.1, forward strand.
ATCGCTAAACTCTGCGGCGGTGGTGGCGGCGGACGTCCCAATCTAGCTCAAG
>JAFASY010000118.1 GCA_019244235.1 Chroococcidiopsidaceae cyanobacterium CP_BM_ER_R8_30
CGCTCTGCCCCGAAACTGACTGAATTGGAAACGAAGCCTTCAGTGTTTGAAACGGGCATTAAGGTGGTTGACCTCTTGGCGCCCTATCGGCGTGGTGGCAAGATTGGTCTATTTGGTGGTGCCGGAGTGGGCAAGACCGTGATCATTATGGAATTGATCAACAACATTGCTAAAGCTCACGGTGGTGTCTCGGTGTTTGGTGGTGTGGGCGAACGGACCCGTGAGGGTAATGACCTTTACAACGAGATGAAAGAGTCGAAGGTCATTAACGAAGAGAACATCAGCGAGTCCAAGGTAGCGCTGGTTTATGGTCAAATGAATGAACCACCAGGAGCCAGAATGCGCGTAGGACTAGCAGCCCTAACGATGGCTGAGTACTTCCGGGATGTGAGTAAACAAGACGTGCTGCTGTTTATTGACAACATCTTCCGGTTTGTGCAGGCAGGTTCTGAGGTATCAGCCCTCCTAGGTCGGATGCCCTCAGCTGTGGGATACCAACCAACACTGGGAACGGAAATGGGTGAACTGCAAGAGCGGATCACCTCTACAAACGAAGGTTCAATTACCTCGATTCAGGCAGTTTACGTTCCAGCCGACGACTTGACTGACCCAGCACCAGCTACCACCTTTGCTCACCTAGATGCGACAACGGTGCTGTCGCGCAGCTTGGCATCTAAGGGCATCTATCCAGCTGTTGACCCCTTAGGTTCAACTTCTACCATGTTGCAGCCGAGCGTAGTCGGTGAAGACCACTACAACACTGCTCGTCAAGTCCAGGCAACACTACAGCGATATAAAGAGCTTCAGGACATCATCGCCATTTTGGGTCTAGATGAATTGTCTGAGGATGACCGCTTAACAGTAGCTCGTGCCCGGAAGTTGGAGCGGTTCTTATCGCAACCCTTCCACGTCGCCGAAGTCTTTACTGGTTCTCCTGGTAAGTATGTGAAGCTGGAAGAGACTCTTAAGGGTTTCCAAATGATTCTGTCTGGTCAGCTAGATGCTCTGCCAGAGCAGGCTTTCTACATGGTCGGCAACATTGATGAGGCGATCGCCAAAGCTGAAAAGCTCAAATCCTAACCCCTAAACCTATGACTTTAACTGTTCGTGTTGTCTCGCCAGACAAAACCGTTTGGGATGCTACAGCTGAAGAAGTGATCCTGCCAAGCACCACTGGTCAACTGGGTATCCTCAGCGGACATGCGCCGCTTTTGACTGCCCTAGATACTGCTGTCATGCGAGTCCGCCCCAGTCAGAAATCGGATTGGGTGGCGATCGCTCTGATGGGTGGGTTTGCTGAAGTCGAAAACGACGAAGTAACAATTCTTGTTAATGGCGCTGAGCGCGGCGAGAGCATTGACCTAGAGCAAGCTCGTTCTGCCTACACAGAAGCCGAAGCTCGTGTCAATCAAGTTCAGGGCGGCAATCGCCAAGAACAAATCCAAGCAACGCAAGCTCTCAAACGCGCTCGCGCTCGCTTTCAAGCCGCTGGCGGTATGGCTTAACGAGAGCGCCTTTACTTCCAACTAAAAGGCTCCTTCTAGTTCATACTAGGGGAGTTTTTTTGCTAGCCAAGAGTTTGGGAAAAAGTTAAGAATTTAGCTGAATTTTTTTAGGAATGCTAGGCTTAAAACAAGTAGAGAAAAGTATTGCAATCCTAGGAAAGGATGCATGAGACTCTTTACTTAGAAGCCGCACCATTTTCCTCAGCAAGTGGTTGCAACTAAGTGGTGAATCGGTTTCAATTACCTAAACTCCTCAATATGAGAATTTTTGAAAATTCTGTTCGTTTACCTCAGTGCTCCAAAGCCTTGGGGCTAACTGCCTCTATCCTAGCTTCCATGACTGTTGCTGGTGGTATTCAGGCCATTGCCCCAAAACCATCTGTTGCCGCCAAACCAGAGCAAATAACTGTTAACGCCAACACCCTAAAAACAGGCTCGGCGCTAGACAAACAAGCGAGCGCGGAGCCTAAGACTGACATGCAACTTGAGACGATGCAAATGTCACTTGGTGGACCAATAACAGTTGCGATCGCTGGCGGCGCTATCAGCGTCATCATATTTGTCCCTCTATTTTTAGGTGGACTGGTCGTCATTAGCGAACGGGAAGTCGGCATTGTTGTGAAGAAATTTTCTCTTGCTGGTCGTAGCCTGAGCGCTGGACGGCTGATTGCCTTGGAGGGAGAAGCTGGATATCAAGCCGATACTCTTGCTCCTGGCTGGCACTGGGGCTATTGGCCTTGGCAATACTCAGTGCGCAAAGAGCCTGTGATTGTTGTTCCTCAAGGTGAAATTGCTCTACTAGTTGCAGCAGATGGTGCCTCCAACCCACTCGAACGAATTCTAGGTAAGGTTGTACCTTGCGACAACTTCCAATCCGGCCGCAAGTTCTTCACCCAAGGTGGGGAAAAAGGTCGTCAAATGGGTTTTCTGACTGCTGGCACGTACCGGATTAATACCGCCTTATTTAAGGTGATTACGGCAGCAAACGCTAGTGCAATGGGGATGAAACCAGAACAGTTGCAAGTGTACAGCGTAGCTTCCGATAAAGTCGGTATCGTCACGACATTAGATGGCAAGCCCATCCCAGAAGGTGAGATTGCTGGTCCCATTATCCCCGAACACGATAACTTCCAGAACGGTCAAAAATTCCTAGAGGGCGGTGGGCGACGCGGCTTGCAGGAGCAGATTTTACTTTCAGGCTCTTGGAACTTAAATCCTTGGTTTATTAACGTTGAGCAAGTTCCCATGACCGAAATTCCCATCGGTTACGTTGGGGTAGTGGTTTCTTTCGTAGGGGATGCCCAGGTTGATGTCAGTGGTGCTGCCTTCACTCACGGGAATTTGGTGAATTCTGGTTACAAGGGGGTGTGGGTTGAACCCCTCTATCCAGGCAAACACCCGCTGAACACGCGGATTATGAAAGTTGAACTCGTGCCAACCATTAACATTGTGTTGAACTGGTCAGGGCGCACAGAGCGGCATAAATACGATGCTAATCTCGCTGCTTTGACTGTGCGCTCTAAAGATGGGTTCGCCTTCGATCTGGAAGTGTCGCAGATTATCCATGTCGGTGCTTTGGACGCTCCGAAGGTCATTTCTCGTGTGGGTTCAATGCAAAATCTAGTGGATAACGTGCTAGAACCTAGCATTGGTAACTATTTCCGCAACTCCGCCCAAGATTATACTGTACTGGACTTTCTCAATGCCCGTAGCGAACGACAAGCTGAGGCAGCTGAGTATATTAAAGCAGCACTGCGGAGTTATGATGTGCAGGCAATTGATACCCTAATTGGCGGGATTCAGCCACCAGAGACATTAATGGCAACGCAAACACAGCGCAAGCTGGCGGAGGAGGAACGCAAGACGTATGAAGTTCAACAAATGGCTCAGACGCAGCGTCAGCAGCTAGTCCGAGAGACTGCACTAGCTGAGATTCAGCAAGAAATGGTCAAATCGGAGCAGAGTGTAAGAATTGCCGAACTCAAAGCTAACGCTCAGATCAAACAAGCAACTGGTGAGGCAGAGGCAACGAAACTGCGAGCAATTGGTGAAGCGGAGGGTATTCGCGCCACGGGTCAAGCGAGGGCAGAAACCTACCATGCTGGGGTAGAAGCTCTGGGGTCGCGCGGTTACACAGCAATGCAGCTAATGCAGATTATAGGTGAACGTAACGTGCGCCTGATTCCAGATGTCTTAGTTGGCAACAATGGCAATAGTAATGGCTTAGTAGATGGTCTACTGACGATGTTGCTGTGGAATCAGACTGGTCATCAACCCAACGGCAAGCACAACAATGGCTTAACTCAGCCCACGACGCCAACAGAATCAGTCGTCCCGTTAGATAGCAACTCCCCTGTGGTTGTTGATTTTCCAACAGCTAAGGAGAGTAGCTAATGATTCAAACGCGAACTAACTACTCGATTCCGTCCCTCGACCTTAGCTTGGTAAAGTGCAGCATCAGCATTGTGATAAAGCACTTGCAGCTCTGTCCCATTTGCTGGAAACTCAGCCATCCCGCCGCTGAAAGTGACCTGGAACTTCTGACCACTAGCACTGGTAAACTCCTGCTGATACATTGCTCGTTGTAACTGCATGATTCGAGCTTGGCTCTGTTGTTGAGTTGCACCATATAAACCAACAACAAACTCCTCACCGCCCCAACGAGCTATGACATCTTCACTCCGGAAATTCTGCTGCAATAGTGTTCCGAATTGCCGCAGCACTTGGTCGCCAGCTTCATGACCGTACCGATCATTAATCAGTTTAAAATGATCCAAATCTAAAATCACGAAGCACAAAGGTTGTCTTTGACGCTCAGCTAGGTGCAACAACCGCGTTAGTTCGGAAATAGATTTCCGGCGATTAGCAATACCAGTCAAAAGATCTGTCTCTGCCAGTCTTCGCAGCCTGTGCGTTCGTTCCAGTCGATTGAGTATACGGGCCACCAATTCTGGTCCTACAACTGGCTTACTCACATAGTCATCTGCACCTGCTGTAAACACCCGATTGACAGTTTCTGGATCGCTATAAGCAGACAGAAACAGCACGGGTAATTCACTCCACTGAGAATCATTGCGCACGACTCGGCAGAGGTCAATGCCGCTCAACTGAGGCATCTCAAAATCGAGAATCAGTAAGTCAGGGTGAGATTGCTTCAATACAGTCCAAAACTGCTGAGGATCGTGCAGCAAAGTGAGTTGGAATCCCCAAGGCAAGAGTAAGGTCCGCAGCCTGTCCAACATCTGCAGATCATCGTCTACAATCATAATGTGGGCTAGTACAATGTCTGGCTGCTGTAGCGTCTGGCTAACTGTTGCCAGTATAGCAGCAGGGACTATAGGTTTTTGTCCCCAAATTTGTCCCCCCAGACGAGCAACTTGCACTCGATAGACGAAATCTTCTTCAGCCATCAACACCAGCACTGGCAAAGTTGGACGACTGACCGCTAGTTCTGCCAACAGCTCTAAACTACTCGTAGCTATCCAGTCGAGCAGCACGATATCTGGACATTTTGCTGCAATCGCTTCTCTAGCTTGAGTGAGCGTGACAACCTCTGCTTGAATTCCCCAGATCCTAGCCTCTCTAGCTAACTGCGCACCCAACTGGGCATCATTGACTACAATCAGCAGGCGAGGCTGTTTAATAGTAGGACTCAGAGGAGCAGGCGATTCTAAAGATGGAGCTGCTTGTTCTAGTTCTTGTCGTAACGCCACAGCCAGTTGCTCAAGACGTTTAACGTGAGCTTGGCTCCGTTTGACGAAGCTCATAGCGTGCTCAAAAGAGGAAACCTCGGTCCCTTGTTCGTTGACTCCAGCTCGAAAAATCTGTTCAATCTCTCGGGCGAGCCGCGAGGCTTCAGCCAAACCAAAGCTAGCCAATGACCCGATAAGTAGATGCGCTGTTTGTTGTGCCTGCTGTGCCTGTTCTACCTTTAATGTCCCCGCCATCAGAGCTGCAATTGCTTGTTCTATAACCTTGGCGTGAGCGCCGTATTTGGGCTGAAACCGCTGCCAAATAGCAGCTAGTGCTGAGGGGATTTTTGATTCGGATGGAGCACCTACCGTGGCAGAACCGCTCAAAGAGAGTTGAGAGCTAACTGTGGCTGGATGTTCAACTTCTGCCCCTAATTTTATCCGATACCCTAAACCGTAGACTGTCTCAATCAACACATCCGCTCCAGATTGCTTCAGTTTCTGCCGTAGAGCCTTGATATGTGTCCTGACGGTATTTTCGGTAGGAGCTATCTCCAATGGCCAGAGATGGTCGAGTAGCAGTTGTTGGCTAAATATCCGATGACTATTACGTAGGAGCAGCTCCAGTAGAGCATACTCTTTAGCCGTTAGATGCAGCAGTTGGTCAGCGCAAGTTACCCGACAGCTACTGGTGTCAATCCTGATGTTTCCTGCCTCAAGTACAAAGGGGCGAGCCGAACTGCCTCGCCGCAGCAAAGCCCGAATCCGAGCTAATAACTCCTGACTATCAAAAGGCTTGACAACATAATCATCAGCTCCAGCATCTAAGCCAATGACTTTGCTTGTACTAGTTTCTAAAGCTGTCAAGAGCAGCACTGGAGTGTTATTTCTGCTCTGCCGGAGCTTGCGGCAAAACTCTATACCATCTAATTTTGGTAGTAGGATATCTAACAGAATTAGATTGTAAGAAAATGCTGCTGCTAATTCCAGTCCAACCTGACCATCCTTCGCCGTATCAACTATGTAATTGTGGGCTGTGAGAGTGTTTTTTAGCACCTCAGCACTGCCTATCTCATCTTCAATTAGCAGAATTTTCATTGCATCTGCGCTCTGAATTGCCGTTAACTTTAGCTGAGAGTCAAGTTTCCTAAGCTTCTGCTACCTTCTCCACAAAATCTACACATCTTCTTCTTAAACTTATCATAAGCATCTTTAAAGGGGAAGCTATTCTTTTGATTCAAGAGTTAATGTTGCAATTTGTGACAGCAGCTCTATGAGAGATTCATTCCTTTAGGAGAAGGGTTACAGCGATTCTTACTAAATATGTTGGAGCTTTAAAATGTCTTATAAGAGCAATAGCATTAAGAGTCGGGTTTCAAGGCAGAGCACAACCGAATTTGATAAAAATCGGGAATTTGAAGAAACAATAGAGATTTTGAAAGCACAAATAGAGAGCTTGCAGCTAGAGCTGTGTTATAAGAATCACGAACTGGAAGCAATGCAACAAGAGTTGAAGTATACAAACCAGGAGTTGTGTGCTGCCATAAACTCAAAATCACTGAATTTGGCTAAGGCTGAGGAGTTAGTTCAAGAATTCTTAGCAGCCGAAAAGTTTATTAAGGGGGTTTTAGTTGAACTGCTCACTGCTACATATCCTGTCAAACCAAATATTTTGGTGCAAGTAGACATGTTCCGCTTTAGAAATCAGTGTGAGAGGATTGAGTTCAAGGACGCTGCTTAAAAAGCGCTTTTATCAGTGATTCTTAAGAATTTTCACGCATTCAGTCATATCTAAGTCTGGCAATTCTTGACTTTAAAGTTGGGCTGAATCACCATTCAGCTTCAGGTGCAAGCTAAAGATGAATGGCTGACGAAGACAAGACCCTATTGGGCAAGGATGCCAGACGGAGAAACTATGTTTGGAGGACAACTGGTAATTGTTATCGGCGGCTCCGCCGGGTCAATCGAGCCACTATTGCTTCTCGCCCAAAGTTTGCCAGCTAACTTAACCGTCGCCATCTTTATTGTGGTCCACACACCAGCCAATAGACCAGACTTTTTGCCAGAACTGCTACAGCGTCGGACACAGTTTTCAGTTGCACATGCTGTAGATGGAGCGGTGATCCAACCCAGACACATCTACATTGCTCCCCCAGACCGTCACCTGCTGGTTAAACCGGGCTACATGCGCGTGGTTTTGGGACCAAAGGAGAACAGATGTAGACCTGCTATCGACCCATTGTTTCGGACAGCGGCTAGAGCTTACGGTCAGCGGGTCGTTGCTATCGTGCTTTCTGGTGCCCTGTGGGACGGAACAGCTGGACTGGTTGAGGTCAAAGCGCAGGGTGGGGTGACGATAGCTCAGGACCCTCAAGAGGCGACCGTTTCTAGCATGCCCCAAAGCGCCATCACCTCTGGAACCGCCGAGTATATCCTGGCCATAGCCGAGATCGCACGCTTCTTAGTCGAGCTAGTGCACTCATCAGTGCTGAAAACGGAGGAGTCATGATGCCTGAAGAGGAAACAACTGCTGATGCTGTTGAACTAGATCAAAGGTCTCTTACGGGTGACGACATGCCAGGTTCACCCTCAGGCTTGACTTGTCCTGACTGCGGTGGAGCCCTATGGGAAACCTGCCAAGACCATCTCCTCCAGTATCGATGCCATGTCGGTCACGCTTTCTTAGCGGAAGTTTTGCTAGAGAGCCAAGCTGAGGAAATTGAGCGGTCCTTGTGGACGTTACTACGGATTTTAAAGGAGCGGATGGCGTTGGCTCATCATTTGGCAAATGCAGAACGGCAGCAGGACAGCTCTGTAGGAGCTATTCGGCACTTTGAGGCGCAGGCAGAGCAAGCTCGGCGTCGAGCGGAAATGATTCGGCAAGTGCTTTTGCTTGGTGAGGTGAATCCTCTTTCAGAACCCGACATGCCGAAGCAGACTGTGGACGAGCAGCAAGACTTTTAGCTAGGATTTGTTTCCGATCGCCTCTGCTCAGTGATGTCCTCGATCGCCAGCAAAATCATCTGGGTGTTGTCAATCTTGGGCATTCTGCGAGCTTTGAGCCGCATGATTTTACGTCCAATCTGATCGAACTCATGCTCGACCTCAAAATCTTGAAACTGGGCATCACTGGCAAGAATCTCTTCGAGTTGCGATCGCAATTGGGGGATTTCCCACTGTCCGTTACCCAATTCAAAAATCAACTGTTGCTCTGTTTGCACAGGTGAAACCTGAAACATGTCATAGAACGAAAAATTTGCTGTGATCACCCGTAGCTCTCCATTCATTACGAGCAGCGGTTCCCAAACGGTTTCCACGATTGCACTGGCATAATCTCTCGCTTCCATCAATTGGGCATTACTGCGTTTGAGGTCGTCAATATCAATCAACACCAGCACTGCCCCATCGATCTTATTGTCGATAGTGCGATAGGGGCGGATGCGCAGGTGATACCAACGCCCATCCCGGTCTTGAATCTCCTGAGCCTTTAAGCTGAGTGTCCGAATCACTTCTGAAATCTGTTGCTCTAAGTTTGGCACACTCAACTTGTGGGTTATGTCACTCAGCGGTCGCCCAATGTCGGTGGAAATTAGGTTGAAGATTCCTTCCATCGCTGGGGTAAACTGCCGAATCTGGAGGTCAGATCCCAACATCAAGATGGGAATATGAATACTGTTAAGCAGATTCTGCAAATCGTTGCTCACTTGGGTCGCTTCCTGGGTACGGCGGCGCAATTCATCATTTACCGTATTCAGTTCTTCGTTCGCCGCCTGAATTTCTTCTTTCGCCGTTTCCAACTCCTCATTCGTACTTTGCAACTCTTCATTGCTTGACAAAATCTCTTCGTTGGCGGCTCTCAAGTCCTGGTTCGTGGCTTGCTGCTCTTCAATGATCGATTGCAGATGCTCTCGGTTCGTTGCCAGTTCCTGCTTGAGTCGAGCAATCTCAGCGGCCTCCCTAGTCTTACGCCTGGTAGGAGTTCTGCTTTCGTCAGTTGTAGCTAGTAACTCCAAGCTTAGCGGCGGCGTATCTTCAAATAGAACTAAGAAACACTCCTGTGTCCCCCCCACCTGGAACGGAGTGACATTGATAGTGACCTGCCGAGTGCGATTTGTAGAACGCTCCTCTTGGAGATCGCCCTCTCTAATTTGTAAGCCTTCTCGTTTAACTGACGAATTTTGTTGTTTTGCCTGGTAAATGGCAGACTGTAGCTCTCGCCGCAATTCTTCTTTCGCCATCCTGAGCAGGTTTAAGCTGGCGCGACCGGGAGCTGGTTCCAGATACGGACTGGTCTGTCCCCGAAATTGCAGAATCTCCAGGTTGGCATCGACCACGACCCCAGAGGGGGCGTATTGATTTAAAACAATTCGGTCTGCTTCTCTCTGGATTTCCAATTCGTTGGGCAACTGTTCTGTCACAAGGGGCTGAGGGGTGATAATAGTTGGAGACTGAGAACTGGCAGTCAATTCGATATTGACCCGAGCTGTTGTCAGTTTTTTGGCATAAATTTTGTTTTTTTTGTCACATAGGGTAAACAGGTCGCCAAAGTCACCCACCGTTTCTGAGGTACCTAACATGAGAAAGCCTGTGGACTTCAGACCATAGTGGAAAATTGGTAGGAGCTTTTTCTGTAAAGTTGTTCCTAAGTAGATCAGAACATTGCGACAGCTGATTAAATCGAGCCGCGAGAATGGCGGATCGCCAATCAGATTTTGCCTGGCAAAGACGCAAAGTTCCCGCACAGACTTACTGATCTGGTAGCCTCCCTCAGCTCGAACAAAGAACCGATGGAGCCGTTCAGGGGTAACATTTGCAACCTGGCTGAGCGTATAGAACCCGGTGCGGGCGTGTTCGATCGCCATTTCACTAATATCGGTTGCGTAAATTTGAATTGGGATGCGGGGAAACTGATCTGCCAGAAACTCTAGCAAGCAGATGGCAATAGAGTAAGCTTCTTCCCCAGTAGCACAACCCGCCACCCAAATGCGAAGGGGCGTGCCTGGTGATTTATCCTTAAAAATGACAGGAAACACCAAGCTTTTTAAGGCATCAAAGCTTTCAAAGTCGCGGAAAAAACTGGTGACATGTATCAAGCAATCTTGATACAGCGCCATCACTTCTGACGAGTTGTTCTGGAGATAGCGAGCATAATCCTCCTGCCGTTCTAGCTTGTACAGCAGCATCCGCCGCTGAATCCGACGATTTAAGGTGGTTTGTTTATAGTGAGTGAAGTCAACGCCTGTTGCCTTCCGCAGCAAGTTGAAGATAACGGCAAGTGCCTCTTGACTAGTAGACAGGGATGAGTCTGCCTCCGATTCAGTTGTGGGTAAGCTGACAATGTAGGGATGACTGCTAATCTCAGCTAGCTTCTGTGCAATTTGGTCGGGCGGTAAGACGAAATCTACCTGACCTGTGGCGATCGCTGTGTTGGGCATACTCTCGACTTGGGCCGACTCCTGACATTGGGCAAAAGTTACACCACCCGCCGCCTTGATTGCCTCCAGTCCCCGTGCCCCGTCAGAATCGGCACCCGATAAAATGACAGCAATCCCTTTGTTGCCCCGCTCTTCAGCCAGGGAAATCAGAAATGTATCCACTGACATAAACGGTCGATTGTGACTAGGGCGAGTCGCTAGTTTTAGTACCCCTTGCTCAATTGTCATACTGGCATTTGGTGGAATGACATAGACCTGATTGGGCGCGATCTCCATGCCATCCTCTACCTCACGCACAGGCATTTGGGTTACCCGAGAAAGAATTAAGCTCAACACGCTTTCCTGCTCTGGAGCCATGTGTTGAATAATGACAAATGCCATACCTAGATCGGTTGGCAAATGATTCAGCAATTGGGTAAAAGCTTCTAATCCTCCCGCCGAGGCTCCAATCCCAACCACTGGAAATAATTCCTGAAGATTGTCCGCCTGATTTTCAGCAGGCACTTTGCCATCATCAGAGGGATTGGGTTGAGATTTTTTGGAAGAGCGTCTAGGTGTCATGTCTGGTGGCTGCTGCAATGCTTGACTAGAGGAGCGAGCGCTTATTCTATAACTATTGTGACAGAACCGAATCACTCCAATGCTGAAGCAGGCGATCACTTTACTAAAGACTCCACTTGCCCTAACTGAGTGTTGGATCTCAAGTGAGTATGTTAGTCTAGGAAGTCAGGGGTAGCTAAAGAGTGAAAATAGTAAGGAGCGACGAGTGTTAAAGCCCGATATTGTTGTCATCGGAGCATCAGCCGGAGGACTCGGAGCCTTTGAAACACTCGTCTCTCAACTGCCGTCTGACTTTCCTGCGGCTATCTTTATCGTCTGGCATATTTCCCCAGATTACCCAAGTTTGTTACCCCAAATTTTGGCGCGGGTCACTTCACTGCCAGTGGCACATGCTGTTGACAGGAAGCCTATCAAAACAGGTCGTATCTATGTAGCTCCTCCCGATCATCATTTATTAGTTGAGCCAGGGGTTATCCGACTCTCTCGTGGTCCCAAAGAAAACCGCTTTCGTCCGGCGATTGATGTCTTGTTTCGCTCTGCCGCCAGATCTTTTGGAAAGCGAGTTATTGGGGTGGTGTTAAGTGGCAGTCTCGATGATGGAGCAGCTGGGCTATACGCAATTAAGGAGCGAGGCGGCATTGCCATCGTTCAAGATCCATTGGATGCGCTTCATCCCTCCATGCCCAGAGCGGCGATGAAAACAGTGGCAGTTGATTATTGTGTGCCTATTATCGAAATGGGAGCTTTGTTAACCTATCTAGTTGACCAAGCAATTCCCGAAGAGGAGGAGAATGTAGTGTCTGAGAGCATGGATATTGAAGTCGGCGTGGCACGGGAAGACAATGGGTTGGAGATGGGGATCATGAAGATAGGTGAGCCTTCCCCCTATACCTGTCCTGAATGTCATGGCGTACTGTTGCAATTGAAAGAAGGCAATTTAATCCGCTTTCGCTGTCATACAGGGCACGCCTATTCACTCAATTCCCTTCTAGCTGAGGTCACACAGTCGATTGAAGAAACTCTCTGGGATGGCATCAGAACCATTGAAGCAAGCGAGATGTTAATGACTCATACAGCAAAACATCTGCGTGAGATGAACGAGCATGAAGCGGCAGACCTCTTGTTGCAAAAAGCTGAGGACGCTAAGCGACGAGCAAATTTGGTCCGGCAAGCAATCATAAGCAACGAAATATTGAGCCAAGATAATTTGGAAGAAGAAGTTAGAAGGGAAGGAATTAGGGAGTCCTGAGACTCTGCATAGCTAGAGAAGCACGGGTTCTCGACCTGGAGATGGGCAACTCAATCCAGAGATTTGCGTCCCCACAATGCGGCTTGAACTGCCAGAACACTGCTATGACCAGTGTTGATCGCACAGTTGGAGAAACTTATGAGACGCAAAAACTCCCATCCAGCTTGGATTGGCATTGCTCTGGCATTCTACGCATTCATTGCCATTGGCATCGCCGAAGGCGGATTAGGTGTATTGCTACCTTCTATTTTGCAAACGTATCATTTGACTCCTGCAACTGTAACAGCTCTGTTTCTCAGTCAAATGACTGGATACATAATTGCAGCAATGACCAGCAGCCTGCTTAGCAGTTTGATGGGATTAGCACGAATGCTGCTGCTGGCTGCTATTGTACTTACCAGTGCCCTAATTATGTATGCAATCACCCCTCACTGGTTTGTTATGGTTGCCTGTGGGATTCTACTTGGTCTGGGAATTGGGCTGATCGATGCAGGCATTAACACATTCATTGCTAAGCAAGAAAATGCCAATTTGATGGGAATGCTCCATGCCTTCTATGGTATCGGAGCGTTGTCAGGTCCAACGCTAGCGACAACACTCTTGGCTTTGGAAGTAGATTGGCGACAAGTTTATCTGGTGGTTGCAGGAGTAGTAGGAGTGACGATCGTGGGAATGCTGTGGGCAGTTCTACAGCGCTATCAACCCATGATGGTAAGACTAAGCACTGATACAAATCCCGTTGCCAATCTTCAAAGCGCACTGCACACACCGATTGTTCTGGTTGCTGGTCTATTGCTGCTGATCTATGTCGGAACTGAAGTGTCAATTGGCAACTGGGCATACACAGTGCAACATGTGAGCCGAGGAATACCTAACTGGATTGCCGGATATAGCATCAGTAGTTATTGGTTAGGACTAACCTTGGGGCGGTTAGGCACAGGACAAATGGTAAAGGTTCTGGGAGCGAACCGCACAATCGACTTCTCTCTTGCTCTGCTGCTGCTGGGTTTACTGATCTGGTGGTTACTACCAAATCAAGAGTTGAGTTTTCCATTGATGGGATTGGCTCTGGCAGCAATTTTTCCTACCCTAATTTGGTCAATGCCGCAACGTTTACCAGCAGCTATGGTGCCAGCAGCGATCGGCTTTCTTGCTAGTGTAGGTAGTTTAGGAGCCGCTTTGGTACCAACGGTCATTGGATGGATTGCTAACGCACTTTCTTTGGCAGTGATTCCAGCCTTACTCATACCACTAGCTGTCTTGATGATGATTTTGCATCGTGGGCTTGTGCGAGAGACTTCATCTAGATGATTTACACCACTTTGGAGTGATTACAGAAGCGGGTGAGATTTCTACCATGAAGTGCCAACCAAAGGGAGACAAAGATTGAGATGAAAGCAGTTTGCTGGTACGGCACCAACGATGTCCGGGTCGAAACAGTTCCCGATCCCAAAATTCTCAACCCCCGCGATGCCATCCTCAAAGTCACAGCCACTACCATCTGCGGTTCGGACTTGCACCTCTACGATGGCTATGTCCCAACAATGCAACCGGGTGACATTCTGGGTCACGAGTTCATGGGAGAAATTGTGGAAATTGGCAGTGAAGTCAAGCAATTGCAACCAGGCGATCGCGTGGTTGTCTCTTCCATGATCGGTTGCGGTCAGTGTTTCTTCTGCAATCAGCAGATGTGGTCGCTGTGCGATAACTCGAATCCCAACGCTTGGATGCAGGAAAAGTTATTTGGCTTTGGGACTTCGGGAATTTATGGTTATTCACACCTATTTGGCGGTTACGCTGGTGGCGATGCGGAATACGTGCGCGTGCCGTTTGCTGATTTTGGCGCGATCAAAGTGCCTAAAGATATCCCCGATGAAAAGCTGTTGCCGATAAGCGATGCCTTTCCTACAGGCTATATGGGAGCAGATTTATGTAATATTCAGCCCGGAGATATTGTAGCTGTTTGGGGGTGTGGTCCGGTTGGACAGTTTGCGATGCGTAGCGCTTATCTGCTAGGGGCGGAGCGCGTGATTGGTATCGACCGCTTTTCCTATCGTTTGCAACTGGCTAAGGACTTTGCCAAAGCGGAAACGATCAACTACGAAGAGGTCGATGCAGGCGAAGCCCTCAAAGAAATGACAGGTGGTCGTGGTCCCGATGCTTGTATTGATGCCGTGGGCATGGAAGCTCATGGTATGGGTCCAGAGGGACTGTACGACGCAGCCAAGCAGGCAGTGCGGTTAGAAACCGATCGCCCCCATGTGCTGCGGCAAATGATGTTGGCTTGTCGCAAGGGTGGCACTCTATCAGTTATGGGTGTTTATGCTGGTTTTATAGATAAGGTGCCAATGGGTGCTGTGATGAACAAAGCCTTAACGGTTAGAACGGGTCAAATGCACGGTCAAAAGTATATGCCCCGGTTGTTGGGTCACATCATCGAGGGTGAAGTCGATCCATCGGCTGTGTTCTCGCACCACTTACCCCTAACAGAGGCGAAGCAGGGCTTTGAGTTGTTTAAGAATAAAAAAGACAACTGCGTCAAGGTTTTACTTAAACCCTGATCCAAAAAGTGAATTTCATCAGTTCGGCACCGTCATACCTATCCCTTCTCAGGCGATATGCATAACGGTGCTGCTAGTAAAATAGGAATATGCTCTACAGGTGACCAAGGGCAGGTGCTATCCGTTTTGCAGGAAGGATTGAGTTCACCAGAACATGGGCCTTCGCTCAACGCTTGTCATCCGCCAGGAGAGATTAGCTAGGGTTCAGTCATTTTGAGCATGTTCAAATTCGTACACATAGAAAAGTCGCTCAAACTTTTTCAGCAGGTGTCCTAGCAGGGCGAATAACACGGCACTC
>JAFASY010000243.1 GCA_019244235.1 Chroococcidiopsidaceae cyanobacterium CP_BM_ER_R8_30
GCTCTGGCACAAATCTCAGCATTAGGCGCAACTGTAGCATTCATGTTGGGCTATCTCCCCCAATCCTCAACAGCCTATGCCTATTCACTAGTATTTACCATTTTGGGGGCAGCTATCTTGTCACTTAGCCGCAATTGGACAGGGCGGCTTTCTCAGGAAACATTTATCGGAGTTGTCTATGTCGTGTCAGCGGCAGCGGCATTCCTACTGGTTGATAAGTCACCGCAAGGTGCAGAGCATATTAAACAGCTCTTGGTAGGCAGTCTGCTCACAACGACTGAGGAAGATTTATTTAAAGTACTGGGGCTTTACAGTACTGTGGGTTTTTTTCACTGGCTTGGTCGCAAGCGCTTTCTGTTGATTTCGTTCCAGCCAGAGCAGGCAACACAGAATGGTTGGCGAATCTGGTTGTGGGACTTTTTGTTTTATCTCTCTTTTGGGGTTGTAGTTACGAGTGCGGTAGCCCTCAGTGGGGTGTTGTTGGTTTTCTGTTTCTTGATTGTCCCCGCAGCAATCGGTACTCTCTACAATACGAGCGTCATAGGGAAGCTACTAGTTGGATGGGCTATTGGTGTATTTGCTAGCTCTATGGGACTAAGCTGTTCTTACCTATGGGATTTACCTCCAGGTGCCACGATTGTTTGTGTATTTGGTGCTACCTTGATGCTGGCGGCACTGCTCAAGCCCTTAATTCTCAATTCAAAGCGCCTTCAAGTCTTTGCCAAAGCGTTATCAATTATCCAAGCCACTGTACTTGGGCTCGTCTTGGTGTCGGGAATATGGTTAACAGTGAATCCTGATGCCGATCATCCTTTGTTAAATTTGCTGGAAACTTATCAGCCTGCTGTCAAAAGTCTGTTTTTAAGCCCTGAAGAACAACAGATTATGACTCAAGCTGTCTCAGGAGCAATGCATGTACGTTTAGCAGCTGAACAGTTGGCAGTAATGGAACGCGACAGTCGCTGGCAAGGGGATGAGTTGACTGATGAGGAGTTGCGACGGCTATCGTCTTACACCTTGACTTTTCAGGAGATGGAAAAGGGTGAACAATTTGTGCAACGAGAACTGAGGCACAAAATCCGCGAACGTCAAAGGTGGGTTTTAGGAGTGCCGCTGATATTTTTGGCGTTGGGGTGGCTGATAGTACTAGGACTATTATCGTAGTTGTTTGAGTACTACTGATTTAGAAGTTACTACTTTGAGGTAGAGGTGCAGGTATTCAGCTCCTCTGTACAATTTCAGCGCAAACTCATTTTTGAGAAAAAAATATGCAGACACCAACAACCTTATACGAGAAACTTGGCGGCCAGCAGGCAATTGAACAGATAGTGGATGATTTTTACGAGCGGGTTTTGGCTGATGATACAGTCAATCACTTTTTCGTTCACACAGATATGGAAAAGCAGCGCCGTCACCAGACTGCCTTCATCTCCTATGCTCTTGGTGGTCCCAATCAATACACAGGTTATTCAATGGAAATGGCACATGCTGGTTTAAATCTCCAGCCAGAACACTTTAATGCAATAGTGCAGCACTTAGGCGAGGCGCTGGCTGCACATGGTGTGTCTTCAGAGGAAACTAAAATAGTACTCGCTCATGTCAAGACTTTAAAACCAGCTGTACTGCACAAGTAGTTTATGAAATAGACTCTTATTGCTACTTGTTTGGTTGCAGTGGCACAAACAAACAACCTCCCTTAGCTTGCACCACAGTTGCTGGTGCAAGTACATGTTTAATATAAATTATCCCACTATCTTTATCATAGGTAACAACGATCGTTCCCTCAAAACGCTTTGGCTCATATACTACTTGCTTGCACTTCTCATCTACGCAAGCTGATGTAGAATACCTTACTAGAGGTAACTCGGTGTAAAGCGTACTGTATGCTTTCGCGTTGGGTTGCTTACTCTCCACTGAGAGGAAAACATTTTTTTCATCCAGATTAACATCAATTCCATCCTTAACCGCGACTGGATAGCCGAAGGCATTTAAGCTATAAGCGTACTCCTTCGAAACATTTCCTTTAGCAGAGACAAAAGCATGACACTCAACTAAGAATTTAGCAGTTTCTGAAGGGGCAGGAGCAATGGTTGTCAAAGCAACTGCTGCCATAACTTTAGTAATAAATTTTACACTTGATATGGCTGACATTAGTTATTTCCCGATTAGTCTTTTTTCACTGAATCTGGATCTAATCTAATATCTTGCACCTTATTCTTGGTGCTGAGCAGGTGAAACCTTTAATTCTGCCTAAATCAGTTTCACCGCTTGAGAATCACAACTAACTGCGTAATCGCTTATCTCTTCATTTGTCTCTGGAGTTTTTAAAACCGAAGTTAAGCTTCGCGACCTAACCGACCATCCCTGTCAGCCAAGCTAGAATCAATCGTGTGATTTGGATGAAGAGAATCATGGGTAGAGTCAGAGTACTCATTAGCTGCAAGTCCCCTATTCTTAACAGAAAAGCGCCGTTCTGGGTCAACGCCCTCGAAAGTTGGCGGCAGCCAAAATCGAACGACTAGCAGGAGCGCCATGACCATTAAAAAGGCACAGGCAGATAAGACCTGGCTCCAGTGAGCTTCTAGCACTCCCCGTACAATGACTTCTCGCAGTACAGAGACAATAGATACTTCCACTGCTACACCAATCGAGACTCGTTGCTCCTGTAAGTAAATAATCAGCAGGCGGAATAGCTCGACCAAAATTAACAGGAACAAGATATCTGAGGTTACAGCTCTAAAGTCAAGGGGTGGCAACAGCGAGATGAACATGGCTCTAAGCTGGATCACCATGACGCTAAATAGACCAATACACAAGGAAATTATAATCAAGTCTTGGACAGTCTCAAGACAACTCACCAGACGACTGCGAGTTAACCAGTTGAAAAAATGATGAATCGACAAGTTCTCGCGAGATTGGTCCATTGCTATTGCTCCTGCTTTCTTTGTTATTAGAGATGTCAGCGTTCTCAAGATATGAAGCCTCCCATGAGCAACGCTAAAAACTTCCTGAATTTAATACTGGCTTCCCGATTTACGGCGATACACCGCAGTCATTCCTCCAGGCTGTAGCACTTTGCCATTGTTTACAACCGCATAAACTAGCCAGTGATCGCCGCATTCTATCCGGTTGGCAACAGTGCATTCTAGATAGGCAAGAGCCTCACTAAGGATGGAACAGCCATTTTCAGCCGCTTGAGTTGCCAAACCCGTAAAACGGTTTTCTCCTGGGGCAAAGGGTTTAAGGAAGTGTCGCCGTAGATTCATGCCTTCCTGCAAGATATTCAGGACGAAGCGATCTCCGGTATGCATGAGTGGTTCAATTGCTCGGTCACGAGCCACCGCTACCGTAAGACCAGGAGGATTAAAGCTAGCCTGGGAAACCCAGGAGGCTAGCATGGCACTCTCTACTTCTCCTCTTCTCGCAGCTACAACACAGAGGGAACCAACAATGCGCCCTACTGCTTGTTCGGTACGGTCAATTTGAGAATCACTAATTGGTTGGCGGGGGATGCGGATTTTCTTCGCCTTTTTCAACGCTTGAGCAAAATCAGTCCCAGTCTCTTTACATTGTTGCAGGGTGATATCAGTAGGTTTAAACTTTGCCCGAATTGTGTCAAAGCCAAAGCGATAGCCTGCGTCTTTTAGCTTGCTTTCAATCTCATCAACCGCTTCCCCGCTCCAACCATATGAACCAAAGACACCAGCTAACTTGCTTTTAGCAGCTGTAGAAAGGACAATTCCCAAAGCCGTTTGCACTTGGGTTGGCATATGCCCTCCCAGCGTGGGAGAGCCAATGATAAATCCATCACATTTTTCGACAGCTGCTTGAATTTCAGCTGCAGCAGTGAATTCGCAGTTAATCAATTCCACTCCCACACTAGATTTGGTAATCCCTTTGGTGATCGCCTGTGCCAGAGTAGCTGTATTCCCATAAGCCGAAGCATAAATAAGTGCTACAGTTATGTCTCGCTCTTGCTGCTGCTGACTCCATTGCTGATAGTCGTGAGTGAGTCGGCTCTTACTGTAGCGGACTATGGGACCATGACCAGGAGCATAAAGCTTAGCTTGGAACTGGGCAATTTTGTCAAGTGCTGTTGCTACCTGTCGGGACTGGGCAGCATGTAGGCAGTCATAGTAGTGTCGTCGGTCTTCGTCCAAGAGTTTCCAACCGTCATCGAAAACTTGCTCTGCGCAAACATGGGTGCCAAAAAGCTTATCAGTAAACAGAATGCCAGTTGCAGGATCGTAGGTACAAAGCCCGTCTGGCCAGCGTGGGGTGGGAATGGGAATAAATCGTAGTTGATGATCTTTGCCCAAGTCCAAGGTTTCTTCACCTCGTGCGACTAAGACTTTTAATTCTTGTTTTGGGAAGACGGTGCGCAGGGCAACAGCGCCAGGTTTCGAGCAAACAAAGGTCACCTGCGGCGCTAACTCTAGCAGTGCTTTAAGCGTCACAGCCCGGTTGGGATTGATATGACCTAAGATTGCATAATCTAACTGCTGTAGGTCAACACACTGCTGCAATTCCCTTAAGTAAATCTCAGAGAAAGACTCCCCAGGCGGATCGAAAACAGCTGTTTTGTCTGCCTGAATCAGATAGGAATTGGCAGTCGTGCCGTGTTGTAGAGAATATTCCACTTCAAACTTGAGTCGGTCCCAAGTGCGCGATCGCAGCACGGCGGTATCAGCACCAATCGGAGTGACCTGAACGTCGCGAGGTTTAGGCTCTGTCATAATTGAGGTGGGGTAATGAGGTGTGGGAGTTAGGGTAGCGTCCGGTAACTCACTTGTGTTGATAGTCTCTAGCTTACCTTTAGTTAACCTGATATGTAACCTATCTATTCATAGGAATCACTAATATGCTTTATCAAAATTACCCGTCGGATACTCCATGCAAATCTTTGCTTTAAGCAACTAGAGTTACTTCCCCAGTATCCAAATCATATCGACCACCCACAATTTTTAGTTTGCCTGACTGCATTAGTTGAGTCAGGATTGTTGAGGTTTGCTTCAAGGTTTCAACTTGAAATTGCACATTGGCGACGACTGCATTATCAACCAAATCGCCAGCTTTACCTCTTACCCTGGTCACTGCTGGTTTAATGTCCTCAACAAAAGTGCCCATCCTACCAGGAAGGGGTTCACCTTTTACCGCAGCAGTTACTGCACCACACCTTTCATGTCCTAAAACCATAATCAGAGGAGCACCTAATACTGCTGTAGCAAATTCCAGGCTACCTATACCCTCAGTAGTAGCGACATTCCCAGCTACACGAACAACAAATAAATCCCCAAATCCCTGATCGAAAATAATTTCTGAAGGTACCCGTGAATCAGAACAGCTGAGCATGGCCGTAAACGGACGCTGAGCTCTAGCAACTTGACGCAAACGTGCCAGTGATTGGTCGGGGTTTTCACGCTTTTGCTGCACAAACCGTTTATTTCCATCCAGCAATCGATTCAGAGCTTCATCAGGACTAAGTCCTTCAAGATTTGGTTGAGCAGCAGGACTAACAGGCTTAGGGTTTGTTTGAGCAACAGCAAGGTTTGGGGCAACAGCTTGCTCTGTGCACCAGAGTAAGCTGCCAGCAGTAGTCGCTGCCAAACCGACCCCTCCCACACCTGCCAGCTTTAATAGATCGCGGCGTCCAACAAAACCATTTATCCGACTCATAACTACAACCTCACACAGTTGAATTGAACTACAATTGCCAAACCTTAGAGCCAAGCTACAGGTCATTCCGAGTGATATCCCAAGACGATTGCTTGACCAAATTGGCACTATAAATAATCGGTCTTATCAGCTATCCGCCAAGAAATCTACATAGCTTGTGACGGTTGCCTTGCTGAAAATGCAATTTGTCAGTTACGTTAACTGAGTTGTCACAAGCGATCATTAACTGCCTTTGTCAAAAAGTTTATCACCTTAGAAAAGAAATTATCCCTCTTTTATCACTCTGGCAAAGGTATAATCAGCGAAAAGGCTTGAAATTAAGGCAGTATCTATGGTAGAGCCCCGACTTGCCACTCCCACCGTAGCGTTTG
>JAFASY010000001.1 GCA_019244235.1 Chroococcidiopsidaceae cyanobacterium CP_BM_ER_R8_30
CGAGAATACTTTCAACACCACAACATCGATTTAACAATATTCCCCATCTTCATTAGTGAGCCCACCAAAACAATTGCGACATTTGAGTCGATTGTTGATGCTTTTTCCGATTTCAATTTAGTGCGTAAAGAGCCAGTTTTGGTTGTAGGCGGAGGGTTAATTACCGACGTTGCTGGCTTCGCTTGTGCAGCTTATCGTCGTAGCACAAATTACATTCGCATCCCTACCACACTGATTGGTCTCATTGATGCTGGTGTAGCGATTAAGGTGGCTGTAAATCACGGCAAGCTGAAAAATCGTTTAGGTGCATATCATGCTCCCAAGAAAGTTATCCTTGACTTCTCGTTTTTGCGTACGCTCCCCACAGCCCAGGTACGCAATGGCATGGCTGAACTGGTGAAGATTGCGGTTGTTGCCAATGCTGAGGTGTTTGAGTTGTTGTATGAGTATGGGGAAGAATTACTGAACACCCACTTTGGCTACATTAATGGCACATCAGAAATTCAGCAAGTAGCCCATCGCGTTAATTACGAGGCGATCAAAACAATGCTGGAATTGGAGACTCCTAACCTGCATGAGTTAGATCTAGACCGAGTGATTGCCTACGGCCATACCTGGAGTCCTACATTAGAGCTGGCTCCATCGGTACCGTTGTTCCACGGTCATGCTGTAAATATAGATATGGCACTCTCAGCAACGATCGCTGCTAGGCGTGGTTATATCACTGACTACGATCGTGATCGCATCCTAGGACTAATGAGCCGCCTTGGTTTAGCCCTCGATCATCCGCTGC
The DNA here is from genome assembly GCA_019244235.1 of Chroococcidiopsidaceae cyanobacterium CP_BM_ER_R8_30. Taxonomy (GTDB): domain Bacteria; phylum Cyanobacteriota; class Cyanobacteriia; order Cyanobacteriales; family Chroococcidiopsidaceae; genus JAFAVL01. The sequence continues at coordinate 794 of JAFASY010000001.1, forward strand.
TAGATAGTGAACTCTTGTGGAGAGCTACGCAGTCTATCACTCTAACACGAGACGGTTTACAGCGTGCAGCAATGCCAAGACCGATCGGACACTGCTTCTTTGTCAACGATTTGACACGTGAAGAACTGAGTGCATCCCTGGAAGAACATAAGCAACTGTGTACCACATACCCAGCTGCCGGGGCTGGAGTAGAAGCATATGTAGGGAGCGATCAGCCATTAGTTAGGAGTGGCAAAAATGGATAATATTGTGCAGCAGGAAACTCCTCGTCCTATCACGCCATTGGGTATTTTGGTTGAACAGCTAAAGGCAATTGTGCAGCAGGCGAAAGAGAACCAAAATGTACCAGATGGAATAACGGTTTCCTTGCACAAGGCATTGCTTCTAGCAGCAGGTTTAGACCCTTACGTGAACGAGTGCACGACTGAAGAATCTCCTGCTCTAGCTGCACTTGCTAAGAAAACTAGCCAGGAGGCTTGGAACCAGCTCCAGAGCAAAGGCACCACAGTGCGCCACCTGGAACAGGAAATGCTTTCAGGGCATTTGGAAGGGCAGCTGCTCAAAATGTTCATCTACATGACTCGTGCCAAAAGCGTGTTGGAAATCGGCATGTTTACGGGTTATTCAGCCCTGGCAATGGCAGAAGCTTTGCCAACGGACGGGCGTTTAGTTGCCTGTGAGGTAGAGCCTTACACGGCTGAATTAGCCAAATCTGCATTTCAGGCATCTCCTCATGGTGGCAAGATTCACGTGAAATTGGGACCAGCATTAGAAACACTCTACAAGCTAGCAGCAGCTCATGAGTCTTTTGACTTGGTGTTCATTGATGCTGACAAAACTGAGTATGTGCAGTACTTCCAAATCTTGTTAGACCACAATTTGTTAGCTCCTAACGGATTCATCTGTGTGGATAACACCCTGCTTCAGGGGCAAGTATACTTGCCACCAGAGGAGCGATCTAAAAATGGGGAGGCGATCGCTGCTTTCAATCGCATCGTCAAAGAGGACTCCCGAGTTGAGCAGGTGCTGCTGCCAATTCGAGATGGCTTGACGATTATTAGGCGAGTGTAGGCCAACCCACTAATTCCACTACTACAACTATGAGGGCACACATTTTTGCAGTGTTCCAGAACTTGGGCACTTTAGCATTACTGGTGATCGCATTTCCCTTCAACTGCATCATCGTTTTAACATCGCTACTGTGGTACTTTCTTAAGCGACCGTTCACCAAGCCAATTGCTTTCAACCCTGATTCCAGAAATATTTTGATTGCTGGTGCTAGGATGACCAAAACCCTTCAGCTAGCACGTTCATTTCACGCTGCTGGGCACCGAGTCATTTTAATTGACACCGACAAATACTGGTTAAGCGGTAACCAATATTCCAACGCTGTTGCTGGCTTCTACACTGTTCCCGATCCAAGCAAAGATCAAGACGGCTACGTTAAAGCCCTATATGCGATCACCAAAATAGAAAGTATCGACTTTTTTATCCCAGTAGCCATTTTTGCCGTCATTTACTATGATTCTCAAGGCAAGCCACCGTTACCAGACTTTGTAGAGTTTTTCCACTTTGATGCTGATATCACGAAGATGCTGGATGACAAGTTTGCCTTTGCTGAAATAGCCCGATCGTTCGGTTTACCAGTCCCCAAATCCTTCAAAATTACCGATCCCGAACAAGTCCTCAACTTTGACTTTTCCCAGGAGGAGCGCAAATACATTCTTAAAAGCATCCCCTACGACCAAGTGCGTCGCTTGAATCTCACTAAGCTACCCTGTGCTACAAAAGCAGAAACAGCAGCATTTGTCAAAAGTCTGCCTATTAGTGAGGAGAAGCCCTGGATTATGCAGGAATTCATCCCTGGAAAGGAATACTGCACTCACACTACCGTGCGAGATGGAGAGTCAAGAATGTACTGCTGCTGTGAGTCATCCGCCTTTCAAGTCAACTACGAGAATGTTGATAAACCCGAAATTATGCAATGGGCGAGTCAATTTGGTAAAAAGCTGGGACAAACTGGGCAACTTTCTTTTGACTTCATTCAGGCTAGCGACGGAACTGTTTACGCAATCGAGTGTAACCCCCGTACTCACTCCGCCATTACTATGTTTTACAATCACCCAGGAGTAGCAGACGCCTATCTTGGTCAAGAACATCTAGCTGAACCTTTGCAGCCTCTTCCTGAGAGTAAGCCAACCTATTGGCTATACCACGAAGTCTGGAGGCTGAATGAGATGAGATCGTTTAAGCAACTGCAAACCTGGATAAGAAACATTTTGCGGGGAAAAGACGCAATTTTTGAGGTAAGTGACCCCCTACCCTTCCTGATGGTACATCACTGGCAAATTCCCTTACTTCTTCTTGATAATCTGCGAAGGCTCAAAGGTTGGATCAGAATAGATTTTAATATTGGCGAGCTTATAGAATAAGAATAGATGAGTTACAGGTAGAAAACGAGTATTTGCCCTCAGAAAGTAGATTTGAGGGTTGTGTTGTTGCAAAAGCTTAATAGTGTGAGAGTCAACCCCGACCCGTTAGATAGCTCGGAGGAAGTTCAGATGTTTAATAAAATTCTCGTTGCTATCGACACTTCTCCCATCAGCAAGTACGTCTTTGATGAAGGGCTGTCCTTAGCGAAAACATTTCAAGCTAAACTCATGCTGTTGCACGCTTTATCAGCTGAGGAAACAGGCAGTCCAAACTGGTCTGTACTTCTAGGGACGGGATACGGTTTTGTGGCAAATGACGCAATAATTGAAAGTTATCGAAGACAGTGGGAAGCGTTTGAGCAGCAGGGTTTAGAGCTACTACGCTCACGGACAACAACAGCAATTGACGCTGGTGTGGAGGCTGAGTTCATGCAGCAGCCAGGGAGCCCTGGACGTATTATTTGTGACTTAGCTCAGACTTGGGGTGCCGATCTTCTGGTGATGGGACGTCGAGGCCGTTCTGGTTTAGATGAGCTACTTCTAGGCAGTGTCAGCAATTATGTTCTGCACCATGCTCCTTGCTCAGTCTTAGTGGTGCAAGGGGTCAAATCCCTAAGCACAGTTGTCGGGAACGAGGTTTCATCATAAGACAGTTCAAGTGAGAAAATAGGAGTCAGTAACGATACCATATTCATGCCTCTTGCTGAACTAGAAGAGTTGCGGAAGGAGGACAAGGATTCGTCAATAACCGACGATTGATTGCTCTGCAATACAATCGCGGCTTGCATCTGAACTCCACCGCAATTCAGAGTATCTAAATAGACGCTCCGCTTTAGTTTCATCGTTCGACGCATTAGGGCGCACTGACAAAGCACCCGTTCTTTCCCAGTCCTGCCGAGAAAGAAGCGTTCTTAATGTGATATTACGCGCTCCCACCAAATCAGCATGTAGCTCAAAATGACAGCACTCACAATGGAAAGTTAATCCCTTATTCGGTCTATTGTTATCGCTAACGTGACCACATTTAGGACAACCCTTGCTTGTGTTGTATGCATCCACCTTGATAGCTAGACTCCCGACAAAAACTGCTTTGTAGTCGATAAACGAATGCAGCTCAGCAAATGACCACTTGGCTTGCTTTCTATTTGCTTTTCGCTGCTTTTTGGATGCCTTTTTACCTTTTTTCTTCAGCTTAGTTCTTTCTCTAATATGAGTTAAGTCCTCTAAACCAAACAATGTATTGGGTGTAACTATCTGTTTACTGATTTGATGGTTAACGTCAGCAGTAAACCGTCTCTCTCTTCCTGATACTAGTTTCAACCTTCTAGTTGCAGAACGAGTGCCTTTCTGCTGGAGTGTAATCCTTGCTCTCTGATAGCGATTCGCTTTGTGTAATGTCTCCTTTCCCGAAAAGAATTGTGTTTTGTTTTCAACATCTGTGGTCACAGTAAGAAAACGCCTGCCGACATCAGCACCTACTACTCTTTTTAGACTGGAAGACTCTATTTCTGGTAGTTCCAACTCCAGACTCACTAGTAAATAGTAAGTCTTTGTCGGCTTAGAGTAGTAAATTTTAGCTCCACCTATCTTAGTACCGCTTTTGATCAATTCCAGATGTTTAGAGTATCCAGAATAGCCAACAATGATTCTTCCCTTTAAGGTGATAATGCTAATTTGGTTATCAGGTCTGAAACTAAAATCCCTCAAATAATTTAGATTGCAAATCCTGGATATATACTTAGGAGCTTTATCTAAACCCTTAAACTTCTTCTTCGTCCACCCTTTCTCGATGGCTTCTCTGTTTTGTCGCAACTTGGTCAGCAATCCCTTGTATGTTGCACCAACTTGCCGGGGAACATTACAAGCCATCTGTGATGGCAGATTAAATCTTGACCGTAAATCCCGATAGACTAGTTTCTGTATCTTAGTCCCATTAGAAGACTTACCATTCTCAAAATTCAGCTGAGAAGTAAAGTTCAAGGCATCACGATAAGCCAAAGAAACTTCCCCCAACAATTTCTTTTGTTCAGAAGAAGCTTCGAGCTTTAACTTAGCTGTGATGACCTGAAGCATTAATAGTTTCACGAAGTTTGCTGTTTGTATGATATCGTGAAACTGTGTGACCGTCAACTCCTCTTCGAGCATTCCTCCGAAGCTTCATCGCAAGCGGTAGAAGCGCGGACTCCTGCCCGTTGATGTTGATGTTGAAGTAGTTGAATATAACCCAAGTTGGGCACAGTTGTTTAGTGAGCTAAGCCATATCGTTTTTAGCTGCCTTGGCAATTTGATCTTGAAAATTGAACATGTTGGTAGTACCTCGGTTCCTGGTCTGGCTGCAAAGCCGATCATCGATTTAGACGTGGTTGTCCCATCTCGCCAATGTCTTCCTGATGCAATTAGTCGTCTTGCAACACTAGGGTATGCACACGAAGGGGATCTGGGTGTTGCTGGAAGAGAAGCGTTTCGACGCGCGGGAAATGATGTGCCGTATCATGAAACTAGAAGGACGTGGATGAGCCATCATCTTTATGTTTGTGATGCTCATAGCCAAGAACTTGCAAGACACATTGCCTTTCGAGACTTTCTTCGAGCCAATCCAGACCAAGCTTTAGCCTATGGAAATTTGAAACGACAACTTGCAGCCCAATTTCCGCATGACATGGATTTGTACATTCAAGGCAAACAAGAGTTTGTGGAGGATATTCTTCGGAAAGCTGGCTGGGTTAAGCAAAGCTAAACTGTAGCAAGTTGGAGCAGCAAAACTTTGAAATTTTATGTGAGGCAGTATGTTAAATGTCACTGTTGATGAAATACAGCAAGATCCATTGAAATACATCCGCCAAGTAGAAGCAGGCGAAACTCTTGTCATCGTTAGATCTAGTCAACCGATC
>JAFASY010000009.1 GCA_019244235.1 Chroococcidiopsidaceae cyanobacterium CP_BM_ER_R8_30
GAGCTGCAAACCTATTAACGTCCACTATAACTTATAAGTAATGGAACTCTGTAGCCCTGCTTTTTTCATTGGTAGTACCATCCCGTTCAAATATACCTGTGACGGTGACAAGATCTCTCCTCCCCTACAGTGGGAAGACCCCCTAACGGGACAAATACCTTCGTTCTGATCCTGGATGACCCCGACGCACCTGACCAATCCTTTACCCACTGGGTAGTCTATAACTTGCCTGTTCATACTCGTGAGCTACCCGAAGGTATTACCAACCTACCTTGCCTAACGGCGGAGTGCAGGGAAAAAATAGTTTCAATCAGTTAGGATTAGGCGGGCAAGGACCGCCTAATGGTACGCAGCGCTACTTTTTCAAGCTTTTTGCTCTAGATCAACCACTGGAATTAGCACCAGGAGCTACTAAAGCAGATGTGATGAAGGTAATAGAAGGTTATGTACTGGACGCATCCTTCTCGCAGAACTAATGGGACGTTATGCACGGGAGATTTAAATTATATCGATCTACCCAAGTTCCAAGGTGGTCACTCCAAAGATGCTATTAACATCGAGGTTTGGCATATTTTTCCAATACATTCGCACACAGGTAAAGACTGGCTGTAAACGAAAGCGTTGAATTAAAATTGACAATGCTGGATGAATATTTGGAATGTCGATAAATACAGGCTGCGATGCAGCATGATGGGTCAACGCGCGAAACAGACACTCTGCAATGTCGAACGTATCTGCAAACAAAGGTCCAACTTTGAAGCCTTGACGGCAGGCGCGCAACACTCCATAGCCAACCAATCGCTCATGTTCGACAATCCCATAGGCAGCTGCTGCAACGCGAATCCAGGGTTCCAAAAACTGAGGACGTGGCGCTGGAAACAGTTCCGCATCGTAACGAACGATTTGTTCTAACGGTACATTCGTTAGTGAGATCGCATTATTTGGAACTGAGTGACATGGCATGGCTTCACAAACATGGCGAACATGGCGATAGGCTGCCGTAAATCCAGCTTGACGATAGGTAGATTCTCGCTCGACTACTCCGTCTAACCCGATGCTGGGCTGTTTTTCCTCAAGCTGGTTGACCAACTGCTGCCATGCGGTTTGCCATAACTGCAATCCATACCCACGCCCTCGCCATTGAGGTCGAACGATGTAAAGCCCGATGAATCCGAACTTGCTGCTATAGCGAACCGCACAGATGCAGCCAATCGGTTCTCCTTCAAGTTCTGCAATGAGAAATCCGGTTGGGTCAGTGGCATAGAACACAGTGGCATCATGTAAACCAGGATTCCAGCCTTCTTGGGCAGCCCAATCGAGGGCAAGCTGAACTTCTGAAGGAGTCATGGGTCGAATTGTCATCAAAGCCATGTCAATCAAGTTATCTTCATTAAAGACAGTCAAATCGTCGTTGATGTGCCACGTTGATTGTTAGATTTCATTCTATGTCCAGTAATGAGTTACCGCTTAATCTGTTCGAGTATGAACTCTGTGCTGACCAACAGTTATCGGTAATGGCACGGGATTACTATGCTAGTGGCGCTTGGGACGAAATCACCTTGCGAGACAATCGAGCCGCCTTTGAACGGTTGCGGTTGCGTCCGCGCGTGCTAGTAGACGTCAGTGATCGCAACATGAATGTCACGGTGCTGGGGCAGTCGCTAGCTTTGCCAATTCTGGTTGCGCCCATGGCGTTTCAGTGTTTAGCCCATCCTGATGGAGAACTAGCTACAGCTAAGGCAACGGCTCAGATGGGAACTGTAATGATACTGAGCACACTATCGACTAAGCCGTTGGAAGCAGTGGCAACTGCCAGTCAAGCATCAACAGCTACTCCCAGCCCCTGGTTTCAGCTCTATGTCCATCGCGATCGTGGGTTGACCAAAGCATTGGTTGAACGGGCTTATGCCGCAGGGTTTGCAGCGCTTTGTCTCACCGTTGATGCACCAGTCCTTGGACAACGAGAATGCGATCGCCGTAATCGCTTTGCGCTTCCTACCAATATGGAATTGGCAAACCTGGCTGCGTCAACGGAGCTAGAAATCCCGCATCGGTTCCAAGAGTCAGGACTGTTTGCGTATTTTCTTGAACAAATCAATCCGGCATTAACCTGGAACGATCTGGAGTGGCTACAGTCTCTTTCCCCCTTACCGTTGGTGGTCAAAGGCATTTTGCGGGGTGATGATGCGGTGCGAGCAGTTGAGCATGGAGCTAAGGGCATCATTGTTTCCAATCATGGCGGGCGACAACTGGATGGAGCGATCACCACAATTGATGCATTGGCTGAAATTGCGTCAGCTGTCAATAATCGAGCTGAGATACTAATTGATGGTGGCATTCGACGCGGCACTGATGTACTCAAAGCCTTAGCTTTAGGGGCAAGAGCCGTCCTGATTGGTAGACCTATCTTATGGGGACTAGCAGTTGCGGGAAGTTCTGGAGTACAGCATGTTCTGGAGCTACTACAGAGTGAATTGGATTTGGCAATGGCATTAAGTGGCTGCGCTAGGTTACAAGATATAGATACCAGTTTGTGTTGTAAGGGATCGCAATCCTCAACTGCTGAGAATAAACAATAGCAATGGCTAGTTCCTTGAAGTTTCTAGAGTTAGGTTAACAGCTGCTTCGGGACCAACTACAGAAACATAGGGTTTCAGCAAATACTGACAAGCCGCTTGCTGTAGCTGAGCAGCGGTCAAACTCATAATCTCTTGCTGAAAATGAGTATCGAATGTAACCCCTAATCCTAGGGTTTCATACCAACCAAACAATTGAGCAATTTGTGCATTGGTCTGTTTGCTCAAAGCATACTGCCCCAGTAGCTTATTCTTAGCTGCTTGGAGTGTCGCTTCCGAGAGTTTTTCGGAACATAATAGCTCAACTTCTGTCTGGAGCCCCAAAAGCGCGATCACTGTATTTTCTGGAGCTGTACCCATGTACACAACAAAGTTTGCTGGAGCTTGGCGTGTTGGGTAAAATGCCGACACCTCGTAAGCCAAACCCCGCTTCTCTCGTAATTCTACAAATAGACGGCTGGAAAGCCCATTCCCCAAATAGTTAGCAAGCAACTTCAAAGCCGCATAGTCAGCATCTTGAGCTGAGGGAGCCAAATAGCCCAGCATGACAATAGATTGCTGTGTATTTTGTGATGTTATCCTCTGCTCAGGCTGAACTCCCAGAGGAGGTAGCGTCAAAGTGGGTAGTGGCGTTTCAGAAATCTGCCAGTCGCCAAAGACTTGCTCAACAAGAGTTACAGCATCTATAGTTGTTACCCGACCAGCAATACTAATAACCAGATTATCTGGGCGGAAATATGTTTGATGGTGTCGCTGGAGGTCATTACGGCCAAGTTGTGATACCGTAGCCTCGTATCCTAGCCCTGAGGAAGCGTAAGGATGGTTTTTGTAGATTGCCTGTCGCAGTTGCTCGAAGGCGATTGTCAAGGGTTGTTCTTGTTGTGAACGAATATCCTGTAGCGCTAGACGCTGCTCTAGTTCAACTTCAATTTCTGGAAAAGTTGGTGAGCGCAAAAGCTGCCCTGCCAACGCCAAAATTTCTGCAAAGTCTGCCGAAACCGTCTTCAGACTTAGTAAAAAATAATCTGCTGCTGCATCAGCACTCAAGTGCGCACCGACGGACTCTACCTGCTCGGCAATTTCCCATGAGGACAGCTGAACCGTTCCCTTGGTGAGAACGGCTGATAGTAAATGGGCTAATCCAGATTGCATTCCATCCCAACAGCTACCAGCACGAACAAAAATGCGAGTGGCAATGATATCTGCTGCCAAATTTTCGGCTACAAGTACCACAATGCCATTATCTAAAACAGTCCGTTTGATAGTCTGGTTTGGTAGCAGCAATGTATCTATTTGTCTGTTATCCGTTGTCATTTGTCCCTTAATTTTTGGCTAGCAAGGCTTTAGTATCGTAACGACATAATCTTGCGGCGAAAGATACTGCTGTGCTAAGCACTGGAGGTGTTCTGATTGAAACGACTGGATTCGCTGTGGATAGAGGACAGCTAATTCAGCTGTAGCAAGTGTGTTGTAATAGCCATAAAGGCTTGCCATTTGGTTCGGTGTTTCCATAGAAAACGCATAATCATTACACAATAGGCGTTGACAACGGGACAGTTCTCCTGGCAAAACAGGTGTATTCTGTAGATTTTCCAGGTACTTGCTAATCAAAGACTCGACTTGCTCTAGATGTTGTGGCTCCAGCCAAGCACTAATTGTAAATAGACTTGATTCTCGCTGGAGCAGAAAATCGCAATTAATTGCTTGCACTAATTGTTGCTCTTCCCGCAACTCCCACACCAAGCGAGAAGACCTTCCATGTGCCAGGATGACAGAGAGTAAGTCCAAACCATAAGCACTACTAATTTGTTCAACACCTGGTCCTCTCCAAGCCATCAGTAACCGGGCTTGCTCTATTCTAGGTAGATACAGCTCTTGGCGGCGAATTCCTGAGGGAAATGGCAGGAGATTTTCGCTACTTCTGGGCTGCAAAGGGCGGTTCGCTGGAGCTGCCTTTGGCAAAGCGTTGAGTGTTGCTCCCGTTGCCGCTGGTGGGGGACAACAAGACCGCTGCTGAAACTGCTGAAAGGTCTGGTTTACCAATTCCATAGCAGGCTCCAGATCAATTCCCCCAACAATTACCACCGTCATATTTTCCGGTTGGTAGTGAGCGCGATGGAAACAGCGCATTGCTTCTGGTGACTGCTGCATCAGCTCTTGCTCTGTCCCTAGTACTGAGCGTCCGTAGGGATGGCACGGATAAACACTCTCACACAGAGCCTGATTGCCTAACCAGTCAGGATCATCATAAGCTTGACGAATTTCTTCTAAAACAACCTCCCGTTCCAAAGCAAATTCGCTTTCTGGGATGGCAGCATTTAATAATAGTTCTGCTAGGTGGGGTAGCGTTTCTTCTAAATAGGGTACAGCAGTAATGAGAAAGTAATGAGCATAGTCGTGGCTAGTCGCTGCATTGGTCATGCCGCCCCGGTTTTCTATTTCTCTGTCAAATGCTCCAGGAGGCAGTGTAGCAGTACCTTTAAAAATCATATGTTCCAGAAAATGGGCCATTCCTGACCAGTTCTCTGGCTCCCGCTGAGCACCCGCCTTGAGCCAGACATCCGCCACAACAACAGGAGTCGTAGGGAGATATTGATGAATAAAAGTCAAGCCATTGTCTAATTTGGAAACAGTAGCCGGGAAAACTGGAGCAGCCAATTGTGATAAACCTATCTAAACTCAATTTCAGCTTGCTCGACCTAACCGCCAGAGCTGCCTCTATCAGAACATTCAGCCTGCAAGGGCGTAAGCTAAGGAACCGTCTCTGGCAGAACGTTTAGGTTTTTGCGATCCGTTAATACTAGCGCCACCCAAACAGAGAAAATGTAGCTCATGATACAAAATGGATAAGATGTGGCAAAACAAAACTCCTCTGGGATGCTGACCAGAGGAGTCAATACTTGATGAGTTCACCACAACGCCGTTTTACCTCAGTTTTAGACCTGGTAAAACCAGGTGGGCACCAGGTTGCCTAGCTTAAAGTTTCCGGGTACAAGCCCGGTCTACTGCCACTAGAACAGTTAGGTTCCCTTATTTGAAAAGTCATAGATCAAAAACATATTGGCAGTCACCAACGTCGCAGCAGAACCTACAATACATTGTAACAAGAGATTCGAGTTAGCGGTTGTACCAAATTGATTCCACTTGCTGCGCGATCGCAGTTTCTTGCTCGCGGTTCTGAGCATCCAGCAAAATAGTAACGTGACCTAGCTTACGACCAGGTCGGGATTCCGTCTTACCATACCAGTAGACATGTGCTTGTGGGATCTGCTCCAGTTGCTGCAGTTTGCCAGAGTAGTCAGAAGCAGATGCATTTTCATAGCCTAGTAGGTTAACCATCACCGCCCCACTACATCGGAGAGCAGGATTGCCTAAGGGCAAGTCACAGATAGCTCGTAGGTGCTGCTCGAACTGAGAGGTTTCACAGGCATCTATAGTGAAATGCCCAGAATTATGGGTACGGGGGGCTATTTCATTCACTAGCACAGAGCCATTTGTAGTGAGAAATAGCTCAATCCCAAATACACCCACTGCTTGTAAACCTTGCAAGAGAGTGTGGGCGATCGCCTCAATCTCAACAGCGATAGTGTTAGGGATGTCAGCTGGTACAAGGACGCGCCGACAAACCTGCTCTTCCTGTTGAGTCTCTACAATCGGAAAGGTAACAACATCCCCAGCAGCAGAACGAGCCGCAACAACAGCTAATTCTCTCTCAAATGGTACAAATTCCTCTAATAGAAACGAGGGTCCATGTCCCACCTGTTGCTTGTAACTAGCAGCTAGCCTATATTTCAAAGCTTCAATATCTTTAATGATGAAAGTCCCCTGTCCGTCATAACCGTGACGACGAGCTTTCAACACTACCGGAAAACCAAACTGAGCAAGGGATGTTGGAAAAATTTCCTCCCCTCTCCCCCTGCTTCCCCTGCTCTCTTCTAGGTCAATAAACCTAGGAACAGGCAAACCTGAATTCCTGAGATAGCAGCGTTGATGGTATTTATCCAAAATAGGAGCTAATACTCCTAATCCTGGGCGGAAACAAACGCCCTGCTCGGCAAGGGTTGATAAGGCTTCTACATTGACAAACTCATTTTCAAAGGTGATTGCATCACAACGAGTTGCCAGAAGGGCGGTGGCAGCAGCATCTTCTATTGGGGCAAAGATAGTATCAGCGGCAATCACCACCGCCGGGTCATCAGGACTAGGCGTTTGCACCACCAATTCAACCCCCAATGTCTTGGCTGCACTCGCCATCATCCAAGCAAGCTGCCCGCCACCTACGACACCAATCCGCCGTTTCGTCAACATCCTAAGGAATCACGAGTGCCGACACTTGTTTTTGAATTCACACCACTAGCTCGCTGGCAAAGTTCTTTGATTTGTGTGCCATCAAGAATAGCATCACTGAAATCAGCACCTGTGACATCTGTATGGTCAAAGACCGAGCGTAATAAAATTGTCTCTGTCAATACTGCATCACTCAAATCGGCACCAGTAAAGTCTACTTGGTCCGCCATTGCATTAGTGAGATCTGCGCCGTGCAGATTTGCTTTAGTCATGACAGAGGCACTGAAAACAGCCCCTCGCAAGTCAGCACCAGAAAAGTTAGTCAGTTCCATGTTGGCATTAGAAAATTCAGATGCCTGTAAAGTTTGCCCAGAAAAGTCCCGTCCTTTTAACTCCGCATTACTATATGACATTGGATGAGACCAATCTGCTTCTGCGGGTAACGCCCAGCAAAATATAATAAGCATTAGAAGGAACGCTGCCAGTTGCCGCCAAAACATATGAGGTAGCTAGTTCAGTACCAGGATTTCGTAGGAGTAGTTACACTTAGCTTACCGCATTTAATCAGATTGACTGCCGTTAACACCAAATATCTTATCTAGGAAGGTTCAAATATCCATGCCGCACTTCTTACTGACTTGGCTCGTTACGGCCGTTGCATTGCTGATTACAGCCAGTATCGTCCCAGGATTCATTGTCAAAAGTTTTGCTGCTGCCTTAGTTGCAGCCGTCATTTTGGGGTTGGTCAATGCAATCGTCCGACCCATTGTAATCTTTTTTACTTTGCCACTCACTATTGTCACTTTAGGTTTATTTCTGTTTGTTGTTAATGCCATCATGCTGTACCTAGTGAGCTACTTAACTCCTGGTTTTGGTCTGATTATCACTAACTTTGGCTCCGCTTTGTTAGGGTCAATCGTGCTAGCAATTGTTGCTAGCGTGCTAAACCTATTTTTAGGTGCATTTGAATAACTAGAATTCTTTGAGCATTACGCTATTAGAATCTGAAAACAATAACCAAGATAGAAAAAAATTACTCACAAAAATAGCTAACATGGCAGCAACAACAGCACCTGTAGTTGATTGTCCTATTCCCTTAGTACCTCCTGTTGTCGTTAAGCCCCAGTTGCAGCTAATCACCGCAATTAATATTCCAAAACAAACTGACTTAATCATGGCACAACAGATATCCCAGCCAGTAAGCACCTTTCGGGCTGACTCAAAAAATTCTGTTGGAGAAACATGGTAAAGATTTGCTGCCATAATACCTCCCCCAATCATCCCTGTGATCAAAAAAAGGATGCAGACAACTGGTAGCATCAAACCACAAGCAACTACACGGGGAACCACTAGATAATCAATAGGGTTAGTTCTAAGCATGTAAAGCGCCTCAATCTGCTGGGTGATCTGCATTGTCCCCAGTTCAGCAGTGAACGCTGCTCCGTCTCGCCCCGCTAGCACGACCCCTGTAAACATTGGTGCCAGTTCTCTTGTCAAAGTTAGTGCTAGCACTCCACCCAGAGTTTCTCCTTCATTCAGAATAGCCAATTCACGCCCGACTTGGATAATTGTGAACATACCTACACTAACAGCCGAGATTAAAGTAACTGGTAGTGAGTCTATGCCAACGACTGCCATCTGTTCGAGGGTATTGCGTCGATTAATCTTGCCTGCAAGCAGGAACATCACTACTTGACCACCCAGAAGAAACCCTGCCACTAACCTCTGACTCAGTCTGCCCCGCCTCAAACTCGTCATATCTACACTCAAGGCAAAAATTAATCTTATTCTGGGTTTTATACCATACCTGGCAACTGCTTCAGACACGGGATTAGTATATGGCTATACTCGTATTTGATTTTCCCAATAAGCTAGTTGGTTTTTAAGGGCAAGGATTTGGCAAGTATGCTTGTCTACTAAAGCCTTTAGATGATGTGCTTGGTCTTGCCATGTCATCCGACACAACATTGCTGTCCGGGCTTCGTCTAACCATTCGTTTTCTACAGCAAGCTGAAGTTGCTTTTCACATTTTTCTACTTCAGCCTGAGCCTTAGCGTAGTCTCTTTTAGCGCTGCTTCTTGCAGCCAGAGCACCCCAAATAGCTTCACGAATCTGACACAGGTAGGTATGCCATGTCTGTGCCTCTGTCAAAGTGATATTTGCATTTTGACAAGTAGCTCCTCTGGCTGCTTGGGAATTAACAGCAAGACTTGGGATTAAGTCATCTCTTGTGATGGGAGCAACAGTGGCAAACATGATAGTTATCTCCTAATTGGTGCAACACTGCAATCAATTATTATCATACTAGACAGTCTAGTTTTATCGTGTGTTCTATATAAGGAGTGATTGTGGTGATTATGGAAATCATCCTAAAGAGAGAAGACAGTAACCACAAGCACCAATGCCAGTAAAAACATGCTGTTCAGCCCTGAAGTTAGACTATTGCTGAAGCTTTGTAACGGTCATGTGCAACATCTAACGTAGAGAAGCCACAATTTTCGTGAAGTACCGGGTAGCATTATCAGAGGCTTAATCATGGCACCGACCGATCTGGTGATCTGGTTACAAGAACGCACCGCTTTGGGAGTGCTCTCATCTGAAGTCTTAAGTGCCATTGCCCAAGTCTTGGAAGAACGAGTCGTGCCAGCAAATCAATGCTTGGTTGTAGAAGGCACCACACCTGAAGCCCTCTACATTCTAATCCAAGGTCAATTGGGGAGTGAAACTACTAGTCAAACAGGCTTAGTTACACCTAGCAGTTTCCTGCCAGGAGCAGTGATCCACTTGCAGGAACTACTATTGGCACAGCCAGCCCAGCAAACTGTGAGAACTTTGAGCGAATGTCACTTCTGGGTTGTCACTGCTACTCAGTTTCAGCAGCTAGTAGATCAATTCCCAGAAATTGCTCAAACGCTCTCGCGACAACTATCCCAGGAACTGGCTCAGGTGGTTTCACAACTTGCCTATGAGCAAGAGCGTCAAACGGCTCTACGTCCCTACCTTGTTCCTAAAGCCAAACGTGGTGTAGTAGGGAAAAGCCGCTATGCCGTACGACTGCGGCAACAAATTAAACAAGCGGCACAAGATCGACAACCAGTGCTCATCTTTGGCGAACCAGGACTAGAAAAAGATAACGCAGCCGCTCTCATTCACTTTGGTTCTCAGCAACGGCGAGAACCAATGATTCAAATGCTCTGTGGTCTATTGCAGGCAAGTGGTGTAGATCTGTTTGGTCGTGAAGGTGGCAAGCCAGGACTACTGGAATGGCTAGGTAAAGGCACCATAGTGTTCAACAATATCCAGGATTTACCTGCTGAACTGGTGCCCAAAATTGCTCAACTGCTCGAAACAGGTACCTATACCGCAGTTAGCCGTCCAGGGGAGCCGCCTTCTCCCCCCCGTCCTTGCGAAGCTCGCGTCATATTGATTGCCGAAAAACACCTGCCTGCGATTGAGCGATTGGTCGAGCATTTGATCAAAGTTCCACCACTACGAGTGCGTAAAGCTGACATCAAAGCTCAAGTCGAATACTACGCCAGTCTTTACTGCCAGACTAAACACCTGGCAAAACCAAAAGTGACGCTAGAAGCCCTAAGGCGTTTACAAGAATACGATTTTCCTGGCAATCTCAGGGAGTTGCAAAGCCTAGTAGAGCGTGCAGTTGTGCAGTCTTCAGGAGCGGTAGAGCTAACGGAAGAAGTATTTTGGTCAACGCGGGGTAAAGCCAAACGGTTTCGCTTCAACCTGCTTAATGTCTATCCTGGCCTACGGCGGTTTCTACGTAGTCGTTGGTGGCCCGACCGGATCAATTATGGTTTCACGTTAGTTGCTTTCGCTGTTGTTGTGGTGCTTTTGTTTGTTGGTCCCCAACACCGTACAGAGAACGTAGCTTTAAACCTGTTCTGGGCTTGGTGGTGGCCTCTAGTACTGTTAGGTTTTCCTTTTGTTGGTCGTCTCTGGTGTGCTGTCTGTCCGTTTATGATTTACGGGGAGGTGACCCAAAAGCTGTCTTTGTGGCTTTGGCCGCGACAACTCCAGCGTTGGCCCCGTGAGCAGGCGGAGAAATGGGGAGGATGGTTTCTCTTTGGGTTGTTTGCGTTAATTTTTTTGTGGGAAGAACTCTGGAAGCTAGAAGATACTGCTTATCTTTCTTCCTGCCTGCTCCTGTTGATCACTGCTGGAGCCATGATTTTCTCGAGCTTATTTGAGCGGCGTTTTTGGTGTCGCTATCTGTGCCCGATTGGTGGAATGAATGGGCTGTTTGCCAAGCTTTCGATGATTGAACTGCGGGCACAGCAGGGAACCTGTTCAGCGGAATGCACCACCTACCAGTGCTATAAAGGTGGTCCAAAAAAGGGAGAGGGCTTGGAGACAGGCGGCTGCCCTGTGTACTCTCACCCAGCTCAGATGCAAGATAATCGAGACTGTGTCTTATGCATGACATGTTTGAAAGCTTGCCCTCATCGTTCGGTTGAGTTAAATTTGCGCCCCCCTGGAATTGAACTGTGGACCACTCATATTCCCCGGACTTATGAAGTCGCCCTTTTGCTTTTGTTACTCGGCGGCATCTTTTTGCACCGTTTGCCTGAACTGCAAGGATGGTCAGGGTTAAACTTCGATCTGAGTGAGTTCTGGGTGCATGTGGGAGTAGCAATCGCTGCCCTAGTTCTTCCGGCGCTGGTGCCTTTTGCCGCCTACGGTTTGATTCGGCTGTTGCCGCATTCCCTAAAGCCTCGACCTTTTATCGAGCTAGCCTATGGCTACTTGCCACTCGTTTTAGGTGGTAGCTTGGCTCATTATTTGCGCCTAGGGTTAGGGGAGGCTGGACGTATCCTGCCAGTCACCGGGGCAACTTTTGGCTACAATACTGAGGGACTGCCACTATTGGTTGCTCATCCAGCCGTGATCGCTTTCTTGCAGGGAACGACACTGATTGCAGGAGTCCTGTTGACAGTGATATTAACCCAAAAAATTGCTCGTCAACCACTTCGGCTACTACTGCCACAACATTTCGGGGCGATCACGCTTTTTGCTAGTCTTTGGTCAATTATCGTTGGCGTGTAGCGATTTAGAATTTTGTCTGTTCCGTTCGCTCTGAGAGTTGCTCCACAAACCTAGCATGTTCTGGTGAATCAATTCCCGTCTGCAATGTCGCCAAAACACTTGGTATATTCCCCGTCACTAGAGCAGGCATCATCAGCCACAGTCCTGGAAACACCTGACTGCGAATGACACCATACTCGTCGGGTTGCAGCACTCCATACTCTCCTGCTTGCAGGCAGAACCAATCGAGGGTTTGATCCAAGACTCGCCACACCAAATATTCCTGCACACCATTGCGTCGGTAGGCACGCTTTTTGTCATGTAGATCGTAGGCGGCACTGCTCGCTGCCACTTCTACAATGAGTTCTGGTGCCCCCTCAATGTAGTCATCTTCCGTGATGCGCGATCGCCCTCCCACTTCAATTCGCAGCAGTGCATCGGGCTGAGGTTCGTTGTCTAGATCTAGTCGTACTGTTGAGTTGTCGTGCAAACTCACGCCTGGAGTTGCAGCTTCATAGACACCGAGCCAGGTGATGATCCACCCATGAGGTTGACTATGACTTCTAGCGCGGACTGGCGAGGGCACGTAGACGACTCCTTCGATAAGTTCTGCTTTTTTGATATGTGGGGCAGCATGATAGCGTCGCTCAAATTCAGGGCGAGAGAGGCGATCTCCTCCTTCTAATGGAGGAATGCTTGGAGTCTTATTTGCAATCATGTTGAGCTTCTCCCATCACTGACTTCCGTGACTAGCCGTAGTAACTAGGTTCGTTACCGGGCTTCCACTTGATGTTGCAACCCACGCTAGGCTTTTGTTCTGGATTGACAGGCTGGTTTGCCAGCACAGCATCAATCGCTGCTCGTAAATCCTTCCCAGTGACTGGCTTGCCATTACTCGGACGGCTATCATCTAACTGCCCGCGATAGACGAGTCGGCGCTCGGCGTCGAAGACAAAAAAATCTGGTGTACAAGCAGCTGTATAGGCCTTGGCTACCTCTTGACTTTCGTCGTAGCATACAGGAAACGACCACTCTAGTTCCGCTGCCATCGCCTGCAACTTCTCTGGTGCATCATCAGGATACTTACTGACATCATTAGCACTAATGGCAACAATCCCCACATCCCGGTGATGGTAATCTTTTCCTAGTTGTGCCAGTTCCTGTTGAATATGTTTGACAAATGGACAATGGCGGCAGAGAAATATCACGAGGAGTACCTTTTTCCCTGTAAAGCTATCTAGGGAAATCGTTTTGCCAGGAGATGTAGTGTCTGGCAAAGAGAAATCAGGCGCTTGAGTCCCTAGGGGCAACATAGTTGAAGCAGTCATAGCCATGGTCTTTAGACTCCTTACCCTGACAATGTGTATTGTGGTTTGACATTGCATGTAACTCTAAGATAGTACGATTCATTGGTCCAGTAGGATTGGTGAATCGTAGCTTTTAAGGGTTTAAAATGGACTGGACAGCCGAAACCCTAACATTAAATTGCTTCAATCTCTGCAATCGGCAGTAACAACGTAGCTTCAATCTCATTTTGGGTGGAGTTAGCAACACAAGTCACATTATTCAGGCAAGCTACGAGTAACTGGTTGGCATCGTAGTACTGTAGCAGTATTTCTTTCTGTTGCTCGTTGTACTGCCAGTCATAACCGCAATGGCGATACTCAACTATTAGGGCTCGTAACTGCTCAGTCCAAGCTTGCCCTTGCGACTGCCACCAAGCCATGAAGTTTTCCCTGCTTTGAGGTATGCAGGACAGTTGTTCTTTCAGTTGTTGTAGAGATTGTTCTAAATTTGGCTCAAAAACACGGGCATGAGTCATCGCACGTTCCAGAACACAGTCAACAACATGAGAAGGGTTAACTACACGGTCGAGGACACGGTTAAGACTAAGGGCA
Organism: Chroococcidiopsidaceae cyanobacterium CP_BM_ER_R8_30; assembly: GCA_019244235.1. GTDB lineage: Bacteria > Cyanobacteriota > Cyanobacteriia > Cyanobacteriales > Chroococcidiopsidaceae > JAFAVL01. The sequence goes on from JAFASY010000009.1 coordinate 13,805, forward strand.
CGGTCAAGAGAGAGGTCAAGAGCTAAAGGATGAGCGAGGTTGCAAGTCAGGTCAACGTCAAGAGCACGTGCCAAATCAAAAGTGCCACCAACCAACTCAAGCATGTGAGTAAGAGCTAAGTCAAGATAAAAAGCTCGAACGACTACTGGTTTATAGGGAACGTTCAGAGTCCGAGACTTTTGGCTTGACCAGGTGAGTAGCTCCTGCAACTGCTCATCTATAGCTACAAGGTCATCAATTTGTCGCTTCATCAACTGCAATAGAGAGTTAGCACTAATCAAGATAGCGACAGACAACCAAAAAACTTGAGCCAATCTTTCGTCAGTGTTGCCGTTGCTCACAATAATTTTATACAGAGGCATCAAAGCGTCAATAGAATTCACAACTTAGGCTTCCCTACCCCAGATTTCACAGTTTTACCTGTCGGCCAGAGGCGATCACAGGACTTAGCAAGAGAGCTTGTAGCTACCATTTATCATCAGCTTAGCAACTAGAATTATGGCAAAGATTCATCATTGATACGTGTCTATAATACTTATCACCCTCTTATTTGCTATTTATGCGAGAAGCCTACTATGTGTATTGACCAGAGTAGCGACTCGTTACTGCTAAAAGATTGTTGAAACCAAATCTGTACAGTTAGCTAAGCCCTAGTTAATTTTCGGCTCTTATAGATTTTGCTGATTCTCATAACAGAAAAGTTTTTTGAACACAAGGTTAATTTACACCTTAAGTCAGAAATTTTTAATCTCTACCTTGCAGTGCTTTATCTAAGTTCCATGCTGCGCTAATCAATGCTAGATGCGTAAAAGCTTGAGGGAAATTCCCTAACGCTTCGCCACCCGGACCTGTTTGCTCCGCATAAAGCCCCAAATGATTAGCATGCCCCACCATCTCTTCAAACATGAGTCTAGCTTCATCAAGTCGAGTGTTACCACCATCCACTTTTCCAGCGCGAGTTAGTGCCTCAACCAGCCAAAATGTGCAGAGATTGAAGGTGCCTTCAGCTCCTTTCAAACCATCTGGTGTTCGTTCCACGTTGTAGCGGTACACTAAGCTATCAGTAACTAGTCCGCCTGACTCTGGAGATTGATTAATAGCATCCAAAGTTGACAACATGCGAGGATCGACCGGGGAAAGGAAGAAGACCAAAGGCATAATCAAGCTACCAGCATCTAGGGCGTCACTGCCGTAATATTGCACAAAAGCCTGTCGTTCAGGATTCCATCCCTGAGTCATGATCTCCTCATAAATTTGGTCTCGTACCTTCAACCACCGCTCCCGCTCAGCTGGGAATGAGCGCTTATCAGCTAAGCGTAAACCCCGATCCAGAGCTACCCAGCACATGAGTTTTGAGTACACTAAATTTTGGCGTCCGCTACGCACTTCCCAGATGCCTTCGTCTTTCTGGTGCCAGTTGTCACAAACCCAATTAACTAGCTGGCGCAAAGCAATCCAGAAGTCATACGAGATTGGTGCTCCATACTTGTTGTAGAGATACACCGAATCCATCAACTCGCCATAAATGTCTAGCTGTAACTGTTTATAAGCAGCATTACCAACTCTGACAGGGCTCGATCCTTTGTAACCCTCTAGATGGTCTAAGATTTCCTCACTCAGATCGTGACTGCCATCTATCCCATAAATGTTTTGGAGGGAGCCATCTGGCTCGATCTCATGACAGCGGCACTCAATCCATTTCATGAATTGGCCAGCTTCTTCGGTAAAACCGATCCGCATCAAACCATAAAGGGTGAAAGCAGCGTCTCGAATCCAGGTATAGCGGTAATCCCAGTTGCGTTCACCGCCAATACTCTCTGGCAAACTACATGTAGATGCTGCCACAATTGCCCCAGTTGGCTCATAAGTGAGTAGCTTCAACACCAGCGCTGAGCGCTGGACGATTTCGCGCCATCGACCTTTATAAGTGCATTGCGAGAGCCAACGACGCCAGTACTCAACAGTCTGCATGAACAAAGTGTCTGCTTGCGAACGGTCGAGGAAAAGCCCACAATCACTCTCTGGTTCAATCTCATGCAGAAAAAAAACGGCTGTGTCTCCTGGCTCCAAGGTAAACTTGGCAAAAACTCCACTATGTGACTCCTGTAGAGGGATGTCTGTAGAGAGTCCAAGGCTGAGAGAGGATGAGTGAAAGCTGGCTCCCTCAGAACTGAGTGTTGTTCGATGTTCATCGCGGGCGTAGTTGAAAGCAGGATAGCATTCTAGAATAAAATCCATACAGCCACGGATGACCTTGACACGCCGAACTAGGCACTGAAAGCCTAGCTCCTGTACTTGCATCCCTACAGGCATAAAATCAAGAACTTCCCCAACCCCATCTGGTGTGAGGAAGCGAGTCACTAGGACGTTAGTTTCAGGCCAGTAGAACTGTTTATGGGTTACCTCAGTAGTCAGGGGTGAGATTGTGAAATGCCCACCCTTCCCCTCATCAAGGAGTGCCCCAAAGACGCTAGGCGAGTTATGGTGCGGAAAACACAACCAGTCAATTGACCCGTTCAGCCCTACTAAGGCGGTTGTGTACATGTTTCCAATGATGCCGTAGTTTTGGATCGGCTGATATGCCATTTTCCCTCATTCTGAGTCCAGTTCGTCTTGTTTTGTTTCGTCTTTTGGACGCTCGTGGTTCAGCTGATTGAGCAGGGATAGCACCCTGCTACCGCGCTCGATCGACCGATCTTCTATGAACACAACTTCTGGTGTCCGGCGCAGGCGAATTCTGGCACCGAGTTCACTGCGAACGTAGCCTGTTGCTGATTTTAAGCCTGCCATTGTTTCTGCACGGGCTGCCTCTGTGCCATAGATACTGACAAAAATTTTGGCATGTTGTAGGTCGCCTGATACATCTACATCTGTTACACTAACCATCCCTGCACCCACACGGTCGTCTTTGATGTCGTGGAGCAGCATTTGGCTAACTTCGCGTTTGATTAATTCAGCAACGCGGGAGACACGACGGCTCGTAGCCATAGGTATTTTGCTTCCTCGCTCTAATGTTTCGCTTCTTTGCTCTTTTGCCTAGTTTACAACTGGAGCTAAACCCAGCATGGCTCGAAGGGTAAGAATGACGAACGTAAACAGCCCAAGCAGGACACCAATCAGGGTGAGCGCGGTGGCTGGGCGCTTAAATAGCGGTACCAACGGGGCGATCGCGTTGAGTAGTACTCCGAGAATAATAGTAATGAAGTAGCGGGGGTAGCGCGATATATTTTCCCAAAATCCATCAAACATCTTAATCCAACCTTTTTATTATTAAACGTACTTTTTCACTTTAATAGACATGCTCTGAATATCGGAAACATAGCTAGTGTTTTCAAATTATTTTTGCAGCAAAGCTGTTTTAAGCATAAGAGGGTACACAAATGGGGTGAGTTGCTATTTGACCAGTCGAGTGACAATAGAAAAGAGCAAGCATCGAAGAAAACCATGCAATCCCCAACTGTCGAGCAACATACGCCCACACTGCCACCACTGATTCCGCGCTATATTCTCTTTGGCAACCCAGAGCGAACCAGCCCACGACTTTCGCCTGATGGCAAGTATCTGGCGTACATAGCTCCCGACCAGAACAATGTTTTACAGGTATGGTTGCGGACGGTGGGGCAAGAAGATGACCGACAACTGACGGCTGATAAAAAGCGGGGCATCCGCATCTTCTTTTGGACATATAACCCAGAGCAACTTATCTATCTGCAAGATTCAGACGGGGATGAAAACTTCCACTTATACCTGGTTGACCTCAAGTCTGATATCGTTCGCGATCTGACTCCATTTCAGGGCGTTCAGGCTCAGCCCGTGGCACTTGACCACAACTTCCCCAACCAGTTGCTGGTGGGGTTAAACTTACACGATCGCAGCAAGCACGATGTCTACCAGATTAACCTTAAAACTGGTGCTGTTGAACTCGACACAGAGAATCCCGGAAATATCATTGCCTGGACAGCTGACGCTCAGTTTCAAGTCAGAGCAGCGATCGCCACAACACCTGATGGGGGTTCTGACCTGTTAGTTAGAGAAGCAACAGACAATCCATGGGAAACTATCCGGCACTGGGGACCGAACGATGAGGGATATGCAGTTAGCTTCTCAGCTGATGGTCAGACTTTGTATATTATGGGCAGTCATGATGCTAATGCCCAGCGTCTCCTTGCCCTCAATCTATCGAATCATCAGGAAAGTGTTGTTGCTGAGGATGCTCAATATGATGTCGATGACATCCTCATTCACCCAGTCTCCCGAGTTATCCAGGCAGTTTCTTTCTATAGAGATAAACAGGAGTGGCAGGTTCTTGACCAGAGTGTTGCTGCTGATTTTGAGGCAATTGCTAAGGTCCGTCCTGGAGAGTTTGGAGTCAGCAGCCGCAACCTAGCCGATACTAGCTGGCTTGTCGCCTACTCCATTGATGATGGACCTGTCTACTACTACGCCTATAACCGAGAGCCTAAGAGTAGCACATTGCTCTTCAGCAACCGACCCAAACTAGAAGAGTTAGCTCTAGCCTCAATGCAGCCAATTTCCTATCAGACGCGAGATGGACTGACTGTTCATGGCTATCTCACAACGCCAGTAGGTATTCCAGCACATAACTTACCAACAGTACTGCTGGTACATGGTGGTCCTTGGGCACGCGATACGTGGGGCTACGATCCAGAAGTACAATGGCTGGCAAACCGGGGTTATGCGGTGCTACAAGTCAACTTTCGTGGTTCCACTGGCTACGGCAAAAATTTTCTCAATGCTGGCAATCGCGAGTGGGGAGCAAAGATGCACGACGATCTGATCGATGCCGTCAACTGGTTAGGACAAAAAGGGATAGCTGACTTGAATAAGGTTGCTATCATGGGCGGATCATATGGAGGCTATGCCACCTTGGTAGGTTTAACTTTCACGCCTGAAGTCTTTGCTGCTGGTGTGGATATTGTTGGTCCTAGCAACTTGATCACTATGATGCAGAGCATTCCCCCTTACTGGGAACCGCTTAGAGCAATGGAAGCGCATCGGATTGGCAACCTAGAAACAGAACAGGAGTTTCTTAAGTCGCGATCGCCCCTGTTTTTCGTTGACCAAATCAAAGCCCCACTGCTAATTGCCCAAGGCGCTAACGACCCACGGGTTAAGCAGGCAGAAAGCGATCAAATTGTGGCTGCCATGCAGCAGGCAAATAGACCTGTAGAATATGTTCTCTACACCGATGAAGGACACGGCTTTGCCCGTCCAGCAAACCGACTACACTTCTATGCCATTGCAGAGGAGTTTCTGGCTAAGTATTTAGGGGGACGGTTTGAACCGATGGGAGAGATTCAGGGGCATTCGGGCGTTGTCAAGTAACACGTCAGAATCGATTATGGGTCAGGAACGTTTTATGCTGGCTGACAGCGTATGCTAACTGCTCCTTATCACTTTTCTGGAGTTGACCTAGCTCCTGTGCCGTAGTTGCTACAAAGCCCCGCGCACGTAGTAAGGCTGCTACCAGCACATCCACATCCTCATCTAAGTAGAGTTCTATAAACAAGCTACTCACTGGTCTTTACCAATGGATCGATCAACTCATCTGGAATTCGGTTGCGCTCAATGTAGGTGTTGATCTCAGCTTGGTAATCGCTGTAGTAACTTAACGCATCAAACACTTGGGCCAAGGTTAAATGAGGCAGGTGAACGGGAATCTCTTCAGGTAAAATGCCTTGCCGCCAAATCTCGACGACTGCCCGTACGGGCGTGCGGGTTCCCTTGACGATCGGCTCACCGCTAAGGATTTGGTCGTCTGTAACTATGTAACAATGCTCAGTCTTTAACAGCATAGCGTCATTACCTCTATTGTTTGTGCTGAACTCATGTGACGACTCCGCCGTTTTCTATAGCTTTTCCTTGTAGTTCTTTATAGAAAGAACTTTCGTAGTACAGCATTCAAATAAACGATGTGAAGTGTGTCTAGGGGCTTGTATTATGAACATAGCTAATCTAGCTGCATCGATAACAATCTTTCAAAGACTGTTTAGAGTCAGAAGTCAATGTAAGTGTGTTTGCCTGCTACTCACATCCTTTTTATCTTTCTCCTAAGTATGCCGTTTCCAAGACCATCTCAGTAACAGTTTCTCCCCTTCTCTCAACCTGATAAGCTTTGGCATGGAGGCGAGAACTGACAATCTTCTCTAAGTGCTCTCCAACAAAGTGTAAACCTACACCATCGTCAGTAGCATATCCCGCACCAATCAGTCCTTCTAACAATAGGTGATGGTAGGAGGGCCTTCTTTCTTTCTCTCCATCATAGTGAGGACAGTTACTGCCTTTGAGAAAGCCAAGGCACTTTAAAGCAGTTAGTGAACCAGGAATAGAATCTGTTACACCCTCTTCAAACCAACAAATAGAGCCTGCACTTAGACCCGCGAGAATCATGCCATTTTCCCAGGCTTCCCTTAACACTTGCTCAAGCCCCCACTCCTTCCAGAGAGCAATAAGATTCTTCGTATTTCCCCCACCAACATAGATGATGTCCTGCTCAAACACAAAAGACTTCAGGTTAGATGTTGGGGGATTAAATATCTTAGGCAAAACACGATAGTGTAAATCATCTACCTGCTTGTAGAGCAATAAGATATTATCAATATCATTAAGATTTGCTTCACGTACAATAAAGTTCATGTGGAAGAGTTCAGATGATTAGTGACAGATTGGGAAGAGTAAGAATTATTTTGGCTGGTTGTCTCTTTGCTTGTCTTATTCGTCGTAGTTGATTTTCGATGCTCGTCCAGAAAACTGACTGCACTTTTACGCCATTGCAGAGGAGTTTTTGGCTAAGTATTTGGGGGGACGGTTTGAACCGATGGGAGACATGCAGGGGCATTCAGCCATCCTAAGAAGGACTAGGAGTTAGCTGTAGAGGGGATCTTCTTGCTTCCCATCGCCCCTAATCCCCACTTTGCGGGGAAGAGCGAGTTCCCCATCCCCTATCTTCCTATCCCCTCTACCTCTTCTTAGTGTGTTCACCCCAAGGTTCACGGGCAAAGACGCTCCTTACCATTGGCTCAAATACCGAAAGTGGTAGGGTGTCGTAGCTCGGATCAAATGATTCTTGATCCCATTTGTGACAAAAGTCAACTGTCCGCTCAAAGTCAGGATGACCACGGAACTTTTCTCGTGCATTCCGATCACGCCCTAAATAATGCCAGAAATAGTAGCCTTGAAAAATACCGTGATGCTCCACTACCCAGTAGGTACTAGGCGTTACATAGGGACGCAGAATCTCTGCTGCAATAGCAGAATGGTTACTTGGTGCCATCAAATCACCAATGTCATGGAGTAGAGCAGCCACTACTGTTTCTTCGTCTGCATCATCGCGCAACGCGCGAGTTGCAGTTTGTAACGAGTGTTCATAGCGACTGATGAGATTAGCTGGGGAACTCTGCTGCAAACCAATTAGCTCCGTTAGCACTCGGTTAGCGAGAGCGGCATGTAATGGTTGACTCAACTCTTGTTGGATCAGATAGTCTTCCTGTGTCCCGTCCGCCATGCGTGTATATGTAGCAATGCGCCTTCTTGAAAGAGCATCTACCATGAGTTAACTCCTTGTAAGAACTCTTTTTCATCTTAGTGTCGTTTCCGCTTCGTTTCCCCAGCACCTATGCTTTCGTAGCAACCACGCGAATCCTTTTGTAATCGGCAAACCAGGTTCCATCCCGATATAGCTCTGGTCGTAGTTGATTTTCAATATCTTGCATAGCGCTGATACGTTTGTTGGAAGACATTTCTGGCAGCAAGCTATCGGCAAACATCTCAATCCAGTTTTGCATCCCTTTTTCCCCATCTTCTAGAGGAGTTAGGCGGTCAAAGAGGGTGGCATGTGTGACTGAAAAGCCTTGCTTCTCTAGCAAGGTTGCGTATTCCCCAATGCTAGGGAAATACCAGGGGTTGGTGAAGGAAGCAGAAATAGCATTTGTCTCTAGAGCTTTACCAATTGCCGTCGTGATCGCTCTAATATTCCCTTTACCACCGAACTCCGCGACAAAACGACCACCAGGTTTTAGAGTTTGCCAGATAGAGGCGATGACTCTTTCTGGCTCATTGATCCAATGCAGCGTTGCATTAGAAAACACAGCATCAAATGGTTCTTTGAAGTGAAAACGAGTTGCATCCGCCACTTCAAATCGCAAGTTTGGATAGTTCTTCCGGGCTTGCTCAATCATTGTTGGTGCTTTGTCGATACCAATTGCGATCACCCCACGCGCCGCAATCTCTTGCGTTAGCTGCCCAGTTCCACAACCAACATCGAGGATATATTCTCCTTGCTGTGGCAACAAAAGCTCTAAACAATCAGCACCATACCGCCAAACGAAGGAATGTTTGCTTTCATACAGTGCACTTTGCCATTGATTTTCCGGCATTGCCAATACCATTTTGTTTTTACTTTGAAACATATCTCACTCATTCAGAAATTCAAGCTACTTAAATGCATTTGCCCTCAACGTTCTGCCGGAGCCGCCTCCGGCACCGCGCCTTTTACCAGCTCAAATTATGAGGATTATGACTTGAGCGCATTGACTTCTAATTTCACCATACGAACATGTACTAATCCATCTGGGTCAGGCGGAATCCTTTCCAGGTATGTCTCCACAAAATGAGTGATAAAATCGTCCCGTTTACTCTCAGGAACGCACTGTGTGAAAGGCATCCAGGTTGTGCGTATCCAACCTGCTAAACCCTCTTTCCCAAAATGCGTCATGTCTTTTGGAACTAACTCAAGCCGCTCAATGTTGAAACCAGCTTTTTCTAACCATAGTGAATAGTCCTGATCCCCATAGAAGAAATAGGGATTGTGAAAGCCATCAAAATACTGCTTCCAAGATTTGCAGGAGATCAGTTCAGAGAAAACTTGCAAAATATCTGCCGCGGTTCCCTGACCACCACATGCAATAACCAACCGACCCCCAAGTTGCAACGATCGACTCGCACCTCCAAGAAATGCTTGGTGATCGTCAACCCAATGCAGCGCCTCATTTGAAAAGCACAGATGGAACTCCTGCTCGAAATCGAGAGAACGTGCATCAACACAAGCGAAAGCAAGGTTTGGATATTCCTTTGCCGCATAGGTTCGAGCAGCATAAGCAATCATATCGGGGGAACTATCTATACCAACCACTCTGCCTCTGGGTAAAGTCGTTGCAAAGTCAGCTGTGATTTTTCCATCTCCACAACCGACATCCAGAACAGATTCATCACCTTGCAAATTAAGACTTTGCTTTAGTTCCTTCGCCCATTTCAATTGAGCATTCGAGTTTTTAGCATAGTCTTCTGGATTCCACATGAACTACCCCGACTTGCTTCGCGAAGTCGGGGTTTCTACATCCCCGACAGCAAGTTGAGATTTTAAACGCTTCTTCTGTCCCAGTTGCCTCATCCCTC
>JAFASY010000040.1 GCA_019244235.1 Chroococcidiopsidaceae cyanobacterium CP_BM_ER_R8_30
GTGTTCTGCTAAATTGTGAGCTGTAGCAGGTAACACTGTACTCATCGACAAATGGAGTCCACCAGGTCCCAGCCTTTCCAGGATACCGTCTGTGCCCAATACAACTTCTGTTAGCGCCTGATCGTTAGCTAGCATTGTAATGACGATACCGTCAGGTTCCACCACATCACTGGGGCGATCGCCTAACTTTGCCCCTTGAGCAATCAGTGGTTGTGCCTTCTCGGCAGTCCGGTTGTAAACTTGGAGCGTGTAACCAGCTTGAATGAGATTGGTTACCATCGCTGAACCCATATTCCCAAGACCAATGAAGCCGATTGCTTTGTCCATCTAGCTAGAATCTCTCAGTAACTATTTCCTACAACGGATCGACTTGCGGGGCGAGGGCACCTCGCCCCAACGTCCTCCCCTACACTCTACATCCCACACCCTTCCATCAATCGCATGACTTCCCCTCCAATTCAATGGTATCCCGGTCATATAGCCAAGGCAGAAAAGGCACTGAAAGAACAGCTTAAGCGTGTAGATGTAGTATTGGAAGTCAGAGATGCCCGCATCCCCTTAGCAACTCACCATCCCCAAGTGGGACAGTGGGTAGGCAGCAAGGCACGGGTATTAGTGCTGAACCGGATGGATATGATTTTGCCTCAAACACGGCAGAGGTGGATAGAATGGTTCAAGGCGGAGGGCGAGGAGCCTTATTTCACGGATGCTCAGCACGGTAAAGGCATCACGGCTGTTGCACAGGCTGCACGCTTAGCTGGAATGGAAATTAATAAACGGCGGCGCGATCGCGGTCTACTACCCCGTCCAGTTCGAGCTGTAGCGATCGGGTTCCCTAATGTTGGTAAATCAGCTCTAATCAATCGGCTATTGAACCGACGAGTGGTAGAGAGTGCGGCTCGTCCGGGTGTGACACGACAATTACGTTGGGTTCGTATCTCCGATCAACTGGAGTTACTAGACGCTCCCGGTGTTATCCCAGCGAAGTTAGACGATCAAACAGTTGCACTCAAATTAGCAATTTGTGATGATATCGGTGATGCTGCCTACGACAATCAACGGGTAGCAGCTGCCCTGGTCGATTTGTTCAAACAACAGGAAGCCGTTTCATGTGGTCTGTCGCCACCGCATCCCTTGCTATCACGCTATGCACTAGATTCCAGCTTGTTTACTGGCGAAGCCTATTTGCATGTTTTAGCAGAGCGCCGCTACCAAGGAGATACCGAACGAGCAGCTCGGCAGCTGTTAACGGATTTTCGCAAGGGGTTACTAGGTGAAATTGCTTTAGAACTGCCACCGGGCTAATGGCATTAGGCTCCACAAGATAAATTAGAGGGCTTGTATTCGGCGATTTTATAGATGTCAAACAGCAAGACCCTAATCCAAAATCTCAGTTAAGGCAACGTGAGCACTGACGCAAAGACCCAAAATTTCAAATCGCTTATGCCCTCCAAACTCTGGCCCTATATCACTCCTGGTATACCTGACGAGCTGTTTGAGCGCTTGCCGGGGATTCCTCTGAGTAAGCGAGAAATTCGGCTGTTGTTGATTGCCCACTTACGGCTCTTACCTGATTCGATTGTGTGGGACATCGGCGCGGGCACGGGAACTATCCCTGTCGAGGTAGGGTTGCTGTGTCCTCATGGACGGATTATTGCTGTCGAACGAGATGAAGAAGTTGCTAGCCTCATCCGCCGTAACTGTAGCCGATTTGATATTCAAAATGTAGAAGTGGTTGAAGCTAGTGCTCCAGACTGTTTGAAAGACCTACCCCAACCCCCTCACAGAGTTTGTTTCGAGGGAGGTCGTCCAATCCAAGCAATTTTGAAAGAAGTCTGGCGCTACTTACCTCCTCAAGGACGTGTTGTCGCAACGGCTAGTAATCTTGATAGTCTATATGCCGTCTCTCAAAGCTTAGCTGAGCTGCAAGCGTGTAATGTAGAAGTCGTTCAGTCGGCCGTTAACCGTCTAGAGACTCGGGGGAACCAGCAAACCTTTGCTGCCGTCAATCCCATTTTTATCCTTAGCGGTGAGAAGTTAGACTGAATCAGAAGGAAGGATGACTTCATACTTCATACTTCATCCTTAATATCCTTCATCCTTTTAGCCATGCCTTGGTCTCGGATTTTCAGTGGAATCGTGGCGATCGCCCTTGCCCTAGGAACGACCATCTTGGGAGGGTGGTATTTCACACTCATGTTCTCGTTTGTTGTTTATTTGGGTCAGATGGAATACTTTGACCTGGTTCACGCTAAAGGGATTGCGCCTGCGGCTAAAACCACTCTGGCTGTCAGCCAAGCCCTGCTCATTATTGCTACAGTTTCTTCGACGTTAGCTGATGCTGTAATGCCAGTGGCTGGGACGTTTATTTGTTTTTATCTGCTATTTCAACCGAAATTAGCCACAATTGCTGATATTTCTACCTCAATCTTGGGTTTGTTCTATGGAGGCTATTTACCTAGTTATTGGGTCCGATTGCGGTCACTTCACGCGAACTCTTTTGGGGGGACTGCCAACGATATCGTAACCAGCAATCTACCCTTAGGGGGTTTCTGGCCAGAGACCTGGATTAATTTTACAGCCTTGCCAGCAGGCCTTTCTGACACGTTGCTTGCCTTCACCTGCATCTGGGCAGCCGATATTGGGGCTTACATTATTGGCAAAATCTTTGGTCGGACGCGCCTTTCCAATATCAGCCCGAAAAAGACAGTAGAAGGTGCTGTTTTCGGGGTAAGTGCCAGCGTGGCTGTGGCTGTGGCAGGGGCTTGGTATCTTGACTGGCCAGTCTGGCAGCTAACTGGGGTGGCTTTAGGTCTTTTGATTGGCATTGCTAGCTTACTAGGCGATTTAACCGAGTCAATGATGAAGCGGGATGCTGGGGTCAAAGACTCAGGAAAACTTATTCCAGGCCACGGCGGTATCTTAGACCGCGCCGATAGCTATGTCTTTACGGCTCCACTAGTTTACTATTTCGTGACATTGCTCCTACCTCTGCTAGCATCTAATTAGGGGATGACGTTAATTCGACCGTGACAAATTATCTGACCTGGACTCAGGTGAAGTGTTTGGAGATCGACTTCTGGTCCTAGATCCAGCTTCAGGCTCTCTAAATCTCTCCGAAGTTCTCCCATCTGGATCTGAGGGTGTTCTAGCTGGAGTTCATGGTTGCTAGCTAGCTGTAAACCAGTGCGAACAACCACTGGTTTTGGCTTCTCAAGTCCAGTTGCCTTCAAGGTAGCAGCTAAAACTAACTGACCGCTGTCAATACTCACTTGGTGCCAACTTATAGGACCATCTATCGGGCAGTTAGCTGGGAGGAGTGTTGTTGAGAGTAAATCAGTTAGGGCATTAGAGAGTAAGGAAGACTGCAACGAGGCATTAAGATCTAATTCTTGCAATACCATCTCACTCATAACTGGCACTGGTTCTAGGAGGCGCAAGGACTGACCTCTCAGGACGGCTGCTAAGTTGATGCGAATGCTTTCTGCCACCAGCTGAATTTGTGTCAGATGCAAACCTCGATAAATCGCGTGGTGAGCGCTGATCGAGACATAGGGGATATAACCACTGAGGATTTGGCGATCGCTTCCCGAAATCTTCACCAACAAGTCGGACACTTGCTGAACTTGGGAGCGCAGCCATAGCCCTAGCGCAGGCGACAGAACTTTACTGATGAGGCGGCTCTGCTTTGCACTCATGGTTTTTTCACCTTGGTCTAACATTGTATCCTGGCTTTGGGTTATCAGTGAGCAATTACGGAATGACTGATAGTCATTGCTGATGATACAGCCAATGCTACGATTTAGCTCACTTCCTCTATTGGGCTATGGTAGGCAATAGCTCCGTTACGATCTTAAAAAGGAAGCATTGCTTACCCTTACGACTACAGTGATTGACTCATGGAGCAGCGGCTACAAAAAATTCTCTCCCAGTGGGGGATTGCCTCACGCCGTCAGGCAGAAGCCTTGATTCTAGATGGGCGCGTGAGGTTGAATGGGAATGTGGTTGGACTGGGGCAAAAAGCCGACCCAGAAGCCGATGTTATTGAAGTCGATGGCAAGCTTGTTCAACCCGCCCAGCGTCCGTCACTTGTTTATTTCTTGCTTCACAAACCTGCTGGCGTAGTTTCTACCTGCCACGATCCCCAAGGACGCCCCACTGTCATTGAGCTATTACCACCTATTTGGCGAAAGGGTCAGGGGATTCACCCTGTTGGTCGCCTAGATGTGGATTCTACAGGAGCTTTACTGCTCACAAATGATGGAGAACTCACGTTTGGTCTCACCCATCCTCGCCATAATATCCCCAAAACTTATCGGGTTTGGGTGCAGGGTCATCCGCCAGCATCGCTCCTACAACAATGGCGTCAGGGTATTGTCTTAGATGGTAAAAGAACGCGACCAGCTCAAGTTCGTATCATTGCCCAAGACACTACTAAAACTGGCTTGGAAATTATTTTGCAAGAAGGAAGAAATCGGCAGATTCGGCGAGTCGCCTTAGCCATAGGTTATCCTGTACTCAAGCTACATCGTACTGCTATCGGTCCAATTCAATTACACAACTTAGAGGTGGGTAACTATCGTCCGCTTGAGGATTTTGAACTCCACTTTTTGCAAACCCAAATTAACTCTGAACATCATGCTCTTAAGGAGCGTAGCAGCGGATGAAGTGGCGTCAGAAAAAACATTTATATGAATCTATACATCTATTTGAGCAGCGGCAGGTGGAAAAGCTAAGAGAACTAGGAGCTTGCCTGCGCAAAGTCCGTCTAGAACAGGCTATGTCTTTGGAAGAAATTGCAGCGAAGACACGGATTCGACTGTGTCAGCTTCAGGCAATTGAAACAGCTGAAATAGATGAACTACCAGAGCCAGTTTATATTAGAAGTTTCATTAAACAATATGCAGATGTGTTGGGCTTAAATGGGGCAGAGTTATCTAGTGCCTTTCCTACTAGTTCTAGTCTACGTCTGCTCAAACCCTCCTGGAAGACACGAGCAACCCAGCTACGACCGATTCATCTTTACTTACTCTATATATTAGTGATTGTCTGTGCTATTAGTGGTTTGTCCAATATCTTGAGCCGTTCCGAACTTCAAGTAAATGATAGCCAGAACCCACAGAAGCCGAATTTCCGGTCTGCTCCACAGCAGGGTCAATCTGTTGTCAAGCATCTAGATCCGCTAGAATTAGTCAGCGCTTCTTCTAGCAACGCTACCCAAACGAACAAACAAGTTCGGATTGGTATTACCTTGCAGGCACAGTCTTGGATTCAGGTAGTCGTGGATGGAAAAACTCAGTTTCAGGGCATTCTACCTGAAGGGACTCAACGCTCTTGGATAGCACAGGAGCAACTCACAGTCCGAGTTGGTAACGCGGGTGGAGTGCTACTGAGCCTTAATCAAGAGAAAGCCCACAAAATGGGAAACCCTGGTGAAGTGCAGCAAGTGACCTTTGGGGCTAATCCGAAAATTTAAAAGCCCTACTGCGGTGCCCTCCCATAGGTAGTGGTTATGGCTTGGAGGCGATTGCGTAGCTCCTCTGTTAGGGCACCAGGCTGATACCGCCACGCCCAATTTCCCTCAGCACGACTCGGAACATTCATGCGGGAAGAGCTTCCAAGTCCTAAAATATCTTGCAGCGGAATAATTGCCTGATTTGCCACAGAACCCAGAGCTAATCGGATCAAATCCCAGTGTATGCCTTCTGAACTGGTACAGCCCAAATAGCTTAGAACAGCTTCCTTTTCCTGGGCTGACAGCTGATTGAACCAGCCTATAGATGTGTCATTATCGTGAGTTCCAGTGTAGACAACACAATTGCGCTGGTAATTGAAGGGCAAATAGGGATTGGCAATGTCTGAACCAAAGCCAAACTGCAAGATCTTCATCCCAGGGAATTCGAACTGATCTCGTAGTGCATCCACCTCTGGAGTGATTGTGCCTAAATCCTCCGCGAGGACAGGTAGCTTGCCTAGCTGCTGATTTAGAACTTGAAACAGTGCTTCTCCGGGGGCTTCAATCCACTCACCATTCATGGCAGTAGTTTCGCCATAGGGGACTGCCCAGAAAGCCTGGAATCCCCGGAAGTGATCGATGCGGATAATATCTATATATTCGAGCATGGCATGGAAGCGCTGGACCCACCATTTGAAGTCGTTTTGCTGCAACTGTTCCCAGTTATAAACTGGGTTGCCCCATAACTGACCAGTAGCACTGAAGTAGTCTGGTGGCACCCCAGCTATTTGGTCTGGAATACCTGTTTCTTGATCTAGGCAAAAGATTTCTGGATGTGCCCAGACATCAGCACTATCATGAGCGACATAGATCGGGATGTCACCAATGATTTGAATACGGCGCATGTTGGCATAGCGCTTGAGTTCTGACCACTGGCGAAAGAACTCAAACTGGATAAATTTGTAGTAAAAAATCTCTCGCTCTAGTTGTTGCCGCCATTGCTCTAGGGCTTCTGGCTGACGTTGAACAAGTTCACGCTCCCAAGTATGCCAACTTGCTCCACCATGACTATCTTTGAGCGCCATAAATAAAGCATAGTCATCGAGCCAGTAAGCTTTAGCCTCACAAAAACCCGCAAATTCCGTTTGCGGCAATGGCGAAGCCTTGACCTCGAAGTTTTTACAGGCTTGCTTGAGCAAGGGTAGCTTGGTTTGCACAACCAGCTCGTAGTCCACCTTTTCTATAGGAAACTCTGGTAGATTAGCAAAGTCCTCATCGGTAAGTAACCCATCGTCTTGTAGTCGTTCTAGGCTAATCAGCAGTGGGTTTCCAGCCATTGCCGAATAAGCTAGATAGGGGGAATTGCCATACCCGGTTGGTCCCAGGGGCAATACTTGCCATAACTGTTGGGTGCTTTGCGCTAAAAAATCAACAAAGCTATAGGCTTCCAAACCCAAGTCACCAATACCGAAGCGACTAGACAAGGAAGTGGGATGAAGCAAAACGCCACTAGATCTAAGAAACGGCATAAGTCCATTGAAAAAGAGGAGGCAGTAAAAAAACTTAACATATTGGGCACGGCTTTAAAACCTGACCATAGTCAGATTGTTGCGTTAGATATGACACCTGATGAACTTGGGATTTAACACAAAACTTGAGATACCGATATGGCTCACCGAAATCCTGCTCCGACAGTTGATATCATCATTGAATTGATTGACCGACCACACCGACCTATTGTGCTGATTGAGCGCAAAAATCCACCTCTAGGCTGGGCAATTCCGGGTGGTTTTATTGATTATGGGGAATCGGCTGAAGCCGCAGCGCAGCGAGAAGCCGAGGAAGAGACAGGTCTAAAGGTGGAGTTGGTTTCACAATTCCAGGTATATTCTGACCCCAATCGCGATCCCCGCCAGCACACCCTCAGCGTTGTGTTTCTAGCAACTGCGACAGGAGAACCCAAGGCAGGAGATGATGCTAAGGGGTTGGGAGTTTTTGAATCTTGGCGAGTTCCAACTGAACTCTGCTTTGACCATGACCGGGTTCTCCAGGATTATTGGCGCTATCGACATTACGGACTACAACCACTATTGTCTTAAAATCGTCATCACGTACTTGAGGTGAAGAACTAATAATGACGCGCCAGGTGATTCGTACAAATCTAGCACCAGCACCAGTAGGACCTTATAACCAAGCGATCACTAGTAGTGGTCGAATGGTTTTTGTAGCTGGTCAAATTGCTCTTGACCCCAGCACCGCTAAGGTTGTAGGCGAGAATGTAGCGCAGCAGACAGAGCAGGTGATGGCTAACGTTAAAGCTATTCTCACTGCTGCTGGAGCTAAGTTACAAGATGTTGTCAAAACGACTGTATTTCTGGCAGACATGAATGACTTTGCAGCGATGAATGCTGTCTACGCACAATATTTTGATGCAGCGACAGCTCCCGCTCGCGCCTGCGTTCAAGTATCACGTCTTCCTAAAGATGTGTTGGTAGAAATTGAGTGTATTGCAGCGATTGAGAGTTCAGCTACCTAGTTTCAGTTGTGTCTGACTCTGATAATGATTTCGAGCGATAAGTAGGAATGGCAATGAAACTTCAACTCAATCAAATAGATGTCCAACCAGGAGAGCGTATAATACTGCGCGATATCAGATGGGGTGAGTTCGAGCAGATTGTAGAAGAGTTAGGACATCATCCATCACATCGCATTGCCTATTACAAAGGAACGCTTGAGATTATGGTGCCGCTACCAGGGCACGAAGACAGAAAAGAAATAATTGGGGACTTAGTCAAGGTTTTACTGGAGGAGTTCGATATCGAGTTCCGCAGCCTGGGTTCAAGCACTTTTAAGCAACAAATTGCGGCAGTTGGAGTAGAACCAGATGCATGCTTTTATATTCAGAATGAGGCAATGATTCGTGGCAAAGATAGGATAGACCTAAGTATAGATCCACCGCCCGATCTAGCAATTGAGGTCGATTATACCACTGATTCTCAGCTCAAAAAGAGCAGCTATGAAGCCTTAGGCGTACCTGAACTTTGGTTATACAACGACCGGGCTTTACAGATCTATGTGCTGCGCGAACACAAATATGTCGAGTCTGACATCAGTTTAAATTTTCCGACTATCTCCATTGCCAACGTAATTTCTCAGTACTTTACCCAGAGTCGAATTGAGGGGAGAAATAAGGCAATCAAGGCATTCCGATCTTGGGTTTTCAGGGAACTTGCGCAATAAATTTAAGCATACGCCCTCTAGGCTCACTTAAGTGACGGTAATTCTTACTCATTTCTTCGATTTGCTGAAGTTGTGCTTGCGCTCTGCTACAACGAGACTATCAATCTTATTCCCTAATCACTGCTAATCTGGATAAACACAGTCCTTTTCCGCGGACCATCCAACTCAAAAAATAAGACCGATTGCCAGGTGCCCAAAGCCAATTCACCATTCACGATAGGAATCACTTCACTAGTACTTAGCATCATCGCCATGAGGTGAGAGTGAGCATTCATAGGTTCATTCTCAGGCACATCTCTTAAGTGCAGGTCATTATGTAGATATCTTGTGGATTCAGGTGCTAACTTTCCTAAATGGAGCTTGACATCTTCTAGTAATCTTTCTTCATTTTCATTGATAGCTAAAGCTGTCGTTGTATGTCGGGAAAATACAAGAATTTGACCAGTTTTTACGGCGGCAACCTGGAGGAGTTTTTCTATCTGAGGGGTAATATTATAAATGCATATTCCCTTATCTGTATCTACTTCAATTACCTCATTTTTTATCGGCATCTCTTTACCTGCTGTCTCAATCGAACTCTTGAGTAGCACTGATTATATGATCGATGTAAGTATTAGCCGCTTGTTGCTCAGCTTGACCAGTCAGACCACTACAAGATTTTATATATTTCAGTACTTCAACCTGCTGGTCGGGTGGTAATTCAGATTCAGAGCTGATCTTCCCTACAATCTTAGGGTCACCGACTACTAAGCTATCAGTAAGTGCTTCTACGTAGCTGTCTATATTTCTAATATACGCTGCATTAAGATCTGATCCATCTGGATTTGAAGCAACTTGAAGCTCTGGGTGTTTTTCGTATAACTCTTGCATAGCGTTCTTAACGATACTGCTCCTATTCTTCGTTAGAAAGTCTGCAGCTCTTAGCAACACAGCATTCTCTTGGTGATGTGTGGCAGCATTCTCAAAATCCTTTTTGGTTGGAAGATCTCTCAAACTACTGAGTTGTTTTGTAAAATTTTTTATCAGATCGCTAAACATAGGACCCCTCTCGGCTAGGTATTACACATGGAAGTGCAACTACTTGAGCCTTTAACAGCTCTAACAAACAAATTATACCAGAAAGGATTAGAAAGCGACTTGAATGCAGTGATGCGGCGATATGAAGAATTAAAAAGAGATTCAAAAGCAAAAGCTTCCCGAAATCTCGCAGTAGCGAATATATTTGGAATAATGAATTCAATTTTAGGATTGGTGACAGCGCTCTTTTCAGTCATTAGCATATTTTTTACCTATTATAAAAATCCAAATCTTTCAATCTATTCATCCCTT
>JAFASY010000168.1 GCA_019244235.1 Chroococcidiopsidaceae cyanobacterium CP_BM_ER_R8_30
GCGACGCGGCACACCATCAGCAACGCTAAGTTCTTGCAGGGTTCTGTCTTCTGTCTCAGTTAACGTGATTCGCAAGGGCGCAGGCATCGCGAGAGCAGGCTTGAATTCGCTGCTTCTATGTTACACTTTTCCATGTCTAGCTACTTAGTAGGCGATCAAAAGGATCGCGATGGTGAAAAGGTAATGTTGCCACTACCGCCGTGTGGGAAAATGAAATTTCTAACAATCCAATGCTATTTAGACTCATCTCCCGTGGAATAAGAGTCTCAAAAGGTTGATCTAAGCTCAATTTTCCAATGCTCACCTTGATTGCCATCTCCCAAAGGCTTGCAACGCTAAGCATCGACTGATTAGAGACATCTTCAATCAGCATCCGAGCATTTATGCTGAGTTTAAAATTTCCATCAATAAACCACAGGAAGCTATGTGTATCGAGCAATAGCTTCATGGCATGTATTCGTCGAAATCCGTAAGCGGGGAATCAAAGTCATCTGACATCTTGATTAGTCCCCTGGCACTTCCAAACTGCGGGCGAGGCTTGATTGATGTAGCAGCTACTACTTGCTGGCTAGTATTGTCAGCCATATTCTGTGCCTGTTCTAGAAGAAACAAGCATCTCTTAAACTTAAGAATTAGAGATTGTGACTCCCATTCATTCCAAAACTTCAATATTGGTAAAGCGGCTGTTCCCAATCCCAATATTGTTATCGCTGTGTTGTAGAGTGAAGTATTCTGTGGAAGCTGAATGGGAAAACCGAGCCAGATAATCAATAATATAAGAATAGGAGATAAAAGCGGTAAAAAGTTAGAAGTATTTTTTTCTCCGACTTGAATTTCTTCAATAACTAAATTCTTAATTATCGATTCGGCATATTTTAACTTTTGTTTATCGCCTCTGATAGTTGTATATAGTAAGTTAACTATAGGCTGATAAGCAATTGCATCTTCTCTAGTTATTTCAATATTGCTTTTGCCAGCTTCTTGTCTAGCTTGCATGTACTTAAGAAATAGCACGACTAAAAATGCTATGGATAAAAACATTGCGCCGAAGAGAAAAGAGAAGAACAAACCTATTAAGTACCAGGGAGGTACTATTTTATGATAAGACTTCGATACCACAGCCGCTAATATCATCAAGATTAAAAGAGAAGTAAAGAATCCATAGAAAGATACTTTATCCCATAGCCAAAGATTAGTATTGTGTTTCCTTCGTTTTAGACTTCTTTCTCTTTTTATTATAGGTTTAACAAGAAGAGTTCCTGTATCAAAAATGTATTTTCTTGGTTCAGTGATATCCGCAATAGTAGACAAAATATTGAGTACGCGAATCACCGCTTCATCCACTTCATCCCCATCAGAGGAATGTACCTTCTCCAACATTGCTTACCTCCTGCTAGGGATAAACGAAAAGATGCGTTTCATCTTTTATATTAAAGCAAGCTTAACCATCAATTATGGAAGATTTTCATAATCCTCTTCTCAGAAGAGACTATAAAGCTTGGATCTTGAAAGAACATCACCTACTTAACCCACAGTTGCCAGTAGTTGAGCATCATGTAGTAACAGAAGCAGTGCTGACCTTTAAAAGGCCCTACTTATAACTGAACTTACCAAGAGCTACTGTCAACCTAGGCTCATTCTTTTTGTCCAAAGTCAAATACACTTCTCAAAAGAGTAGGAAAATATAGAAATTTGTGGAGTTAACAATGATTCCAGGGGAAGTAATAACCCAGCCAGGAGAAATTGAACTTAATGCCGGACGTCCCACAGTACGGCTACAGGTAGCTAATCAGGGAGATCGCCCTATCCAAGTCGGTTCACACTTTCACTTTTTCGAGGTGAACAACGCCTTAGCTTTTGAGCGCGAACAAGCACGAGGAATGCGCCTTAACATCCCCTCTGGTACAGCCATCCGCTTCGAGCCAGGGGATGAACGAGAAGTAGAATTAGTACCATTCACCGGAAGCCGTCAAGTCTATGGCTTCAACAGCAGAATTAACAATCACCTGGATGCATAAAACGCTCAAAAACTCTCTTCCCTCTGCGCTCTCTGCGCACGCCAGTCGTCAGAGCCGGGTTCCCCGGCGAACGAACTGGCATCCGATCTGGCTCCTCTGCGGTTCAAAAACCCTCCTAAAACCTAAAACAAAACAACCATGAGCTACAGAATGGATCGTCGCGCCTACGCCGAAACCTTTGGACCTACCGTAGGAGATCGCGTCCGTCTAGCCGACACCAACTTATTCATCGAAGTAGAGCAAGACTACACCACCTACGGTGACGAAGTTAAATTTGGCGGCGGCAAAGTCATTCGAGATGGGATGGGACAATCCCCAATTTCTCATGCTGAGGGTGCGGTTGATCTGGTGATTACCAATGCCTTAATCCTGGACTGGTGGGGCATTATCAAAGCAGACATTGGCATCAAAGATGGTCGGATCGCCAAGATTGGCAAGGCAGGGAATCCCTACATTCAAGACAACATAGATATCATTATCGGTCCTGGTACAGAGGTAGTAGCAGGGGAAGGGATGATTCTCACTGCTGGAGGCATCGACAGCCACATCCACTTCATTTGTCCGCAACAGATTGAGGTAGCGATCGCCTCTGGCATTACCACAATGATCGGCGGTGGCACTGGTCCTGCTACTGGGACAAATGCTACAACTTGTACACCTGGTCCTTGGAATATTTATCGGATGCTCCAAGCTGCTGATGCCTTTCCAGTTAACCTAGGCTTCTTGGGCAAGGGCAACAGCAGTAAACCCGAAGGGTTAATCGAGCAGGTTGTAGCTGGAGCAATGGGTTTGAAATTACATGAAGATTGGGGAACAACACCAGCTACCATTGATACCTGCCTCAGCGTTGCCGATGATTATGACGTGCAAGTTGCTATTCACACTGACACGTTGAATGAAGCCGGATTTGTAGAAGACACAATTGCTGCCTTCAAACATCGCGTCATCCACACTTACCACACAGAAGGGGCTGGTGGTGGTCACGCACCAGACATTATCAAAGTTTGCGGTGAAACTAATGTTCTGCCTTCTTCCACTAACCCCACACGCCCCTACACAGTCAACACCCTAGATGAACACCTAGACATGCTGATGGTGTGTCATCATCTCGATGCGGGCATTCCTGAAGATGTTGCCTTTGCCGAGTCCCGGATTCGTCGCGAGACAATTGCAGCAGAAGACATTCTGCACGACTTAGGTGCGTTTAGCATGATTTCTTCCGACTCCCAAGCAATGGGACGGGTGGGCGAAGTCATTATTCGCACCTGGCAGACAGCACATAAAATGAAGTTGCAGCGCGGACAGCTAACCGAAGATACAGTTAACAGTGACAACTTCCGAGCGAAGCGATATATCGCCAAGTATACCATAAATCCCGCCATCACTCATGGCATTGCGCAACATGTGGGATCAGTCGAAGTGGGAAAGTTAGCAGATTTATGTCTCTGGCGTCCGGCATTTTTTGGAGTGAAACCAGAGCTAGTGATTAAGGGAGGTATAATCGCTTGGTCGCAGATGGGGGATGCCAATGCCAGTATTCCTACCCCTCAGCCTATTCACATGCGACCTATGTTTGGCAGTTTTGGAGGCGCGATCGCCGCTACCTCATTAACCTTTGTCTCCCAAGCAGCATTAGCAAAAGGGATTCCAGCTCAGCTAGGTTTGCACAAAAGCGCTGTTGCCGTATCAGGTTGCCGCCGATTGAGTAAACGGGACATGAAATTAAATGATGCCTTGCCCCATATGGAAGTAGACGCAGAAACTTATGAAGTCAGAGCTGATGGAGAGTTACTAACTTGTGAACCAGCAACATTATTACCATTGGCTCAGCGCTACTTCCTTTTTTAGTAGCTCTTGGGACTGATTGCTCCTGTAGGAGAAATATTAGTGCCATTCGGAGTGGTGTAGGAACCATTGAGATTAGTCGTAAAGCCACCAAGGCTATTTACCACACCTATCGGTGTGACAATCTCCTGACCAGTAGGGTTGATAATCAAACCATTAGGAGTAATGTTAGTGCCATTGGAAGTCACAATTGTTCCATTTGGTGTAATTGTATAGCCGCCAGTAGCTGTCACTGTTCCAGCTGGAGTCGTGATCTGTTGGCCATTGGGGCTAATGATCAGACCGCTAGGGGTAATGTTAGTACCATCGGGAGTGACTAAATTACCATTTGGCTTAATGGCAAAACCTCTGACACTGTTGGTGCTAGTCACAGTTCCAGCAGGTGTAGTAATTCGCTGACTGTTAGGACTGATGGAGATATTGGATCTTCCAGATGCAGTTTGTGACAGTACTGGACTCGTACCTTCTAGCCAGATGAGGACTCCTGCCGTTAGAAGTGTGGCAACATGCTTGTTAATTACCATCTCTACTTACTTGTAAGGTATGCAAAAGAAGGTTTGCATTATTACTTTGCCACAGGGATCGTACGGTAACATCAGCTCTCAGAAAGATTTGTCAAACTTCCTCTACTTCAGGTAACTTTTCTAGCATCAGGCGAGTTGATTGGCGTTCACCAGATAAACGCTTCAAGAGCATAGGTCTAGGGTCATGCAAGAGATAGATAATGCAATCACCTGGTTGCAGATCTTCTGTAGCTGGTACAACCTGAAAACGTTCTTCCCGTTCCAGTAATAGCGGTAACAACTCTCCAGTGCGGATTAAAGCCTGAAGATGCGCCTGCTGAAAAGCGAATCCTGGCTCCTTGAGGGTCGTTGTCCCCAACTTAACCCGCCCATCACTCAAGTACTCGTTCCAAGTTTTAATCGGCAAATCTGGAATAAACGCTTGCAGAATCTTATCTTTATGATTTTTATTACCTGCGGTACTAGCTTGCGGGTCGCGAGGAAAAACGGCTAAGACTCGCGGTGGCTTAAACTCCTCACTGGCTCGCTGTGCTAGGACATAATTGACTTCCCCATTGTTAGTCATAGCGAGGAACGTTCCCACTGATGCCAATCCTGCCTCCTCCAATACTCTTGTATCCAGACCACTACTTAGGAAAACTCGGAAATTTTCCTGCTCCGCTAGTTGACAAGCTTCTGGATCGGTATCAATCATGACAACAGATTCTTCCCGTTCACGAAATAGACGGGCAATCAAAAGACTCAAGGGGTTACAGCCAACAATGACTGCCCCCGTTGCTTCGGTTGATGTAATTTGCAGCCACTTGGCAACAAAGCTAGCTGTTAACCCCTGTAACACTACCGTTAGGATAATTGTGAGGAAGACGAGTGCCTTAATAGAATCGCCACCGTTAATGCCCCTTCGGGTCAACAAAATTGCAAACAAAGAAGCAACAGAAGCCGCAACGATTCCCCTAGGTGCGATCCAGCTCAAAAATAGCTTCTGTCGCCAATTTAGCTTACTATTCCACGTACACAAAACAACATTAATCGGGCGCACGACAAACATCAGCATTAATACAGTGAACAGACTGCCCCAACCGAGTGCAAATACGCTGGCAATTGACAAATCCGCCGCTAGCAGAATAAATAGCACTGAAACGCATAGAATCGTTAGTTGTCCCTTAAACCGTCGTAGCAATCGCTGCTCTGAAACAGATGAGGAGCCAATAACCAGACCTGCAACCACGGCTGCCATCAGCCCTGACTCGCTGCGAATCATTTGTGCCAAACCAAATAAACCCCACATTCCAGCTAAAATCACCAAGTTTTTCAGCTCATCTGAAATAAAGCTGGCTCGGTTAAAAATCAAGCTGAGCAGCCAGCCTCCTACGGCACCAATACCACCACCAATACCTAGGCGCAGGAATAAACCGCTCATGACTACTAGGAAGTCAGGATCTTGGTTCAAAATGGTGTCTAGCACCACGACGGCTAGGATAGCTCCTACTGGATCGATAAGAACTCCTTCTCCCTCTAGTAATGTGGCAACTTGTCGATCAACCCTGATATGTTTTAGCAGGGGACTGATGACAGTTGGACCTGTAACCACGACTAGGGAAGCATATAGAAAGGCAATCGGCCAAGGAAATTCTCCTAGCCAGTGAGCTGCCATACCACCACCGAGTAGAGTGATGAGTGTTCCTATAGTGACTAAATTGCGTAGACTGCCTGAAACCTGACCCAGCTCTCGTAGCTCCAGGTTAAGTCCACCCTCAAATAAGATGACTGCTGTTGAGAGAGCAACAATGACTTCAAGACCAGTTCCCAGCATCTGAGGGTGTAACAGCTCAAAGCCATCAGAGCCAAGCAGAATACCGAACAGCAGCAACAGGACAATGCTAGGTATTTTAAGGTACTCGGCCAGCACTTGAGCGCTGATGCCTGCAACCACAGCAATAACTATCTGTAGGGTGAGGTTAAAAGAATCTTCCATGTTATAGATTTTGACAAAACTTTTTCAAAATCTTTTGTCAAGGATAGTCTATATTCATATGCTTAGGTGGAACACCATACCCCCGTGTCTCTTGCAGCATCTGAATTCGAACGGCTTTCCAAGTATATTACAATACCAAAACATTTGCGTTGGGAAAGTGGCAAATGCTTTGAGCATTAGCGAAGCAGTAAATACTTCACTGTTCTTAAATAAAAGTATTGAATTAGACAGTTGCTGGCTCGTACCTACTCGTGGAAACCCATTTTTTTGCTATTGGCATCCGCCAACCAGTACCAAAGGCGCGGTCAGTAATCTTTAATCCAGGAGGAGCTTGCCGCCGTTTAAATTCAGCCTGATTGACCAGGCGCACCACATGGTCTACAGTAGCTGGATCGTGCCCAGCAGCAGCAATTTGAGTCGCAGATTCGTGGTTGTGAATCAAGCGTTGCAAAATGTCATCCAGAATATCGTAGGGTGGTAGGGAGTCTTGATCGACTTGTCCCGGTTTCAGTTCTGCACTAGGCGGTTTGGTGATGACGTTGGCTGGAATAATTTCCTTTGTAGCGTTAAGCCAGCGGCATAGAGAGTAGACACGAGTTTTGGGAACATCAGCAATAACAGCTAAGCCACCATTCATATCGCCGTAAAGGGTGCAGTAGCCAACTGCCATTTCTGACTTATTGCCAGTAGAGAGTAAGAGATAACCAAACTTGTTGGCAACTGCCATTAATAAATTGCCCCGAATCCGCGATTGAATATTTTCTTCAGTGACCCCTGAAGGCATACCAGCAAATAACTGAGCTAACGTCTGGTCGTAGCCTTGCATCAACTTCCCAATCGGCAGAGTTTGAGTCTGGATACCCAAATTTTTCGCTAATGCAAGAGCATCGTGAATCGAATGCTCAGAACTATGGGGGGAAGGCATAAGGACGCCAAACACATTCTCTGACCCCAAGGCAGCCTGGGCAACCGCTGCAACTAATGATGAATCAATCCCCCCGCTCAAACCAATCACTACCTTAGAGAAGCCACATTTACAGCTATAGTCACGTACTCCTAAGACCAGAGCTTTCCAGATTTCTGCATCTTCGTTTTCCGGCAGTGGCGCTATAGGTCCCAATTGTAAATCCCGCTCCTGCTGGTCAAATTCCAACACAATTAAATCTGTCTCGAAGGCACGAGCACGACACACTATTTCACCAAGGCGGTTAAACCCCACACTACAGCCATCAGAAATTAGGTCATCATTTGCTCCTACCTGATTAGCGTAGAGGATGGGTTGATGATAACGGATGGCGGCATGGCGCAGCATTGCTTCCCGTAAGTGCTGTTTACCAACGCTGTAGGGCGAACCCGATAGATTCACAATAATATCGACACCCAGAGCCGCCAAGTCAGCAATCGGATTGACAGCGTAATTGCGTCTACCCCAAAATTTCTCATCATTCCATAAGTCTTCGCAAATGGTGACACCAATCCGGACACCATCAAGGGTGAAGGAATTACTAGCGAGTCCTGGCTCAAAATACCGTTTGTCGTCAAACACATCATAGGTGGGTAAGAGGCGCTTGTGATAAACTTGCTGCACCTGACCTTGCTCTATTAAGGCGATGCTATTGAAAAGAGGCTTACCGCCTTGGATCTGTGCTCGCTCATTGGGCTCAACGCAACCTACCAAAACTGCTAGTTCTGGTGGTAAATCTTGTGCCAGTTGCTGTAAGGTCGTTTCTACTGCCTGAACAAAACTGGGGTCTAACAGCAAGTCTCGCGGTGGATAGCCGCAGAGGGATATTTCCGTCGTCAATAGCAAACGAACCCCCTGCTCTGCCGCTTGTTTTGCCGCTACCAGAATCTGTTGGGCATTGCCAGTCAAGTCACCAATTGTGGGATTCAGTTGAGCGATCGCAATTCTCATAGTTAAGTTCTCTTTAAATAAAGACTAAAGGCTTATCCTTAAAAGGTGCAAACGCTGCGGCATCAAACCGATACAAACTTGCCGGACGTCCTGCCCCTCGCGACACCTTTAATCCGGTATCGCTCAAAAAGCCTAGCTTAAGCAGACGGGCACGGAAATTAGAATAGTCTGAGAAGTTTTCCCCTAAAACCGTCGCATACAGTTGGTAAAGATCGCTTAAAGTAAAGACTTCTGGTAAAACTTCAAACGCAACTGGGCTATACTCCAGCTTATTGCGCAATCTCCGGTGCCCATAAGACAATACCTGGTTGTGGTCAAAAGCTAGCTGTGGTACTTGCTTCACAGGATACCAGGCAATCCCGCTCACTCCATCAGCGATCAATTCCGCTTCGTCAAATCGTACTAAGGCAAAATAACTGACCGACAGGTAGCGCACCCCATAACTGTCTGTTGCCTCACGTGGATCTCGATTCGGTCCTCCAAAAGTATACAACTGCTCTAAGTACAAATTATTCACTCGAATTTTCTCAGCTAGAATGCGGTATGCAGCATCTTCGAGCGATTCTCCTTGACGCACCAAAGTCCCGGGCAGGCTCCACTGACCGATAAACGGTTCCTGCTGTCTCATGACTAACAGCACTAACAGCCGATTGAGCGAGGCATCGACAGAGAAAATGACATTGTCAACCCCAACCTTGAAATCGGCTAATCTTTGTCGGCTTACCGGATCTGCAAGCTTTTTTGGGTTGCGTCCTGGCATTTGTACAAATGTTCCCGATGAATATACGCCTCAACTGGCGGCGTCAACGCTTCTGGATCTCTATGTTCGCGATATGCTGTTGAGGAAACAGCTGGACCAGTCAAGTCAGCGATCGCTATCTTACCCCCCAAACGCTGCACTTGCTGTAGACCTGCTGCCTCTACTGCATATCCTGGTCGAGGTACTACCAACAACTGCACTTGCCGTAACAAATCTTTAACTCTGTACCATCGAACCAGCTGGCTCACCAAATCTGAGCCAATGACCAAAGTCAATTCAGCTTCTGTCCCCCAGCGTTCTTTAGCTCTTTCCACAGTTAAGAGCGTTCTCTCACTACTCAACTCTGGATGCAACCCCACATTATGCCGTGGTGGGTCAATCTCCGAAATCACAATTTGCAACATCGCTGCCCGATGCTCCAACGGCGTTTGATGAGACTTAAACGGATTATCCGCCGCCCAAACCGCTACCCAATCATAATGCCGAGACAGCCAGTCAATAATCACCTGATGCCCAGAAGTTGGCGGATCAGCACTTGTCCCAAACAGCGCAATTCTCATCTATCTCCCTCTCTTGTCCTCCGCGCACGCCAGTCCGACGGGAGTCGCTACAACGGGGGGGATCGGGACCCCCTTTGGGGATGGGGGGGAGACCCCCGCAACGCGCTCCCTTCTCAACGGTGGGGCTCAGGATCCCCTCTGGGGATGGGGGGGGAGACCCCCGCACGCGGCTGGCTCCTCTGCGGTTCATTTCCCTTCCGTGTTTGCTCCGTCAACTCCATCAGTGCCCCAGAAACATCTACCAACAGAGGCATCGGCTCATCTATCTGGCGAGTCTGGGATGGCAGAGCAGCAACCGAAGCAGCAGTCCGCACCCGAATCTCCTCCAGAGTTTCAGGCTCATATATCCGCTGCCCCTGCTTCATCACCACCTGCAACAACGGCATCTCTTGCTCCGGGCTTTCTGAGACTAAACCCAACCTGTCTCGCTTCAACTGACCTCCTTCAAGAGAGCGAAAAATCTGCTTGCGACCAGGATAAGTTATCTTGCCGCTCGATTCCTTCATCACAGGGATACCATCAATCTCAACCAATTTATAGACACCATTCACTGGCGCTCCCGTCACCAGTCGCGTCCCTAGCCCATAGCCATCAATACAAGCACCAGCTCTGAGCAGTTTGGCTATTTCCCACTCATCTAGATCCCCACTCGCAAAGATAGACACACCTGGCAGCAGAGAACGCACCTGCTGGGACAACGTCACCAGATCGCCTGAATCCAGCCGGACTCCAGCTAATTCTATTTCTCCTTTCGCTAAGCGTTCCGCTAACGCCTCAGCCGCAGCAATCGTGTCATATGTATCAATCAACAACGTTCCATTGGGAAAGTAGCGATGAAATGCTGTAAACGCCTCTGCCTCACTACCTTGGGTAGCAGCGATCGCCATGACCAAAGCATGAGCCATAGTCCCGCTGGGTTTGCGACCAAGCTGGAGAGCTGCTAGGACGTTAGAAGTTGAATCTAACCCAGCAGCCAACGCTGCCCGAGCTGCCCACAAAGATGCTTGCGGACTAAACGCGCGACGAGTGCCGAAATCCATCAAGATCGCTCTCTGTCCTGCCACATCTCGCAACCGCGCTGCCCTTGTAGCAACCAGCGTTTGATAGTTCAACGCGTTCAGCAAGTAAGTTTCCACCAGCTGGGCTTGCCAGAGAGGTGCTTCCACACGTAGTAGCGGCTCTTTTGCAAAAACTGCTGTCCCTTCTGGAACTGCCCAAACATCACCAGTAAAACGAGCCTCAGCTAACAACTTCCAGAACCGCTCAGGGACGTTAGCAAAAATTTTCGTTGCCTGCAAAGCTGACAGTTGGGCTGAGCTAAAACGGAACTTTTCTAGATATTCCAGTGCCTGCGCTAGCCCCATCGCAATCAAATAGCCAAAGCCATCTGGCAACCGTCGCACAGATAGCTCGAAGCTCGCCCTTCTTTGCTCTAAACCTTCACCTGTATAGCAAGCCGCCATCGTTAATTCGTAAAGGTCAGTTAGCAGGCTGTAATCCTCAGGCGTAACGGTTAATGCCCGATCTGGTGATTGACTCTCTCCTTGAGAATTGTGAGAGGACAGACAGTCCGAGTCAGTGGAAGTTGTCATCTTGTGGGCAACCTCAGCTAGATCATTTGCTCAATTATAGTATAAATCACCAAAAACTATCTGGCTCATTTCTCAATTGGGTTCAGCCATCAACGTCAGGTGCTTTGATTTTGGGGCTATTCTAGCTTACCAACTGATTATGTAACATTCTTTAATAGTAGTTGTATTCAAAAACACCATTTTTGATGAGAGTAGTTTGGAATCAAAACAATCTAAACTATTGCAAACATAATCAAATAAGTATTGCAATTATAGGTAAATGACAAAGGAATTAATCATAATAAAAATGACTGAACCAAACTGTTTGAAGCTAAACAAGAGTACTGTCATATGAGTATCTACAAGATGTTTGATGGTATTGTCCAATATCTGTCAGAAGCAGTGACGCGCATCTTTAGTCCCAGAGATGATGCCTACCCCGCTATTGGGGTGCAGCCCTTTGATGGCGATTTTTCTAGACACCAGCAAGACAAAGATTGGTAGACAGTTAGTCCCAAAATATGGCAAAATGCCACAAGCTTTTCCTTCCTCAGAGGGTCACATTTATTAATCTTTAAGCGAGAGACAAGGCATGCAGCAGATTTGGAGAAAAGGCTTGTGGTTCACAGGAGGAGTAGTTTCGCTCATCGTTAGCTTGACTGGTGCAGCCCTAGCCCAGACCCCACCAGCCAGTACTTATCCCCAGCAGAACCCACCAGCAAGTACCTATCAACCTGGCTTCTGGCAACCCATTGCCAGAGTAGATCCACATGGTCCGATTTCAGTTACGTTGGTAAACCAAACCCAAGCTCCTTTAAAGTACAACTTCCTGGATGGGCGTGGAGAGCAAAACTTACCTGTAGGGGGTAGCATACAAATCAAGCAGATTTCTCTACCTGCCAATATTGCTATTTATGAACCATCATCATCATCCCAGGCTATTGGGGGAAAGAATGGAAGTGGGTTAAAGTTCGAGACTTCTGCCACTAACAATGCTATCAATGTCACTGTTGTGTCAGCTCCAAATGGAGATGCTCATGTCCTTGATATTAACAAAACAGGGGCAATTTACGTTTATTAGGTCCCAGCTGATCAGTAGGTCTAGCTAGCCACCTAACGCAGTTAATGCTGCTTGCATTAGAGCTAGCTAACTACCTGGCGCAGTTGGTGTTGCTTACAATTGAATTGCTTCTGTTCTGCCGTTAAGTAAGCGTAGTTAATGGGAGGGCGCATATCCCATTGCCATTCAGCCAACGGCAGTAAAGTTGCAGTCATGATCAGGCCAGTGGTGAGAAAACACCAAGCAGCTACATAGGGTAAGATAGCGATGCCTAGTAGGTGAATCACCCCTACAAAGATGAAAGTACGTGATCGCATCCCTAAACCCGTAAATAGGTAGCCTAATGCGCTTAAAGCCAGCCACAAGGGACATAAGCGCATTAAGACTTCTCCCCAGCTTAAGAAAATGCCTAGGTCAGTAAGAACAAGACCAAATAGCATTAATATCACCCAGCAGTAGATAACCCAGCGCAAGCGCTCCACGCTAACCCAATACCAAGTAAGGGCAACCATACTAGCTGTACCGACAAGGGTCAGTGCTGACCACAAAATCGCTTGCGTAGTCCAGCTAACAGGTAGAAACTGAGCGGTGACGAAAATACTAGATGAGATTAGACCCCAAAGAACAAATGTCTGATCGATTCGGCTATAGAATCTTGAAAAGAGCGTAACGTTTCCGATTTTGCATCTAAAACGCCAAAGTCCTTGGAGATCTTGAAAATCAAGTTCTTGTTGCTTGTCGCGTAAGAGTGGTTCAGAGGAGTTGAAAAAGCTCATTAAGAATCTGTCGCTAGGAGTGGTTTATATAGAAGTAGCTCTATCTTAAGATAGAGATCTTTAACGAGCTTAACAAAAAAAGACGAACTTTGACTTGCTTCCCTGCCCTCTATCCCAGTGGCAGAACCTGAGTCAAGACAAAGCCCACTGCGGCACTACCCAAAGGAACCGTCAGATTATCAATGCCAAACTTTGAGAAAGCTTCTAAGGCTGTAGCAACCAAAGCAACTGCCAGTGACACAACCCAGGTTTGCCAGACATTGCCCTGCACGCCCAAGAGCAGCAGACTGCTAACGAAGAAACTGACTAAACCCATTGTTATAGAACCTTCCCAGCTTTTTTGCATTCCCCAGAGTTCGTAACGGTGTTGACCAAAGCGCTGACCAATCACGGCTGCCAATCCATCTCCCCATGCCATCACCAGAATTCCTAGTGCAGCATATTGTGGTTGTTGCAGAGGCCAAAACCAGGCAATCAAAAGCCCGATGCTGACAGCGTAGAAAAATGTTCCCCAGCTTTTGCGTCCCACACTATTGATGCCAGGAAGGAGCGGGAATCGGTACGATAAAAAAGTGACTAAACTAGCTAAAATTGCAGCCCCAATGCCAACACTCGCGGGTATGGAAAGCCACCAGGCAAGCAAAATGACATTACCAGTACCAATGTGAACTACCTTCCTTACAACTTCTGGATCGGGATTGAGATAGCGATTCAGCTTGGCTGCTAGGAATAAAAGTGTACCTACCCAAGCTGCAACAACGGCAACTTGGAGCCAGAGAGATGGAGATGATTCCAACCAAAACGCAGAGTTAAGCAAGGATTCGGTTTCAGCCGTAAATACAACTTCTTTATCACTTTAGCTAAATTCGGTAACAGGATGAAAAGACTCATAATTTTGCTAATTCGAGGCTATCGAGTATTGATTTCGCCCTTGTTTCCACCAACATGCCGCTATCAACCGACCTGCTCGCAATATGCTTTAGAGGCAATAGAGCGATTTGGTATGTGGCAAGGAGGCTGGCTGGCGCTGCGACGGGTGCTGCGTTGCCATCCCTTTCATCCTGGCGGCTACGATCCAGTACCAAACGAAATTCAGCACTAATGAGGATGCGCTCATCCTCAATAATGTCTCTACAGACTGCTCCAGCTTAACTTACAAGAGAGGAAGGACTTTCCAACATTCCATAAAAAAACTAAAGGTCACTTTTTCGCATGCTTACACAGGCAAGTTAGCATCAGAAACTTTGGGATTCACCGATACCTTATCAGGGTCAGACCAGTTTTCTAACCAGTCTCCGTCTACGTCTTCAATATGATGACAAATCCCGTTCACACCAAGCTCTCTTCTCGCCTGTCTCAAGAATCTAGCTCTTTTAAGGGCTTCCCTAGCTATACGGATATTTTTCTCCCGTAGGGTTTCTATTCAAGCGGATCTGGTGACCTTGCTAACTACTACATCTCAACAATGTACATATTATAACACTGCTCAGGCAATTGATTGCTAAACCCTAGCACCGATTCTCCCACCACTAAATGGCTCTCCGTCAAAGCCTCCATCCACCCATATCGAATGCAAACGGGACACTCCTTTGCCCATCTGTTCTCAACTTTTTGGAATTGCACAATAAGTCACAGGGAATAAGATGGATTCCCTGTTCTCAAACCGTTTTTGCGACGGAACCAAAACAACCGTCTGAGCAAATAGGATTGTTGGACCCATCTCCACCTATCAGTCCGTTTCTAGCTTAAAATCGTTTTATCCGCCATGACCAGGATGGCAAATTATGATTCAAGTAGTGATTACTCCTCAATCTTTACTAGAAACAGGCATCAAGGTTGAGAAGGTTGATAATCTGCGCTTGTTCAAGTTTACTGATGAGTTGCAATCCCGACTTGAAGACTTGCTGGAAAAGAACAAGACGGGAACACTAACTCCAGATGAGATAGCTGAACTGGATGCTGTGGGAGAACTCGATCGCATCTTTACCTACCTCAACTCCCTCTTAGCGGCTCAAGCATGAGCGTGAGTGAGCTAACTCGGCAACTGGTACGAAAGCGGGCAAATTTCTTATGTGAATATTGCCATTTTCCCGAGAGAATCAGCACATCTCGCTTCACAATCGATCATATTCAGCCGAGATCTCTGGGTGGGTCAGATGAGCTAGATAATTTGGCATTGGCTTGCAGCCGATGTAACCAGCGCCGATATAATTTCATTGTAGGTCAGGATGCCGAAACGTCCTCAATCTCACCTTTGTTTAATCCCCGTCAACAGCAGTGGGCTGATCATTTCATCTGGAGTGCGGACGGGATAATTATTATTGGAACAACGTCAATCGGTCGGGCAACTTGTACCCGGCTTGATGTAAATGATGAGCGATATGAAGGCGAACGTTCGATTCAAGAAGCCCGTGCGTTGTGGGTTCAAGCTGGATGGCATCCACCTTCGGATGATCCTCAGCAACACGAATAAACAACAGATGCTAATCGGGATAAGTAGAACGAGGTGAAAGAACCAAACTATGTGAAGATAAGTAAATGACTGGCGCGAGACGAAGAAGGGAATCGAGATGGGTAGCCGTTTGAGGGTATTTCTAACTAATGGGACTTCAAAACTTTCTAAGCCCAAATGTAGCCGGACATAGCTCTGTGAGAAGCAAATACATCGAGATGCTCATTAAGCCAACGCACCAAACGAAATTCGACTGCTGTACGGAATGCCTCCAATGCTTCGGCAAAGGTTTGTAAGGGTTTGGTTGCCCAACGTCTGCGAAATCCTCCAGTCAACTGATGCCAGAGGATAAAGGTGTAAGCGGTGAATACTAAAACCCAATGACGTTTCATACTCACAGCATCCCGAACTTGATACTCGCTCAAACCCAACCAGCCCTTGGCTTCTCGATAGAAGACCTCCACCCAGTTACGAGCCGAATAGGTTTGAGCTACCCAAGTGGCGCTGACTTGATTGTCAGAGGCATTAGTGAGAAAGTAATCCACCTCTGTCGCTTGCTCGAAACTGGAGGCATTGAGTTGAATCGCTACCCAACGAGTGCCTTCGAGCTTCGGCATGTGAACTGGCAACACCGCCACCCAGACTGTTCGAGGTTGCTCAAGGTTGAGTTGTACAGCTGTGAACTGTTCCGCTGCCAAGGTTTGAGCAACGGCTTCTAAGCCCTGCTTATGAGCCGACTCATCACCTGAGGTTTGAACACTCACCTGGCGGTTTTTAGCGATTGCTGCTACGTAAGTTAGGTTTCTCGACTCCAACTGCTTGAGAAAAGGCGTATTATTCCCATAACCTGCATCAACCACCGTCACACCCGGTCGATAACCGCGCTTCAGACATTGGTCAACTAGGTCTAGAGCCAGGTCAGGCTTTTTCTTGAAGTTGGGGTCTGCCTTTCCTTGCTCCAATGAACTTGCGTGTTGATAGAGTGCAACATCTAATGGCAGCCTTCGCACTCCATCATGCAAGTAGGTAGTCAGCAGCACGATACCATTGTCAGTCTTGCCAATCTCTCCAATGTATTGCCGTCCTATCCCATCAGTAGCCGTACCGCTTTTGCGATGTCCTGAGTCATCTACAATCAAGGTAAAGCCTTTGCTCGGAGTCGTTTGACGACATTGGTGCATCACCTCCAACCGCCGATTATTTAGCCTGACTTC
Organism: Chroococcidiopsidaceae cyanobacterium CP_BM_ER_R8_30; assembly: GCA_019244235.1. Lineage (GTDB taxonomy): Bacteria > Cyanobacteriota > Cyanobacteriia > Cyanobacteriales > Chroococcidiopsidaceae > JAFAVL01. Next base: position 16,671 of record JAFASY010000168.1, read on the forward strand.
ATCCCAAGGGGCATGGTTAAGAAAGTGCCTGAGGCTGTTGTAGGAGCCATCTACCGTATTTGTGCTTAGTTGGCTCAAGTTCTTGCGCTGACTCTCACCTAGCAGTCCGCCTAGATCAACACGGAATTCCTGCCGCTGCTTCTGACGCGAGAAGACGTCGTCGAACCGACGACACCAGTTCTCAAAGCACTGAGGCATTGCTGCTGGTACTTGATCTTTCACCTTACGTTGCTCCTGTCGAGACTGACGTAAATTTGTTTCAGTGTCAGCATCTTAGCTCATTTTTTCCTCTATTTGTTACAAAGTCCCGCTAAGGAGCAAGATCAGATTCTGTTCAAACTCAGAGCAGCAGATGTACCCCAGAAAGTGAAAGACCGAGCCGAAGTGATCAGATTGAATGCAGATGGCTGGTACGTAGAGAAAATAGCGGCTCATTTTGATTGGACTGCCCAAACGGTGCTTTGAAGTCTTGCATAGATGGAAAAAACTAGGTTTGGAGGGGCTTTGGGAAAAACGGTTCTGTCGCAAAAACGGTTTGAGAACAGGGAATCCATCTTATTCCCTGTGACTTATTGTGCAATTCCAAAAAGTTGAGACACGAATTCTATTGAGGCTCGGACATCGCCTTTTTTAACAGCTTGAACTTGACCTTTACGAAGCATATTCATGGCCTCAAATCCTCTTAAGGAACGCCAGAGCTGTGTTGAACGAACCAAATCCCATTCCCGGTTTGGTCAGTCGCTTGATAAATCTGTGGTCCTGCTCCACCCGGTTGTTCAAATACTTGACTTGCCGGAATTCTGTAGTTTTGGGAAGCTGTTCCTCAGCTTTTAGTTCATCAACAGCGGGCGGATAAGCAGCATTCTTATCTACGTTGATCACCCTGGGTTCTTGAGTGTGAGAAGCACTGAGAGTTTTCCGCAAAAACCGCTCTGCTGCTAGTGCATCGCGTTTGGCACACGGTTAATTGTCGCATGGTCCACTTCAATTCCTCGTTCCGCCATCATTTCTTCTAAATCTCGGTAGCTCAAGGCATAGCGACAGTACCAACGAACGTTGAGCAAAATGACATCAGGCAGAAAGTGTCGCCATTTGAATAGAGAGGCAGCAGACATGGGAAAGGCAAGCGGAAGTTTTCAGCTTTCCCACCTTACCACTTCCCTGTTTTTGCGACACAACCAGAAAAAGACTCAAACTTTTGGCTTTGAGCTTGTTACTCAGTTTACTACCATGTAATGTGTTTCTTCAGAGAGCGTTGGCCCAAACCTCTGCTAGTTATCTAACCCATCAACAAGGAACAAGACATATTATTCGATAACTTCAAAAGTGATTGATAGTGCTGCTAATTGGCTTGTATCAACTCCGTATACTCCCGGTTTAGGTTCTACACCAATCAAACTGCGATTCTCATTCAAATCGTCTAGTAAAGTACTCATGACCGCTATTGGTTCCTCGTCTAAAGGCACTGGTCCTCTATCCAAACCTCTGCCCGATGCTGTTGTCTGTAGGGCTTTGAGTGCTTTTCGCAGAGGAGTGCGACTGGCAAGAATCAAAGCTTCTCCGATACCAGTAGCTTCAATAGAAAGTGTAAAGCTATCTTTAGAGTCAGGAATACGAAGCAATTGCCCTGCCCCTATCAGCGTCGCATCTTCTGCCGCTGTCCAATTATTGGGAAAGATGACATCGATCTCGCCATCAGGGTTGATAACTAATACGCTGACATAAAGGTTATGGTCTTCATTATTCTGAATTTGAAACTGAATCTTCTGCCCTAGGTGCAGCTGTTTGGAGTTGGTAGCAGGGATGGGAGTTGGTTGATTAATTGCTTGATTGCTTCCGCCACCGCGTACAGTGAAGGATTGGGCAACAATTGCACTAGTGTTATTCATCAGCATTAGGGAAGCTGCTACCTTCAACTTAGATGAACCGGGATTAAGAACTAGCTTGACAATGTGAGCTGCCAGCAGTGACTTGAGTTTGGCTTGCAAGCGCTTAACTCCATCAGTTACTGTTTCTTCAGCCTTACCAAAGGAGCCCGGCACAATAGAGGTGAGATTGGGTAAAAATAGACCTACACTGCCAATCTCTGGTAGTTCATGCACCTTGTTTTGCTGCAAAATGCGACGATAGGTATCAGTGATGCGACCCAAAATGTATTGAACTTCTTCCTGCTGGAGGGGTAAAGGTTCGATCCGCTTGATTGCTTGTAATGCCTGTTTCGCTTGCTCAGTACTCTTCCCAAGGGATGGGTCTAGACCAATGCGTAAAGTTAAATTACTAGGGATGCCACGCACGCGCTCTTGTAAAAGTGCGCCTGTTAGAAAGGGTTTGAGAGAATAAGCTTTGATTAGTCTGCCTTGCCCAACTAAACCTGTACGGGAGTCAAGCTGTACTAGTCCTTGTTCGTGACCATTCACATCTATCCAGGTAAAAATTGCGTCCTGCTCAAAGGCTGACAAGCTCTGTGAATCTACCCCGCCTAGCCAGAATTTTATCTGCTTACCTGTCACCTCAGTAACAACAGCTTCTGCTGAGGGTGTCTGACGATTGACAAAGTAGATAGGCGACTGCTCATTGTTTGGTGAGAGCTTGGATTCAAATTCTGGTTCCTGAATATTTCCGACATTACTGGAGGTTGATGTAGTGCTACGACCAATATTAGCGATCGCGCTACTAACAGACTCACTCGACGTTTGCTGCCAGAGATATCGAGTCATTAGGTAAGTAAATGCTCCAGCATAAAAGTCGCTAAACGGCGCATCAGCAGCCTCTTGATTGTGCTTGGCTGAGGTAATTACTACTCCCCTGGCGATTCCAGTTTTTCGTTGTTGCTTGAACTCTGCCTCCGAAAGCTTGAGTTTTGACAGCCATTGCTGCTGGTACTCGATTTCTGCAGGCAAGGGCCGGAATGGAGAATCCTTAATTTCGCGCGAACGCACAATTACATTGCCCCGTTTGCCACCACCAGAGTAACAACTGTCAAGAACTACTGTGACGTTATCTGTCTTCAGTGCTTTCATGAGTAGAAACAGGGTATGCCCCATAATGTCCTGTACCTGCCCCTCTCGGTCAGGTAAGGAGTAATCTGAAGGGACCAAGGTACTGTTCAAGCAATCTGCTGCATCGCAATCTATGTCTTTCACTCGACTGCCATGCCCAGAAAAGTGAAACACCACGATATCTCCTGGCTGGGCTTGTTTAATTAGATGTTCCTCAAAGGCGGTGAGGATTACTTGTCGAGTTGGTTTCTCCTTAGTCAGGTCAGTTAGGATCAAAATGTCTTTTGGGTTAAAGCCAAAACGGTTAACCAGAAGCTCCTGCTGCATCTGCGTGTCAGTGATACAACCTTTCAGTGCTGCTACATCTGCTGCCTGATACCCGTTGATCCCAACTAGCAGAGCTAGCTTCCTGCCTGGTGTGCCTTGAGCCAAGACTTTACCGTACCGATTGCCTTGGCGTAGAATGTTGAGTTGACTGAGACCAAAAGTTGTCAGAGTAGATGCGGAGAAGTGTAGAAACTGACGACGTTTAATGGGCAACATCAGCAAATTCTCCCAAACAAGATGTTATAAGTTATTGCCAATTAAGATGAAGGGAGCCCAATAAAAGGGATGACTGTAATTTTGAACAGTTTTCTGTAACTCTCCAGGTAAAGGCTTTACGGCTACTATACTTCCTCTTCGACTCTCAGGATGGAGCAGTGCGAGCTGTGCCTGACGCAAAGCGGTAGCTTTTGTAATAGGCACCTGGTTAGTTCCCTGAGCTAGATTGCTATAGAACTGCTGCATCAAAATGCTTGTGCTGAGATCGTCCACTTCCCAGAGCGATGCCATCACTGCTTTGGCTCCCTTGTTGAGGAAGTAGTAACTGATAGCTGGAATCTCAGCACCATTCTGCTCAGAGTGCCCTAAAGCTGTTTTGCAGGCTGACAACACCACAAGATGCACATTTCCCAGATCCTGCAAAACATTAATCTGAGAAATTGGTAGATGTTTACCTGTACCCAACAGAATAAAAGACTGCTCGGGAGAACCTTCAACAAATTCTGCGTGAGTAGCAATGTGCAGAATTTGATGACCCAATAGGTGGTCTCGCAGTGTCTGATAGTCAAAGTCATGGTTGAGGAACTTATCACCTGGGTAAATTCCATGCGTATCAGGTTTGTGTCGTACTATCGCGTTTAATTCAGTCGGTACATTTGGCAGTGGACCAAAATCAGGAGGAACCGCATCAGATAGTCCTAGCGCCAGCACAGAGGTGTTTTGTGTACTAAGAGAGAGGCGATCGCTCGTGTCGGTCAAGCTAGCCGATAAGACCTCCGACACAGCATAGTTCTCGATCAGGTATTTTTCGCCATCAAATAAGGCACTCATAGGAATGTAGCGGGTAACGCCATCTAGTGCAAAAACCAAATTTTGAATTTTGTTTGCCTTCAGTTCTGGTTCGAGTGGTTTGATCAACCAGTCGTAGAGTTGTTTAGCAGTTGCCTTAACTTCGGCAATGTTAGAACTAGGACTTCCTAATAAATCCCGAAATCTCTTGACAGTCTCGCTCAGCTGAGACCGCTTTACAGGAACTACGATGGTTTGAACAATGCCTCCTTGAGAAGCCCACAATAGCCAAATTTTGTCTTCTAGCACCAAGGGATAAATCAGCAGGGTGCCGGGTTGGGCCTCAACAATATTTTCAGCTTGAAGATTGAATTTTTCGGGGTCAAGAAATCCCGGGTCTTGAGATAGGCGATTGCGCACTTCTGGCTCAATGCTTTCAATCTTCTGATTAAATTGCTCTACCAAAGCATCGCGCTGATCGTTAAGTTGACTGAGCTGAGGGCATTGAGTTTTATGGCAATCAGCAATTTGTTGCCCTAAGACAATTAAGTTAGTCTGGATCTTTTTTGCTTCAACACTTTGTTCGCGTGCTGCTCTTTCAACATTCTGTTCACCCTGATTAATCTGCTGGATTAAGGCATTCTGCTGGTCGAGAAGTTGATTTAGCTGGCTGCATTGCGTTTGATAGCAGTTAGAAATCTGTTGTCCTATGGCAATCAAGCGGTTATTGTCTTTTAGGATCTGTTCTTCTGTGGCAGTCAATGGGACTTCTGGGCTCTTACCTCTCGAGTGGGTATAGTCATGCAACTCCTGCACCTTCAGCAATTCTAAGACCTGTTGAGCTTCTAAATTTCGCCCCTGGGATAGCAACAGGTCTGCCAACTCACGATAAACATCAACAGCTCGGTCACCCTTGTGACCAGCTTGCAGAAAGGACAGTTGCAACTGTGGGGGGAGTCCCTGAATCTTTCGCCGCACTTGCTCCACACCACTAACCGCTTGTTTGTAATAGGCGATCGCCGTTGACGGCATATTTAAGCTGCGATAAACGCGAGCCAACCCTATGCGAGGAGCAGAACCACTACCTGGAAGTTCGAGCGTAGGATTGGTTGCCAATGCCGCTTGATAGAAGGATATTGCCAAGTTGGTTTGTCCTGTTTTTCGGTAGAGTTCGCCGAGTTGCAATAACGTCTCAGACTCTAGATCTTGAACTTTCAAGCTTCTGTCAATCGCTAAAGCCTCCTGAGCAGCTGCAATTGCCCTAGGGTAATCCTGCAAGCCAGCATA